>CAVGTF010000001.1:0-74741 GCA_963632245.1 Anaerovoracaceae bacterium
CCCCGGCGCACGCCGCGCACCTTGGCTCCTGCTGATCCTGTTGCCGATCCTACTCCTCGCCGCGGATTTCCTCCAACCCACCATCCGCCAGCGGATTCTCCAGGCGCGCCAGAAGAGATTTCCCTGGCAGGCCGCGCGTAGAAAGCTGGATCATGCGCTGAACCATGTGGATGCCGCTGACGCCGAGGCCTCCCGAAAACTGTCCGTGGCACTGGAGGAATTCCTCAAGACGCGCCTCACTCTCAACACGCCCTTCTCTCTCGCGGAGCTCAAGGACGCCTTGACGAAGAATGGCGTCGCGGCAGAACACGCCGATACCCTCGTCGCCCTGCAAGCACGCTGCCAGGCAATCCTCTACGGCAATCAGCCCGCGGATCCCAATGCCCTCGCCGAAGAAATCCGCCAGGACACACAGTGCCTCTGATCCCCCACGACGGATAGCCCCCCTTTCCCGATACCATGTCGAAATATCTCACCACTCTCCTTCTTCTCCTGACACTGCTCTTGCCCGCAGCCCAGACACCCTCCCCCGAAGCCCTCCGACAGGAGGCGGCACAGGCGGAGGCGCGCGCCATGGAGTCCCGGGATCCCCAGGCGGCCTCCGATGCCCGAAAGGATGCCATTGAAAAATACGAGTCGCTCCTGGAACAGGGCTATGTCAATGGCGCCGTCCTGGAAAAGCTGGGCGAACTCCACCTGCTCCAGGGGGAATTTCCCCAGGCAATCCTCGCCCTGAACAAAGCACAGCGATTCAATCCCCGCAGCCCCTCTCTCCGAGATAATCTGGCATACGCACGGAGAACCTGCAATATCACCGACATCCCCGGTCCCTCCCAAAATCCCCTCAAACGCTTCCTGGGATTCTCCCAACGCGCCATGACCGCCATCGCACTGGCCTGGGCCACACTCCTCCTAGGACTGCTTGCACGACACACAAAATTCGCCCCAAGGGCCACACGGAATCTAGCTATCACCGCCTTTGTCCTAGGCGCCATCCTCACCACCACACTCCTCTATGACTACCACCAGGGCCAAACCCACGCCCCCGCGGTGGTCGCCACCCAAGACGCCCTCCCCCGAAAGGGCCCCGGAGAAGCCTACCAGCTCCTCCAGGCGAACCCACTCCCCGTCGGCACCGAATTAGCCGCCGTCCGCTCCCACGGCAAGTGGACCATGGTCGCTCTCCACGACGGCCAAACCGCCTGGATTCCACAGGACTCCTTGATCCAATAACGGCATATACGCAAGTGCCTGGCAATTACGCGGCTTCGGTTCACCAGCGTTCCGCTGGTTCTGCTACGCCGGGGCATTTTGCCCCGTGGCAAAATGGTGGCTAGTCTATAAGGTGCCGCAGGCGCTATTCCGCCTAATGGCGGTACGGTATCGCTTTTGATGCCAGAACCGGTATGATGCCCCGAATAACTGCACTTTCCTAGCCAGGAACCAACCAAAGGACGGAGGGGCTTGCGCCCCCCGTGCCCCCGCCTAATCTCTTCCGCCTACTGACGGTGCATTTTTTTCCTTTTCCCTTTTTGCGCGCCAACTAGCGCGTTTGGCGCAATCGCCGGGTCTTCCCGGCGATGGGTTTCGGCACGAAACCCTGGCCTAACTTCCTCCCTCCTCCTTCCTCCTTCCTCCTTTTTTTTTGCGTCTCTCTAGGACGCAAAAAAGGCAGGCCGCCTTTTGGCGTCCTGCCTTTTTTGTATTTGGGCTATCTAGCCTTCTTTTACATCATGCGGCCATTGCGAAGGATACCCTTGGAGAGGAATCCATCGTAGTTGCGGCTGATGAGGTAGGTCTGGATCTGTCGCATAGTATCCAGCATCACGCCCACGATAATCAGAAGACTGGTGCCGCCGAAGAACTGTGCGATGGTGTGGGGGATCTTCAGGAAGGAGGTCGCCAGAATCATGGGCAGGATAGCCAGCACCAGCAGTCCCAGCGCGCCGGCCAGAGTGATGCGGGTCATGGCGTGATCCAGGAAGTCACTGGTGGGCTTTCCGGGGCGGATGCCGGGGATGTATCCGTTGTTCTTCTGGAAGTCGTCGGCGATCTGGATGGGATTGAACTGGTTGGCAACCCAGAAGAAGGCGAAGAGCAGGAGGAGCAGCGCGTAGATGACCATGTAACCATTGCTACCATACTGGAAGTGAATCACCAGCCACTGGGTGAAGGCTCCCTGGGGGAGGTAGCGCAGGAGCATCTCGAAGAAGGAGAGGATGGCGCCCGCGAAGATGATAGGCATCACGTTTGCGTAGTTGACGCGAAGAGGCAGATAGGTGGTCTGCACGCCGGCGGAACGTCCGAAGCCTCCCACAGAGCGCTGCTGTGCATAGCGAACGGGGATCTTTCGCATACCCTCGGTCAGGATGATGGCGCCCACGGTCACCGCAATGAAGAGCGCGATGAGGATGAGCAGGTGGACGAAGGTCAGCTGATTCTCGCCAGTGGCGCTGCCGATGAAGACCATCTGGTAGAGGCTCATGAGAGCCTGGGGGATACGCGCCACGATGTTCACGGTGATGATGAGGGAGGCGCCGTTGCCCACGCCGCGCTCTGTGACCATCTCGCCAAGCCAGGTGATGAACATGGAGCCACCCACCAGGATGATGATGGTCTGGACCATGAAGCCCATGCCGGGATTCAGCACCACAGAGGCGCCGCCCAGACCCACGCTACCGGGCTCCATCATGGCCATGGAGAACATGATGCCCTGCACGATGGCAACCACCACGGTCAGAGACCGCATGATGAAATTGTACTGCTGCATGCCGCTCTCGCCCTCGCGGGTCATCTTGCTCAGCGCAGGGATCACGGGGGTCATCAGCTGCAGGATGATGGACGCGGAGATGTAGGGCATGATGCCCAAGGCGCCAATAGCGAACTTCTCCATTGCGCCGCCGCTGAAGAGATTCAGCATGCCCATGATGCCGGAGGCGCCGGCGTCGGAATTCAGATTTCCGAAGAGCTCCTTCAGACGAGCCGGATCAATGCCGGGGCAGGGAATGGCCGCCGTCAGCTGCACCAGCGCGATCATGGCGAAGGTGAAGAGAAGACGCTTTCTCAATTCCGGAATCTTAAAGCAATTCAGATAGGCGGAAAACATAGGCAGTATGGTTCGAGGGAACGTGTAGTTTACGAAAGGGAATCCGACAGCAATTCCGCCCCCAAAGGGCGGTAGCGGCCACGGAAAAACAGCAGGGAGTCAATATACCCTAATCACCACCCACCGCAAGGGCGGGACGGTGGAAATTCATCTGGAACCGCGAGAATCCGCAAAAAGACCGAAACGTTTCTTCGCTGTGACGGTCTTTGCGCCGCCTCCGCGACATCACCCGGGAAAAGAGAACTGTCATCCGGGGAGTCAGCAAAAAAAGAGAAAGAGAGGCGGACGGCGAGAGGACGCTGGCGGATGCGCCGGCGCCCTCCCCCGTAAGAAGAGGCCGCGGACCCTCCTCCGAGAAACGCATTTCTCGAAAGACGATTCGCGGCCGGGACTCGCTAGCCCTTCAGCTCCTCGGCCTGAGCCTTGAGAGCCTTCTTCTTGTTCTTGCAGGCCACGTGGGCGGCGTGCTTGGCAGCCTTGTCCTCATCGTGGGAGGCCATCAGCTGATTCACGGTGCCGCCAACGGCCTCGATCTTCGCCTTTGCCTGGGCGCTGAACTTGTCAGCGGTGACCTTCAGGGCCTTGGTCAGCTCGCCGCGGCACAGGACCTTCAGAGGAAGCGCCTCCTTGGAAAGAAGGCTCTTCTGCTCCAGGATCTCGCGGGTCACTTCCTCGCCGGCCTCGAAATGCGCCTCCAGGGTGTCCAGGTTCACAACCTCGAACTCCACATGGGTGGCGTGGTTGAAGCCACGCTTGGGCAGACGGCGGATCAGGGGGATCTGACCACCCTCGAAGTAGGGACGGCGCTTGGCACCCGCGCGGGCACCCGCACCCTTGTCACCACGGCCGGCCGTACGGCCGTTGCCGGAACCATCACCACGGCCGACGCGCTTGCGGGCCTGGCGGTTGAAGGTATTCTTCAGTTCATGAAGCTTCATGGAAAGTTCCTCCTTAGAGCGCCTTCAGGTCGCGCTTCTCCAACATCTCGGCCTTGGTGCGCAGCTTCTTCAGGGCGTCGAAGGTGGCCTTCACCACGTTGGCCTGGTTGCTGCTGCCCAGGGACTTCGCGAGGACGTCCTGGATTCCGGCCAGCTCCAGCACGGCTCGCATGCCGCCGCCGGCGATGACACCAGTACCCTGGCTGGCGGGCTTCACAAGCACCTTCGCAGCGCAGAAGCGGGCTTCCACGGTGTGGGTGATGGTGCCGCCATTGGTGGGGACCGTCATCAGATGCCGACGAGCCTGCTCGCCGCCCTTGCGGATGGCATCGGAGACCTCGTTGGCCTTGCCGAAGCCCATGCCAACACGACCCTTCTTGTCACCAACCACGATCAGGGCGCTGAAGGAGAAGTTCTTGCCTCCCTTCACGACCTTCGTGGAACGGTTCACAACGATGGTGCGCTCCTCGAACTCGTCCTGCTCAACCTCCCGCTCACGACGCTGGTCGCGGCGGCCTTCACGGCGCTGGGGACGTCCCTCGGACTTCCGGGGGGCGGCCGCGGCGGTGGCCTCGGGGGCCTCGGCCACGGTCACATTTTCTTCAATTGCAGTTGCCACGGATGTAATCTCCCTTTGGTGTCGTGATTACTAGAACTGTAGACCGGCCTCACGAGCGGCGTCGGCCAGGGCCTTCACGCAGCCATGATAGGGGAATCCACCACGATCGAAGACCACGGTCTTGATCTCCTTCTCCAACGCCCGCTGGGCGATGGCGGCACCGATGGCCTGCGCGCTCTTCACGTTGGCGGCCAGCTTCTGATCCCGGAAGACCTTCTCCACGGTGGCGGCGGACACCAGGGTCACGCCAGCCTCGTCGTCGATGATCTGGGCGTAAATGTGTGCGCCCGTGCGGCAGACGCACAGACGGGGCTGCTGGGCGGTGCCAGACACCTTGTTGCGGATATGGCGATGACGGCGAATCCGCTGTTCCTTCTTGCTGAGCTTGCTCATTGTTTCTTTCTGTCCTTTTCAACTCGCCGCCGGCTTGGTACGGCGGCCGCCACAAACCACCCCGCGCTCCCGCGCCCAAAGGCGCAAAGTCACGCATGGCAGTTCGCAGCGTGTCCTTCTCTTCCCCAGGGCGAAGAGCGCCGGGAGAACCGGTGTCTTTTCGCCAGGGGGACACGCCTGAAACGACCGGCCTGGCCGCGGATCCCGCCGAGATGCGCCCCGTGGAGACGGGGCATTTCCGGCGGGTTGCCGAGGCTCGACCAGGGCCGCCCGGGACAAATCGCTACACCTTCTTGCCTTCCTTGAGGGAGAGCTGCTCGCCGGCGTAGCGCACGCCCTTGCCGTGGTAGGCATCGGGCACGCGGTTGCTGCGGATGCTGGCGGCCACCTGGCCGACAGCCTGCTTGTCGATGGACTCCAGCAGAATGTGAGTCTGATCCTTCAGGGTGCACTTCACATTCTCGGGAACCATGTAGATGCGGGGGTTGCTGTAACCCAGGTTCAGGGTCAGCTCCTGGCCCTTCAGCGCGGCACGATAACCGACGCCCACCAGCTCCAGCTCAATGGAGAAACCCTTGCTGACACCGGTCACCATGTTGTTCACAAGGCTGCGGATCAGACCATGGTTCATCTTGGTCTGGCGCTCGTCGTTGGCGCGGGACACGTGAATCGCCTTTCCATCCTCCGCCACCGCGACGGTCACGTCGGAGGGAATGGCCTGGCTCAGGGTGCCCTTGGGACCCTTGACGGTTGCCACACCGTCCTTGATCTCCACCTTCACCGAAGGATCCAGTGCGATCGGCTTGTTACCCATTCTAGACATTAGCTGTTCCTCCGTTTGACACTACCAGACATAGCAGAGCAGCTCGCCGCCGATGTTGCGCTTGCGCGCCACACGGTCGGTCATCAGACCCTGGGAGGTGGTCAGGATGGCCACGCCGAGGCCGCCGAGAACCCGGGGGATCTCGGCGCTGTTCACGTACACCCGGCAGGAGGGACGGCTGATGCGCTTGATTCCCTCGATGACAGGAGTGGAGTTCTTGCCCTTGTACTTCAGGACGATGTTCAGGGCCTTCTTGTTGTTGCCCAGGTCCGTCACCTCGTAGCTGTCAATGAATCCAGTCTCCTGCAGCGTCTGGGCCAGGGAGGCCTTCAGCTTGCTGGAGGGCATGGAAACGGTGGGCAGCTTCGCGTTCGAGGCGTTGCGCACCCGAGTCAGCATATCTGCAATTGGATCGCTCATGCTCATGGTTGTTTGCCTCCTTGGCTTACCAGCTCGCCTTGGTCACGCCGGGGATCATGCCATTGCTGGCCAGCTCCCGCAGGCAGATGCGGCAGAGGTGGAACTTGCGGTACACGGCCCGGACACGACCGCAGCGCTCGCAGCGGGTGTAGGCCCGGCTGCTGAACTTCGGGGTCCTCTGGGACTTCACGATCAGACTTTTCTTGGCCACGGCGGTATCCTCCTCAGTTCTTGGCGAAAGGCATTCCCAGGAGCTGCAACAGATCCCGGGCCTCGTCATCCGTCTTTGCGGTGGTGACGATGGTGATGTTCATACCCACCGTGTGCTTCGCCTTGTCCATGTCGATCTCGGTGAAGACCGACTGGTCGGTGAGGCCGAAGGTGTAGTTGCCGGCGCCGTCGAAGGACTTTGCGGGGATGCCGCGGAAGTCGCGGACGCGGGGCAGAACGATATTCACCAGACGATAGAGGAAGTTGTACATCTTCTCGCGGCGCAGGGTCACGGAAGCGCCCACATTCATGCCGGCACGCAGCTTGAACTGGCTGATGTTCTTCGTGGTCTTGGTGATGACGGCCTTCTGACCGGTGATCTTGCTCAGGGTGTCAACCACCTCGTTCAGGGTCTCGCGGTCCTTGTCCGGGGAGACTCCGCTGTTGAGCACAACCTTCACCAGCTTCGGAATCTCCATCGGATTCGCGTAGCTGTGGTTGCTCTTCAGCGCAGGAATCACCTCGTCCTGGTATTTCTTGTAGAGCGGATTGGTGTTCATTGGTCTCCTCCTGCCGTCTAGGACTGCTTGGCCTTGGCGATCTGGGGACGCGCGTTGTAGCGGGTCTCCTCCATCACGTTGCTGATGTCGATGGGACCCTCAACGTCCATGATACCGCCCTGGGGACGCTCCTGGCTGCGGCGCATGGTCTTCTTCTGCACGTTCACGCCTTCCACGGTGACCCGGCCGGCCTTGCGGTCAACCCGCAGGACCTTGCCCTTCTTGCCCTTGTCGGAACCGGCGAGGACGACGACGATGTCGTCTTTCTTGATGTTGGCTTTGGACATTTACAGCACCTCCGGGGCCAGCGAGATGATCTTGGTGAAATTCTTGTCTCGCAGTTCGCGGGCAACCGGTCCGAAGATACGGGTGCCACGGGGGTTGTTGGAGTCGTCGATGATGACGGCTGCATCGCGGTCGAAGCGGAGGCAGCTGCCATCGGGACGGCGGATGTTCTTTGCGGTGCGCACGACAACGGCCTTGACCACGTCGCCCTTCTTGACGACGCCGCGGGGCTGGGCCTCTTTGACACTGGCCTTGATGATATCGCCGATTTCGGCGTATCCCTTGCCCTGTCCGATGCACCGGATGGCCATGATCTCCTTGGCGCCGGTGTTGTCAGCCACCTCAAGTGTGGTCTGCATCTGAATCATGTTGGTATTCTCCTAGGGCTTGGTGGGTTAGTCGGTGTCCGCGTGCTTCTGGATCTCAACCAGGCGCCAGCGCTTCATCTTAGAGAGAGGACGAGTCTCCATGATGCGGACGACATCGCCGATCTTGGACTCGTTGTTCTCGTCATGGACGTAGAACTTGGTGGTGTGCTTGATCACCTTCTTGTAGAGGGGATCGGGAGCGGTGCGGGCCACGGCGACGACGCGGGTCTTGTCCTGCTTGTCGCTAACGACAGTGCCCACGCGCACCTTGCGGTGATTTTCGCGGACCTCCGCGGCGGCGGGGGTGGCGACATTCTGAGTATCTTCTGACATCTTGTTGTACCCCTTCGTGTTTAGGCCTTCGCCGCCTTGCGGGCGGTCATCTCGGTGTGCAGACGGGCGATGTCCTTGCGGAGCTTACCGATGCGTGCGGTGTCCTTCAGCTCGCTGGTCTGGAACTTCAGACGGAGCTGGAAGATCTCCCGGCGATTCTCGGTGAGCAGCTGCAGAATCTCGTCGTCGGTCTTCTGACGGATCTCGGATGCTTTCATTTTGAAAATCTCCTTGGTCTCTTGGCGGGGGTGTCTTTCGGGGAGAGGGTGTTGCCTATTCGGCATTGTCGCCCTCTCCCGGGGATCTCCCGCCATTCTGACTATTCGGCGACGTAACGGGAGAGGAAGCGGCAGCGGACGGGCAGCTTGCTGGACGCCAGTGCCAGGGCTTCCTTGGCAACAGTCTCGGAGCATCCGGAGAGCTCGATGAGCATGTTACCGGGACGGATAACGGCGACCCAGAATTCGGGAGCGCCCTTTCCCTTACCCATACGGGTTTCCAAGGGCTTCTTGGAGACGGGCTTGTCGGGGAAGACGCGGATCCAGATCTGGCCCTTACGCTCCATGCGACGGGTAGCCGCCACACGAGCCGCCTCAATCTGGGCACCAGTCAGCCAGGCGCGCTCCAGGACCTGGAGGCCGTAGTCGCCGAAGTCCAGCTTGTTATTGCGCGTTGCGAGGCCCGCGCGCGTTCCGCGTTGCACCTTTCGGTGCTCTGCGCGTTTTGGCATTAATGGCATTGTTGATTTCCTCCCAGTTTTCGGGTTTGCAGATCCAGACTTTGATTCCAATCAGGCCGGCCAGGGTGTGAGCTTCCACGAAGCCGTAGTCGATGTTGGCGGAGAGGGTGTGCAGGGGCACCTTGCCCTCCTTGTACTGCTCGACACGGGCCAGTTCGGCGCCGCCCAGACGACCGCTGATGCGGATACGGACGCCCTCGGCGCCGCGCTCCATGGCGGTCTGGATGGCGCGCTTCATGGCGCGGCGGAAAGCCACGCGGCGCTCCAGCTGCTGAGCGATGGACTCGGCCACGAGCATGGCGTCCACCTCAGGCACGCGGATCTCCTTGACGTCGACGAGGATTTCCTCGTCCTTGGCGACATCCTGGAGTTCTTCCTTAATCTTGTCGAGGCCGGCGCCCTTCTTCTCGTTCTTGGCATCGGCAGCGGGTGCCGCGGGGCGTGCGCCCTTCTTGTCGTTGCGATCCTCGAAGTGTCCGGTGATGATGATGCCGGGACGAGCGGTGAAGATGGTGAGGCGCAGGCGGCGTCCGAAGCGCTCGATGAGCACCTTGGAGACGCTGGCGTTCTTCAGGAGAGCGTCCAGCTTCTTGCGGATTTTGAGATCCTCCTGGAGGAGTTCTCCGAAGGACTTGTTGATGCTGCCGACCTTCTCGTGGCTCCGTGCGAACCAGCGGGACTTCCAGTCCTTGCGGAGAGGAAGGCGGAAGCCAATCGGATTAACTTTTTGACCCACAGTGATTCCTCCTGATTATGCCTGGTCCGATACGGTGATGCGGATATGGCTGGTGCGCTTAAGGATGCGTCCGGCGGATCCACGGCTGCGCGGCCAGAAGCGGCGCATGGTGGGGCCTTCGCCGACGACGGCTTCCTTGACGATCAGCTGGCTCCGGTTGACGGCGCCGACCTCTGCGTTTTCGGCATTGGCCACGGCAGACTTCAGCGTTGCCTCCACCAGGCGTGCCGCCTTGCGCGGAATCAGCGCCACGGTGTTCAACGCCGTGATGGCGGGCTTCCCCTGGATCAGGCGCGTGACCTCACGCGCCTTGAAGGGAGAAATCCGCACATACTTGGAAATGGCGATTTTTTCCATCTTTGCTGTGTTTAGGGTTCCTTGTTTGGGACGAACGTAACGAAAAAAAAGAGCGTTTTGAGGTGCGGCGGGGCGGTTTGTTACGGGGCGCAAGGGGGCACAGTCCTCTATTCGAGGGTGTTTTAGGGATCCCCGAGCGCGGCGTCTTGCTCGCCGCCTCCCAACCATGCTCCGGGGTATGGCGGGCAATAAGCCACCGGCGGAGCCTGTCTTGCCGTGGCGAGAAACCCCGCCCGGCTCGGATTCGGCTAGGAGAAGATTTGTATTCGACGTAGGGAAAACGGCGAAAAGCCGCAGGGCGTACCCTGCCCTAGGTCGTGTGCAAGGACGGTTAATGTAACGGCGCCCCGCGATTTTTCCAGTCTCCCCCCGAAAAAAGGGAGAAGGGCATGGAGAATGTGTCCGGATTTGTCATCCGGGCATCCCGGCGTTTTTTATTTTTCTTGTGCCGGTGCGACGCGATGGAGGAGGGTTCCTGGGGGGAGAGTCCGGATGTCGCCGTCTTTGGGGACAGCGGCGGCGCGAGTGGGGTGGACCAGGACCACTTCCAAAGTCGCCAGGGTCTCCTCGCCGCGTTTCCATTGGAGGAGGGATCCCTCGCGAAGTCCATGGAGGGATCCCTGATCCAGGAGTGCCAATTGGGTCTCGGGATCCACCTGGAGGACCGCGCAGCTACCGATGGCGAGATCCTGGTCTTGTGCCGCCAATCCGACGACGCCGAGACACTCCTCCAGCTGTTTCCGGACCTCCTGGGCGCTATCCTGGACCTTGTCCTTGAGGGGCTGTGAGGCCTGGGCGGCCTCCAGGGCGGCGGATGCCGCATCACGGTTTTTATTCCAGGTCTCCTGGAGTTCCAGGAGGAGTCGTCGGCAATCGGCCAAGACGGCGAGCATTTCCACGGCATCGGGGGCTTCGCTTTGGGCGTTTTCGGCCTCCCGAAGGAGGTGTGCCGCCTTCAGGTCCTGTGCCACCAGGGATCGCGCCAGCCGATCGGAGTCCATGAGGATGGTGGCGTAGTCCCGTCGGAGTCCCGCCAACTCCTGTTCCCGGAGCTTGAGGGTCTCCTGGAGTTGCTGGCGTTCAGTCTGGCACTGTGCCAGCGCCTGCCGGCTCTCCTCCAGTTGCATGCGAAGGACCTCAGCGGGGGCGTTTTCCTCCTGGGCGCAGAGGCCCCATGATAGGAGGAATGCCAGCAGAATGACGGGGAATCGCGTCATGAGTCGGTGGTCTAAAGATCTCCCAGATGGGCGCCCTTGTCCAGATAGCGGACGTATTCCCGTGCCGCCTCTTCCAGCGTGAGGGGGGTCTCGGCGTATCCCGCCTTCCGGATCTTGTCCATCTCCAGGCAGGTGTAGTACTGATACCGTGCCTTGAGTTCCTCGGGCATCTCGATGTATTGGATGCGGGGTTCCCGTTGCATGGCATTGAACATGGCGTGCGCCAGATCATTCCAGGAGCGGGTGGAGCCGTAGCCGATGTTGTAGAGGCCACAGCACTTCGCGCCATCGTTCATGAAGAAGATGGTCATGTTGGCGGCATCGGTCACATAGAGGAAGTCCCGCACCTGCTCGCCATCGGCGTATTCGGGGCGGTAGCTCTTGAAGAGCTTCACCTCGCCATCCTTGGAGATCTGCTCGTAGCAGCGAAGGAGCATGCTGCGCATCTTTCCCTTGTGGTATTCGTTGGGGCCGAAGACATTGGAGTATTTCACGCCAACGAAGGAGGCGCCGCCCTCCACGGGGGCGGTCAGCCAGCCGCGATGGAGGAGATACTGGTCGAAGATCTGCTTGGAGTAGCCGTATTTGTTGAGGGGCCGCAGCAGATGGATGGTCTTCTCGTCGTCCTTGAAACCCTGCTCGCCGTCGCCATAAGTCGCTGCGCTGGAGGCATAGACCATGCGGACGCCGCGGCGGACGCAGTAGTCGGCCAGAAGTTTTCCGCAAGCGAAATTATTTTCGATGAGGTAGGAGGCATCGGGCTCGGTGGTATCGGAGCAGTTTCCCAGATGGAAGATGACCTGGAAGGGATACTTCTTGTCCAGGAGTCCGGAAGAGAGCTCCTCGTAGAAGCCGTCGTCCTTTTCGAAGTAGTCGGCGAAGCGGAGCGCCCGGAGATTCTGCCACTTCTCGCCGTCTTTCAGGGAGTCCACGATCACGATGTTCTCGTAGCCCATCTGGTTGAGGCGGTAGACGATTGCGCTGCCAATGAGCCCCGCGCCGCCAGTCACCAGAATCCATGCATCACGTTCCATGAAAATTACCTCGAGTTATTGAGTGCTATTTGTTGAATAGAAAGAGAAAGCGTCCCCGGTTTGATTTACGGACGGGGTTCCCGGAGGGCGTCGTAGACCGCCAGGGCGGCGGCCGCCATGACCACCGGCACCGCGCGCACGACGATGCAGGGATCGTGTCGTCCGGCGATGGAGAGCTCCTGTGGCTCGTGTTTGGAGAGCGAGACGCTCTTCTGGGGTTGTCCAATGGAGGGCGTGGGCTTGAATGCCGCCCGGAAGACCAGTGGCATGCCCGTGGAAATGCCGCCCAGAATGCCGCCGCAGTGGTTGGTCTCCGTGCGCACACGGTCCTTGGCGTCCACCACATACGGGTCGTTGTTTTCGCTGCCGCGCACGCAGCTGCTGTAGAAGCCGTCACCAAAAGAGACGCCCTTCACTGCGGGAATGGCGAAGAGTGCCTGGGAGAGTCGGTTTTCCAGGCCATCGAACATGGGATCGCCAATGCCGGCGGGCAGTCCCACAACCGCGGCCTCCACCACGCCACCCACGGAATCGCGCTCCTTGCGCGCGGCCTCCACCAGCTCCCGCATGTAAGCGCCGGCCTCGTCGTCCAAAACCGGGAAGGGCTTCTGAGAGACCCGCCGCAATTCTGCGCGGCTCACCAGCACGGGATCGAAGACCTCGTCGCCCACATTGCCGATCTGAGCGATGTGCGCCCCGACGGTGATGCCCTTCTTTTCCAGGATCTGCAGGAGGATTCCGCCGGCGATGCACAGTGGCGCCGTCAGGCGTCCGGAGAAGATTCCGCCGCCGCGGATGTCGTTGAAGCCGTGGAATTTAACGGCGGCGGGATAGTCGGCGTGACCGGGTCGCGGGCAGTCCTTCAGGTCGTTGTAATCCCGAGAATGCTGATCGGAATTCCGGATGATTGCGCAGAGAGTAGCGCCGGTGGTGACGCCGTCTTGGAGTCCGGCGAGGAATTCGGGGTGATCGGGCTCTTTTCGTTGGGTAGCCAGGGCGTTTCGTCCGGGTGCGCGGCGATCCAGGAATGCCTGGAGGGCCTCCAGATCCACGGGGAATCCAGCGGGGAGTCCCTCCAGAGTGCAACCGATGGCGGGGCCGTGGGATTCGCCGAAGATGGTGAGCCGAATGTTCTTGCCGTAGGAATTCACAACGAGATCTCCTCTCCAGTGCAAAGGGAATAGGCCTGCCAAAAGGCCGGCCAGGACTTGGAAACCGCCTGGGCGTCCAGGATCTCCACCACGCCATCCGCAGCACAGGCCGCGGCGGCCGCCGCCATGACAATGCGGTGGTCGTTGACGCCATCCACCACGCCGCCATGATAGCGCTCCACGCCAGTGACCGTCAGGGAGTCCCGGGTGGTCTCCACCATGCCGCCCAAAGAAAGCAACAGGCGTCGGACCGCCTCCAGACGATCGGATTCCTTCAGGCGCAGACGCTCCGCATGGAGAAAACGGGTGGTGCCACGGGAAAGCCCCGCCACCACTGCCAATGCGGGGACCATGTCCGGAATGGCGCGCACATCGATCTCCGACACCGCGTGGAGCTCCCCGGGACGCACCCGGAGATCCGCGCCGGCAAAGTCCACTTGTGCTCCGAAGGCGCGGAGAAGCTCCACCACCCGTCGGTCGCCCTGGGCGGACTCCGCAGACAGATTTCTCAGCAGGAGCCCCTCGGGATTGCCGTGACCAAGGGCGGCGGCGACCATGGGGAATGCGGCGGCGGACCAATCGCCCTCCACGGGCGGCATGTCCGCGCAAGCGCGGTAGTGTTGTCCGCCGGGGACGTGGAAAGCATCGGGGGACTCCTCCACCACCACTCCGAAGCGCCGCATGGCATCTAGGGTCAAGGTCACATAATCCCGGGACTCCAGGGGAGTCGTGAGCCGCACCACGCCCTCCTGTCCCGTCAAGGGCAATGCCAGGAGGATTCCGGTGACGAATTGTGAGGAGATATTTCCGGGAAGAGCGAATTCACCGCCCTCCATGGACCCCTCCAGCGTCAACGGCAGATGCTCGCTGTTGCAACGGACGCCATGGCGGCGCAGTTCCGTCAAGAGGGTATCCACGGGCCGTTCCGGCAGACGGCCCTGTCCCGTAAAGCGGGTGGGGCGCCCCAATGCGGCGGCCACGGGCATGAGAAACCGGAGCGTGCTGCCGGATTCCCCGCAGTCCAGAACAGCTTCGGCAGCAACGGGATCCAGCAGTGCCTCCAGACAGCGCCGGGTGGCGAACAGATCCGCGGAGGCAGGACCATGCAGGGTCACTTTTGACGGCGAGACACCCGAAAGCGCGGCGCAGATCATCTGTCGGTGCGCCACGGATTTGGAGGACGGTATCTGGACCGTGCCTCGCCAAAGCTGAGGAGTCAGCACAACGCGGCTCATGCGGTCTTCCATCCCGAGCGGATTTGAGAGACCGGCACCCGGCGCAACACACAGTGCCCCAGGACCTCCGGCACCACCAGCGTCAGAGAATCGCCGCTGCGCTTCTTGTCATGGAGCATCGCCTCCACCAACTCCTCCCAGGGATAGGGGAGCACCACGGGGAGCTCATATTGCAGAAGGGACTGTTCCAACGCCACATGCAACTCCGGCTCGCGGCACCATCCCAGGCGCTCCGCCATCCGGGTGATAGCCGCCATGCCGATGGCAACTGCCTGACCGTGGGAGATCCCGAAATGACTGCGGCGCTCCACGGCATGCCCGATGGTGTGTCCAAAATTCAGCAACGCGCGGTCGCCGCGGTCGAATTCGTCTCCGGCGACAATCTCCGCCTTGATCTCCACGCAACGCGCGATGACCTCCCGGAGATGTTCCTGGAGGCCATTGGGTGCCGCTAGTGTACGGAAGAGCCCCGCATCGCGGATCACGCCATATTTGATGGCCTCCGCCACGCCGTCAAAGAGGATTCGTTGCGGGAGGGTCTGCAGCAATTCGGTATCGCAGAGGACTCCGCTGGGCTGCCAGAAGGCGCCGGCCAGATTCTTTCCCTGCGGGAGGTCCACGCCCGTCTTGCCGCCCACCGAGGAGTCGATGGCCGCCAAAAGCGTGGTGGGGATCTGCACCACGCGGATGCCGCGCAGGTAGATGGCCGCCGTAAAGCCCGCCATATCGCCCGTCACACCACCGCCCAAGGCCACCACCAGATCACTCCGGGTCAGCTGCGCATTCGCCAAGAAGTCCAGCATTTCCGCGATGGAAGCGAGGGTCTTGCTGGCCTCGCCGGCGGGAAAGACATGCGACACCGCCCCCTCAGGCAAAAACGCCATGACCCGCTGCAGATGCAACGGTGCCACATTGCTGTCCGTAATCACCGCGACACGATGGGCACCCAGCCGCGCCACCAGCTCCGGCAACAGCGACAGCGCGCCCTGTCCGATGGCGACCTGATAGTCGCCGCCAGAACAGTGAACGGGAATGCGGGAGAGGGAAGACATACAAGAAAAAAGGAGGAAGGAGGAGGGAGGAAGGAGGAAGTTAGGCCAGGGTTTCGTTGCCGAAACCCATCGCCGGGAAGACCCGGCGATTACGCCAATGCGCGCCCAGTGGCGCGCAAAAAGGGAAAAGGCAAAAATTGCACCGCCATTAGGCGGAAGAGCCGCGCAGCGACCTTGTAAACTGGTCGCTAGCCACTAATCACTAATTGCTAAGCACTTACGGCGCATTTGATGCGCCACAGCGGGGGCACGGGGGGCGCAAGCCCCACTAGAAAAAAGGAGGAAGGAGGAGGGAGGAAGGAGGAAGTTAGGCCAGGGTTTCGTTGCCGAAACCCATCGCCGGGAAGACCCGGCGATTGCGCCAATGCGCGCCCAGTTGGCGCGCAAAAAGGGAAAAGGCAAAAATCGCACCGCCATTAGGCGGAAGAGCGCCTGCTGCACCTTATAGGCTAGCCACTAATCACTAATTGCTAAGCAGTTACGACGCATTGATGCACCGTAATGGTGGCAACAGTCGCTAGAAGAGGGAGTAGGGAGTGCGGGGAAGGGCGTTGACCTTCTCTTTGGTCTCGCGGCCCGTCCGGATCAGCTTCTGGAGCGCCGCCTCATCGCTGTCGGACAGCGCCGTCCGGAATGCCTGGAGATTCCCGATGACGTGATCCAGCTCCTTCAGCAGATCGTCCCGATTTGCCAGGAAGAGTTCGCTCCAGAGGGTCTCCTGCATGGTGGCCACGCGGCTCATATCCCGGAAGGATCCCGCGGAGAATCCGCTATGCTGGAGGGCGGTGGGGGACTGCACGTAGGAGCTCGCCAGGATGTGTGGCAACTGGCTAGTATACGCGATGATCCGGTCGTGTTCCTCCGCAGTGGTGAATTTCACGCTGCCGAAGCCCAGTTCCAAAAAGAAGTTCTTCACCCGCTCCAGGGTCTCGATGGGCAGCGCCCCCTGAGGCACCAGAATCATGGATGCCTGGTTGAAGAGATTCCCCATGGATGCCTCAAAGCCCGAGCGCTCGATGCCCGCCATGGGATGGCCGCCGAGGAAGACCAATCCGTGATCCTTGCAGAGTCCCCCCAGCGCCTCGCAGACCACGCGCTTCACGCCGCAGCAGTCCACGACCAGCGTGCCGGGGCGCAACTGCGAAACATGCTCCTTCATCCACTGGATGGTCCCCTGGGGATACAGGGACAAAATCAGCATTTCCACCTTGCCTAGCTCACTATCCTCCAGGATGCCATCCACCGCGCCGACCAGTTTCGCGCGGAGGCGGACGGATTCCTGGATGTCTGCGCCCAGCACCCGGTAGCCGCCATGCGCCTTGATGGCGCGGGCCAGCGAGCCGCCGATGAGGCCCAGTCCCACGACGCCGATGGTCTCCATGGCTACTCGCCCTCCTTCATGCCCAGAGTCTGGCGCACCGCGCGGATCTTGGGGACCAGCTCCTGGAAGACGGCGGGCGTGATGGATTGAGGTCCGTCGCACCAGGCGTGTTCGGGGTCGTTATGGACCTCCACGATCAGGCCATCTGTGCCGGTAGCGGCGGCGGCCACCGCCATGGGTGGCACCAGCCAAGAGCGCCCAGAGGCGTGGCTGGGATCCACGATCACGGGGAGATGCGAGAGCTTGTGGAGCACCGGTACCGCGGTGAGATCCAGCACATTGCGGGTGTAGGTCTCGAAGGTGCGGATGCCGCGTTCGCAGAGCATGACCTGCGTATTTCCGCCGCTCATGATATGCTCGGCGCTCATGAGGAGCTCCTCGTAGGTATTCGCCAGACCCCGCTTCAGCAAAATGGGCTTCTGGATATGTCCCAATGCGTGGAGCAGCTCAAAATTCTGCATATTTCGCGCGCCCACCTGGATGATATCCACTTCGTCAAAGAGTGGCAGCTGCGAGGCATCCATGATCTCGGAGACCACGGGCAAACCGGTCTCCTTCTTGGCCTCCAGCAGGAGCTTGATGCCGCGTTCCCGCATTCCCTGAAAGGAATACGGCGAGGTCCGGGGCTTGAAGGCGCCACCCCGCAGGACATTGGCGCCCGCCGCCTTCACCGCCTTCGCAACGGTGCAAATCTGCTCCTCGCTCTCCACAGAACAGGGTCCCGCAATCAGCGCAAAATGCCCGCCGCCGATCTTCACGCCGTTGGACAATTCGATGACGGTGTCTTCCGGATGGAACTTCCGATTAGCGGCCTTATAGGGATCCTGGACTCGCTTCACCTCGTCCACGATATCCAGGGCACTGAGCAGATCCATATCCACTCGGGAGGTATCCCCCACCAACCCCAGGATCATCTGACGCGCACCGCGGGAAACGTGAATCTCCAGTCCCTGGCTCTTCAGCCACGCCGTCAAATCCTTCAATTGACCGGCATCGGGATTCTCCTTCAAAATGACAATCATAGTCAACCCCTCCCCTCAACAAAAAAACACACGTCCTCCGCGCCGAAAAAAATCAGGGAGGGGAGCAGGCGCAAAAGGACACAAGACTTTCCCCCGAAAAAAGAAACGGCATAATTTAGCCTGCGTCCCATAAACTGCCCATATCCCCCACCCTGCAGACGCCCCCCCTCGGCGCACGCAGGCAGACTAGGCAGTCTGGATAAAGGAGAGTGCAGGCAGCTCCGCGCCATTACGGAGATTGCCCGTGGGGCAGGCCACATTGGCGTTATAGCGAACCGCGGAGGCCTCGGCGACCTCCGGGGAGTTCACCACCACGCAGTCGCCCTGGATCTCCGCCTGCGCGGGATAGAAAACGCCATCTGCACCGGCGACTTCGAAGCCCTTGAGCTCCTCTGCGCCTTCGGCATGGAGACCCTGCCCATATTGGAAGTGCAGACAGAGCTTCGCGGTGCCCTGGTGGCTAATGAAATCCAGGGTGGGTCCCTGTGGCACCACGGTGGCGTCGCCATAGACCCGCGACAGCGCCTGAAGGGAGAGTCGATATCCGAAGGAGCGCTTGTCGTGGGGATGGATATCCAGGGGTTCGAAGAGCGCCAGATCGCTGGCGGTAATCACGCCAGTATTGGGCACCGCGAGATATGCGCGGCGCTGCGCGTCCTGGATGCGGAGCCAGCGGTCCGCAACGGGGGACTCGTAGTTTGCCAGCTGCACGAAGAAGAAGGGGAATTCGTCGCCCTGCCCCCACGCGCGCCGCCAGTCGCGGATCATATCGCAGAAGCGCATGTAGTAGAGGTTTGTGGTCTCCTCCTGGTCGGTATCGCTCTCGCCCTGATACCAGAGAACGCCGCGGATGGCGAAGGGAATGAGGGGGCGGATCTTGTTATCAAAGAGCCGGTGGGGCGCATTCTGGTCGCTGGGCGCGGAGTAGAAGCGTGGATTGAGGCAGGAGGGCGTGAAGGCGTATTCCACGATGGCCTTCCAGTGCCGCTCTTCGCAGAGGGAGATGGTCTCGCCAGTGACCGTATTCTTCAGGAAATAGAGTCTCCGGGGGCCGCCGAGGCTTCCGTCGTAGTAGAAGCAGAATGCGCGGACCGCCACCACATTCCGGCCGGCCTTCACCAGCTCGCCAGGCACCGGGTAGATGCGGGGCACGCACCAATACTGGGTCTCGAAATCCTTTCCGGTGGCGCCCACCTGGACGCCGTTGAAGTAGGTGATGTCGTGCTTGTCCACGGGACCGAGGTGAAGTTCCAGGGGCTGTCCCGCCCAGCTCGCCGGGATCTCCACGGCCTTGCGCACCCAGATGGCGCCGTGGGTGGAGAAGTTCTGTCCCATCCAGGAGCCAGGGATCTGCAGGGTGCCCCACTGGGAGTCGTCCAGGTCGGGAGAGGCGTAGCCCTTGGCGAAGCCCTGGTTGCCGCGGTCCCGCTCAGTGACCTTCGCAAAATCGATGGATGCCTCGTCGCCCAGACCACTCTCGAGAGTCTCCTGGCCCTTCAGAAGTACATTCCAGCGTTCGGGATCATTGCTCATCTCCTCGGATTTGCGCAAGGCGGCGCGGTTTTCGGGGCGCGCGGCGAAGGCCTCGCGGCTCAGCCAGGCGGAGACCACGGTGCCGCCCCAGGAGGAGTGCACAATGCCCACGGGCACCTCCGGGAAACGCTTGCGCAAATTCAGTGCGAACCAGGCACCGATGGCGGTGAATTGGGGGGCGGTATTCTCGTTGGAGAGCCTCCATTCTGCGCCGGGGGTCAGCTCGTAGCCGGGGTTGTAGACGCCATCGTTCTTGGTGGTGAAGCAGCGCAGCAGGGGATCCACGCCGCCCTCTTTCAGAAAGTCCTTGGTCTGATCCAACGGATCATTGGGATTCGGAGCGAAGGTCATCAACGGGAACTCCGCATTGGACTGTCCGGAGACCAGCCAGACCTCGCCGACTACCAAATCACGAACCACACACTCTTCGCTCCCACAGGTGATCCGCAACTCCAAGGGACCGCCAGATTCCAGCGCCGGGAAGCGCAGTTCGAAACGGCCATCCCAGGAAGAAAGCCCCTGCGCCACACGGTCGGCGCCCAGGGTTCCCCGGACCACGGTACGCTTGGCGTCACACCAGCCCCACACGACGACGGGCTTGTTGCGTTGAATCACAGCATGATCAGACCAGATGGATGCGAGTCTCATAGCAGTCAGAAAGGTGTCTTGAGGAGTAATTTAGAAGAAGAAAAAGGGGCGTAGAAAGGGAAAACTCCATACCATAATTTCAGAGGCAAAGACGGCCGTCCTTCTCCCATCAAATCATGGCTTCTTCGAGACAGCTGCGCAGCGTCCCCAATCCGCCAGAAACGCCTCCAGCAAAAGGAATAGAATCAGTGCCGCCAGGAAGGGCGTCCGGAGGCTCCGACCGCGGGAGGGGAGTCCGCCGAATGCCACTTCGCCGCCCGCCTCATCGTCCTGATGCATTAGGAGTGCCCGGTGAACATCCTCCACGGGGAGGTATCGGGGGACGGATTCGGGGACGGGCGTCCAGACCTCCGCCAGACGGCCAGCGTATTCCAGCAAACCGGGCTCCTGGAAGGCCTCGGGGGACACATCCTCCCAACCGTCGGGGGCCTCGCCGCAAGAGAGCCGAAGCCGTCCGGCGTCCTCCGACACCGCGCCCTCCAGGAGTTCTCGGCACAGCGGCACGAAGGAGCGCGACAGAGGGAAGTTGGAGTCCGCGGAGTGGAATCCGAAGGTAAAGAGGAGGCATTGTCCGCGTCCCAACAGTCGTTTCACCAGGGCGGGATCGCCCTCCAGCGTGGAGAGCGCGACCTGTCCGTCGCCGGGCGCCAAGGAGATCTTCAGGTGCCGATGAATCGCGAAGAGATGGAGATCCGAGGGCTCCTGGGACGGGAAGAGATTCGCCAGCGGGCTCCCCGGTGGCAGATCGCCGATGCCCGTCCGACGGCTCACCACCTCACCAAGACCCTCCGGCGCCAAACCCGCATCCTGCAATTGCCGCCAGCCCAAGAGCGGCGCCACACCCGGCACCGATACCAGCACGCCACCGGATTCCACCCACGCCCGCAGGCGCAACAGTTCCTCGGGAAGCAGTCGTTCGGCGGTCCCCAGCAGCAGCACCGCGGAGACCTGTTCCAGATCCAGCAAGGGGAGGGATTCCACGCCCAGAGTCTCTATGGCAAAGCGCGGGACGCTCTCCGGGGGCTCCGCCGTGAAGGCGGGCGTGCAGAAGAACGCCAGCTCCTCCCCCACCATGCCATCCTCCGGTCCCGGCACCACCGCCGCTAACTGCCGCGGCGCAGGAATCCGCGCCCAGAAGGGCCGCCGATCGTCAAAATCAAAGCCATCGACGGGCTCCAGACGCAATTCGCCGCGGGCATCCTCTCCGGGCTCCACCAAGAAGACCGCCACCGCCTCGCCCTCAGCGGGCAATTCCAGCGGTTGACGCAATTCACGGCCACCTAGGGATAACACCGCCTCACGACTCACGGGCCCACTCCCCCAATGGCGCACCCGCGCCTGCACACGAAGACGCCCAGCCGCGGCACTGCGAACCTCCACGCGCAGGATGCCACAATTCTCTTCCACCGGCGACGGAGAGCCGTGGAGCACCAGCCGAGTCCCCGGAGGCAACGCGCCCTCCACGGCATCCCAATCACCCTCCTGAAAATCGCTAAAGATATGCAACTCCCGCCCCTCCACCGGATACCGCGAAAGCCACTCCGCGGCCGCCTCCAACGCCAAATCCACACGACCCGCACTCCAGCCACCAATCCACTCGGCATCCACGGGAGACTCCACCGGATGCGAACCAATCCCCCATGCCATACAATCGCCCTCCCCCACACACTCCCGTAACGCGCGATATTCCTCGACCAATGCCCCGCGATTTCCCCGCATGGACGCGGAGTCGTCTAAAAGGATCGCCACGCCGCGGCGGATCGAGGCATCCGCGGCATTGTCCGCAGAGGCCTTCGGAGGCAAGAAGGGCCCCGCTGCCAAAAGGCACAGCGTCGCCAATAGCGCCATTCGGACGACCATGAGGAGGACATCCTGCCAGCGCCGGCGTCCCTGCACGGAGGCGGGCGTGGGTCGCAGGAAGCGCAGTGTAGGGAATACGAGTCGTGGTGGCCGATCCCGTCCCAATAGATGAATCAGCAGTGGTGCGGCTGCCAGGGGCAACAGCCACAGGAACCCGGGATGCGCGAAGGCCAACATAGAGGAAGTGCCGGGACCTCAGCCCTCTTCCAGGGACGCCGCCAGCGCCGGCAAAAATTCGCCCATCTTGGCGTTGATGGCGGCAATATCCTTCAGGGTCTCCAGGAATTCGTCACCAGCGGAGACTCCGATATAATTGGAGAGGAGCCGGAGGACTCCCACGGGAATAGTGCGTCCCTGAATGCGCTCGGCCAGCCTGCAGAAGTGCACCACCGCGGGGCTCTCCATGTCCACGCCATCGGCGGCATTCTCAATCCGGTTGTCTGCGCGATAGTATTTGGCGTTGTCGAAAACATCGCCCGCCGCAATGCGACCGCTCAACAGCGGGTGATTCGGGAAGAATGCGGGCACATTTTTGCGCAGGGCGCGAAGGAATGCGGGATGGCAGTCCATCCAGCACTTCTCCGCGATCTCGGGCACGAATCCCAGTCCATCGGAGCCATAGAGTGGTGAGACATCGTAGTCGCTGTAGGCCACCTGGTCCACCACCATCATGCCGCCCAGGGGCTGTTCCCGGCGCAGCGCGCCGGCAGTCCCCCACACGAAGATTGCGTCGCAGCCATCCTGAAAGAGGAGCTTCGACACCGCGGCGCAGGCGGCGGTCTTTCCGGGGCCAAAGCCGGTGGCGCAGGGGATCCCGGCAGGAAGCCCCACGGCCTCCTCACGGGTGGGAATCAGGATGCCGATCTTCATCACAGGAAATGCCTCCTCTCAAGAGCCCCGGGGAACACCCGCCTCAGCCGAATTCATTCCAGGGAATCCGGACGGGCGCCCCCTGGTTGATGATCTCATCCAAATGCCGCAACAGCGGGAATTTGTTGAAATTCGCAGTGCCCAGTTCGTGGCGACGGCGTAGCGCCCGCGCGGCGCGGGTGATAATGGGGATGGACTCCAGGGTCATGCCGGGGAATTTGTCCAGTGCCTCGCGCACGGTGAGTCCCTCACCCAACGCCTCACCCAACTTCCGGTTACGGCCGGAGTTAATGGTCACATACAGGTCGCTGGTGGCGTAGATCACGCTGTCGGTCTGTCCCCCCAGCAGATGCACCAGTCGGAGCATCTCCCGGACTGCCTGTCCGAAAAGCGATGCCTGCGGATTGCTCAGGGACACGCCCTGGCTCTTCGCCAGACCAATGGCCAGCGCCACGCCCACGGCATACGCATTCTTCATGGCAACGGAACACTCGATGCCCACCACGTCCTGGGAGGGCTGGATGTGATAGTAAGTGGTGATGAACTGGTTCTTCAGCCAGTAGAGGGTATCCAGATTCTCGCCGCACAGCGCCACGGAGGTATGCATCCGCTGGCAGAGCTCCTGACTGATGCAGGGACCGCCAATGGAGTTGATGCAGAGGCGCCGGCCCTTCAGAGCCGGATGACGATTGTACGCCACGGAAATGGGAATCAGGCTGCCATCCGGCTCGTCCTCCAGGCCCTTCGTCACCGAAAGCACCACCAGATCCTCCGGAATCCGGGAAAGGACCTCCTTGGCAAACCAGTCAATGCCGAAGGAGGGCACGCCCGCCACCAGCACCTGCGCGCCCGACAGCGCCTGGCCCAGCTCCTCGAAGTAGTAGGCCGTCACCCGGGGCGGGAGATTCATGCCCAGACGTGGATGGAAGTTGTCCTGGCGGATGCGCGCGATGGTCTCCTTGTCGTACGGAGTACCCACCAGACGGATCTCATGGCCATTGTCCGAGGCGGGGAAGCACATGGCCGAACCCATCATGCCGGCGCCCACTATGGTGATGATGCTCATAGAATTCCTTAGAAAGTGTGTGTAGCAGGCAGACTCCGCCACCCGCAGAAAAACAGCCTAGTCTCCCCCCACGGAAAAACAAACGGCATAAGATAAACCCCCACACGGGAATTTACAGTACGCAACGCGTAGCGGCACCGCACGCACGCGCCGCGCGCCGCCAGAGCGCCGTAAGTACTTAGTAATTAGTGATTAGTGGCTAGTTATAAGGTGCCGCAGGCACCCTTCCGCGGCGTCATCGCCGCGGTACTAGCATACCGCCGCACGGACGGCGGAAGAGCCGCGCAGCGACCAACTAACTAACGGCTAACAGCTAACCACTAACAACTTCCGCGGCGACCGCCGCGGCATCAGCGCACGCGCCGGTAAATTCCGGCGCGGGGTTTCGCCAGCGCGAAACCCTGGCCTAACTTCCTCCTTCCTCCTTTCTCCTTCCTCCTTTTTCCCCAATGCTTCTCCCCTTTCTTCCCATGGAGCGGACCGTCGAGGTCCAAATTCCCGCCGAGGAGTCGGGGAATTGTCTTTTGGATTTTCTGGAGCGCCGCTACAACTATTTGGACCGCGCACAATGGCATGGCGAGATCGCCCGCGGGAATCTCTTTCTGGATGGCGTGGTCGCTTTTGACGAGACGCTTCTCCGGGGCGGAGAGCGGCTCTTCTTTCAGGCGGGGGATCTCCCGGAGCAGGATGTCTCCTTCGATGTGCATGTCCTCCAGGAAACCGACGACTTCCTCCTGATCAACAAACCCGGAAATCTCCCCTGCCACCCCGCAGGACGCTTCTTCAACCACACTCTCTGGGCGTGGCTCCGACAAGCGAAGGGGCAGCAGGGAATCCACTTCGTCAACCGGCTGGACCGCGAGACCTCCGGCATCGTCCTGGTAGGAAAGAACCCGCGCTTTGCCGCAACGGCCGCGAAACTCCTGCACTCCCTGGGCATCGAGGCACACAAGAAGTATCTCTGCATGGTCCATGGACGACCCGCCTGGAAGACCCTCTTCGCCAACGGGTGGCTCATGAAAGACCCGCACTCCCCCGTGGAAAAGAAAAAGTGCTTCCGCCCCATCCTCAATGACGGCGATTCCGATCTGGTGGAACTCCCCGAAGACCCCGAGGCCGCCACCGCACAAACCGATTTCACCGTCCACGGATCCTATCGCCTCGCCCCACAAAAAGACGGCACGCCACCACACTTCCTCCCAGATCCCTCCGGGCCCTTCACACTCCTGGAAGCCGGACTCCATACCGGACGGACACACCAAATCCGAGCCACTCTCTGCTCCCTCGGATTCCCCATCGTGGGAGATAAACTCTACGGAGTCGACGACACGATCTTCCTACGCTTCGCAACCAGCACCCTCACGCCCGAAGACTGGAAACGACTCGTCCTGCCTACACAGGCACTCCATGCATGGAAACTCTCCCTCCCTAGACTCCATATCAACGCCACCGCCCCCGCACCCTTCCTGGAAAATCCGTAACATTACGGTAGCCTCAACACTTGTTTATAGAGGGCGGGCCCCCAGTCCTTTGGATATCCCCCCGCCTAGCTTCTTCCGCCTACGGCGGCACTAGCGCGCCACATTGGGCGGCCTCAGTGCACGCGCCGGCAACCGGCGCGGGGTTTCGCCTACGACCCCCTGACCTAACTTCCTCCTTCCTCCCTCCTCCTTTTCCCCTTAATTCTTCAGACAGCCCACGGGGACCACGCAGACACCGTCCTTGCGGCAGTAAGCGTAGTCTCCTATGCCGGTGAGGACCATCTGGAAAGAGGGAGCAGGCATCTTAGTGGTATCCAGCTTAGATGCCAATCGCGAAAGTGTGGCGGCGCCCTCCTCGATGGCGCTGTCGCCCCCCAGCTTGATTTCCACGAGACCGTAGGAGCCATTGCGCAGATGAACCACCGCGTCGCATTCCAGCCCCGCAGCGTCCCGGTAATGATGGACCGTCCCGTCGTTGGCTTCGGCGAATACCCGCAGATCCCGGATGCAAAGTGTCTCGAAGAGCAATCCAAAAGTATGGAGATCATTCAACAAATCCTTCGGTCCCAGTCCTAAAGCGGCGGTGGCAATAGAGGGATCGGTGAAATATCGCGTCTCCGCGGTGCGGATAGCGGTCTTTGAGCGGAGATTCGGATTCCAGGCAGGGAGGTCCTCCACCACAAAAATCCGCTTCAGGGCATCCACATATCCGGATACCGTCTCTAGAGACAGCGGCTTTTCACCACCCTCCACCATATCCTCGCCGATCACGCGACAGCTCGCCTGACTTCCCTGGTGACGCGCATACGACCGCAGAAAACGCCGGACACGCTCCGGCGACCGTGCCACGCCGTCCACTCGGGAGGCATCCGTATTCGCCACCGCATCGCAATAATCGAAGGCCTGGTCTAGCGCAATTCGATCGGAAAGCGTAGTCGCACGAGGCCATCCACCCCGGCATGTCAGAAACGCCAAGCGCTCCAAATCCAGCTTGCCGTGGGCACTCACCTCCCCAGACGACGCAAAGAGTTCCCGCAGACTGACCGCGCCATTGGACTCTCCAGATTCAAAGAGGCTCATGGGGCGCATCCGCAGCCACGCAAAACGCCCCGTCCCCGTATGGAGGATCTGTTCCCGGGACGCCGGCACTGCGGAGCCCGTCAGGATGAACTGCCCCAGCTCCTCCCGGTGGTCTACCTCAAAGCGTACCGCATCCCACAACCGCGGCGCAATCTGCCACTCGTCCAGCAAACGAGGTGCCGCTCCCTGCAGGAGCATTTTCGGATTCAGCTCTGAAAGTTCTAGATACTGCCGGACCTTCCCTGGATCCGCCATATACAGCACACTGCCCGCTACCTGCTCCGCCGTGGTCGTCTTGCCACACCACTTCGCACCCTCAATCAATACCGCCCCCTTCCCCAATAACTTCCGCTGCAACAACTCGTCCGCAACACGCTTCCTGTAATTTTTCATGGTATCAAAGCCTCCAAAATGACTCCCTCTCTAACACATCCCGTACCATAACACCTTCCCCGAAAATTCCGCCTCGATTCGGCAATTTGTAGACTTTCCATTCGGCAATTTGTAGACTTTCCATTCGGCAATTTGTGGGATTTCCATTCGGCAATTTGTGGGATTTCCATTCGGCAATTTGTGGAATCCCTGCCCCCTCTGGTTGTTCTGCAGCGCGCACTTACCACCGGAGCGGGCTTACCTAGCGTAAGTTTCGCAGGAAGATCTCCAAAGGACGGATGGCTGCCGCCCCCGAACCCCCGCTTTGCCGGGTAAAAGGGAGAAAGTAGTAGGGAAGAGGTTTATTCGGTGCCTGCGGCGCTCTTCCGCCTACCGGCGGTACCAATACCGGGCCTAGGGGCTAGCGCAAGGGCGGCATCTGGGTGTAAGGGCAAAGGGGGTGCGGGGGGCGTGCCCCCAGTCCTTTGGATATCCCCCCGTCCAGCTTCTTCCGCCTACCGGCGGCACGGCACTTCCCCCATACAAACACCTACTGCGGCCCTAGAGTATTCGGGGGGGTGCGGGGGGCGTGCCCCCAGTCCTTTGGATATCCCCCCGTCTAGCTTCTTCCGCCTACCGGCGACACGGCACTTCCCCCATACAAGCACCTACTGCGCCCCTAGAGTATTCTGGGGGGTGCGGGGGGCGTGCCCCCAGTCCTTTGGATATCCCCCCCTACCTTCTTCCGCCTACCGGCGGTACGGCACTAGCCCCCATACAAGCACCTACTGCGGCCCTAGAGTATTCGGGGGGTGCGGGGGGCGTGCCCCCAGTCCTTTGGATATCCCCCCCGTCCAGCTTCTTCCGCCTACCGGCGGCACCAATGCCGGCCCCCCACATTGCACATTACACATTGCGCATTGCGCGCCAATATGGGCGCGCCAGCGTTTTGGCGGCACGCAGTGGCGCCAAGGCCCACTGCAGAGTGGCCACAACTCCTAATTCCTCATTCTCAATAGGTTACCACCTTCGCCACCATCGTGGTATTGGGGGTGAACTTACGGATCCAGACGATGGTATTTCCCTGTGGAAGATCGAGGTGTAGGACCTCCTGGACGCCGTTATTCTCGGCCAGAACAGCCAGTTTTCCATCGGCGGGGCGATCCACGCGTTGCATCCAGACATATTTCGGGAGAGTGATCCAGGAGCGCAGATCCGCGGCGGTAGTCGAGATCGCCCAGGCGGCGGCGGCCATCTGCGCGAGCTCGGCGGCCATCTGCGCGGAGTAGTTATCGCCAGCGGAATCCGCCGCGATCCCCAGGGCGACCTGTGCAGCCACCTTCGTCGTCGCACGAGCGATCTCCCGCGGGAGCGCGCCCTTCATATACACATTGTACTCCGTGCGGATCAACCGATCCACATCCTGAAGGAGGGTCACGGGCAGCCTCTTCTGCTCCTGACAGACCACGGAGTATACCGCCGCGGAGGAATTTTCCTGCAGGAGCGGCAATGCCATTCCGGCGTAGGGCGCGTAGGCGCCGATGCCGGGCAAGAGTACCAGCGGCAGATCGATGCGGCGTTCCACGCGGTCGGGGCAGAGCCCGTCCTCCACGTAGATCCATACCTGATCGCGGGGACGCACGCCCTTGTCCGACTCCTGGAAATCCCGCTTCACAACGGGGTTATCGGGCCGCAATCCCGCGGCATCCCGCAGAAAATCCCGTCCGCCATCCCCCTGGATCCACCGGAAGACCCCGCAGAAATGGGCGAGATAGGCGTTGGCGTAATCGGCGGTAGCCAGCCGCGAGAGATCCACTGCCTCGGGATCATAGGAGAGCTCCGACTTCACCGTCGCCAAGAAATCGTCATCCGCAAGAACCGTCTGGGTACTCTGCTTGACATCCAATCCCTCCACGCGCTCCTTCTCGGGCACCTCCGACAACTCCCGCGACAACTCCTCCTCCGCATCCGCCAACGCCTTCCGGCGCTCGAAGAGCCAATTCTCCTGGTGTTCCGCAGCGCGATTCAGCTCCGTGCGCGTGGCCGCAAAATTCCCCATTGCGGAATACTCCAGCGCCTTGTAGAGGCAGCAGAAGATCCGGTCCTGCCCATATCCCTGATAGGGAAACGACAGATCATTGCCCAGCATTCCCCGCACTTCCTGAATCCCACGGGTCAACGCCGACGCGCCGTCATTGGCCAAGAAGACATCCTCCGCCAAATCCAGCTGCGAGACCGCATCCCCCGAGGCCCCCGCCGCCATATACGCATTGCCCGCCAACAACCGCCACAAGAGCTGATCGCGATTGCCGCGATCCGCCTCCCGCACCATCGTCGATGCCGCGCCATCATACCGCCCCGCCTTCATCTGGAGCTCGTAGCTCAGCAAATTGGCATTCGTACTCCGGCAGCCCGCCAGCAGGAAGGCGGAGGCGCACAGTCCCAGAAGGAGATAAGATGCGATACGCATGGTGCGAGAAGCAAGAGGTGATTGTTTCGGGGTCTGCCGGAGGGAGGGAGGGGGGTGATGCGGAGTCGCCGGCTTTTTGCTAACTATAAGGCGGCGTGAGAAATGCGGAAAGCGTGGGGAAAGGAATGCGAAGGGCTTTCGGGAGATTATAGTATGCCACTCTCCGCCCGGCCTCCTGCCGAACGATCGGCGGAGTGCATTCTATAGCAACAAGCTCTTTTTCCTTACTGAAGGAGTTTTTCACCGTGGAAACCTACAAAAGTGGTCTGCAGGCCGACCTGATCACCCTCGCTCCGTGCTCCATGCAGTTGACTGCCGTGGTGCCCGCCAAGGACGGCAAGAAGACGTACAAGGATGTGCTGACCAAGTACACCAGCAAGATTCAGCGTCCCGGCTTCCGGGCAGGCCATGTCCCCATGTCCTACGTCCTCTCTCAATTCGGAAAGGACATCTGCGAGGAGACTGCGCAGAACCTGCTGAACCGCGCTTTGGATGAAGTGCTGGTGGAGAAGAAAGTCCGCCTCGCCGGAAAGATCTCCCTGGAGAACGACAAGCTCCCCGAATACACCCCCAACCAGGACTTCTCCCTGAAGGCTACCTTCGAGGTCTTCCCCGAATTCGAACTGCCCGCCTACCAGGGCCTCAAGGCCACCCGCAAGAAGATCGCCGTCGAGGACAAGCAGGTCGATGAGGCCGCCGAGACCTTCGTCCGCATGCACGGAAATTACGAGAAGGTCACCCGCCCCGCCGAAGCCGGCGATATGCTCCGCGTGGACTTCACCACTGACGCCGACGACGCCCTGAAGGAGATCCCCCAGGCCAAGTATATCCTCTCCGGCACCAACTCCTGGCAGATCCTGCGGGAGCCCGAAAGCATCCCCGGCGTCATCAACGCCCTCGTGGGTGCCACCCTCGACTCCACCAAGGATGTGGAGGTCCACTTCCCCGAGGACTTCCGCGTGAAGGAACTGGCCGGAAAGACCATCCCCTACCACTTCACCATCCGCGAAATCCACGGATTCACTCCTCCTAAGTTCGACGAGGAATTCGCAAAGCAGACCGGCGTCCACAACCTGGACGAAGTGAAGGCGAATCTCCGCGAGCAGATGGAGGCCAACGCCAAGTCCGCCGCCGAGGTGGAGGTCCTGACCAAACTCCAGAAGGACTACAGCGCCCTGCTGGACTTCCCCCTGCCCCCCGCACTGCTGGCCGAAAATCTCCAGGATGCCAAGGACCGCGCCAAGGAGCGCCTGGAGAAGCAGGGCCTGAAGGGCGAGGAATTCGACAAGAAGTTCCAGGAAGAGTGCGAGAAGGCCGACAAGGAGGTCCCCGAGTCCATGCGAATGGTCCTCGCCCTGGACGAGATCGCCCAGAAGGAGAAGGTCGAGGTGAGCCAGCAGGAGCTGCTGAACTACTGCGCCGGCCGCGCCCAGAGCATGGGCATGGATCTGGATGCCTTCCTGAACGCCGTCCAGAAGCAGGAGGGCATGCTCCAGAACATGTACTCCACCCTCATGCGCCAGAAGAGCCTGAAGGTCCTCCTGGACAAGGCCGAGATCACCGAAGAGGCATAAAAGCCTCCCGTCACCACAAAACTTCGCCCGCGCAAAAGGGAAGGAGAGGAAGATGGACACCGTCTTCCTTCCTCCCTCCTCCCTGCGCGTCCCCCCCCGATACGCACGCGAACACGCCACGGCATAGCGCCGCGGCGCGCCGCCGTGTGCCTATGTCACGCCGCCGGCACGGTCCTCAGACACACCGGCGGCACTCTTGTACGCGTACGCCTGCGCGCATAGGCGCACCGGGCGCGCCCGCGAAAACGCGACTCCGCCCACCGTCCCTCCGCTCTCTCAGCCTTCCGCTGGAGTCCGAGCAGAGGATCCACCGCACCACACCCAAACCTATTTCCCGGAGGAAAACTATGAGTTTCTACGCACCCTACGTCATTGAGCAGACCGGCAACGGCGAGCGGCAATACGACATCTACTCCCGCCTGCTGAAGGACCGCATTGTCATGCTGGGCAGCGAGGTTGACGACGCGGTCGCCAACTGCATCATGGCGCAGTTCCTCTTCCTGCAGAGCGAGGATCCCAAGAAGGACATCCACTTCTACATCAACTCCCCCGGCGGCGTGGTCTCCGCGGGCCTGGCCATCTACGACACCATGCAGATGCTCTCCTGCGATGTGCGCACCTACTGCATCGGACAGGCCGCCTCCATGGGCGCCGTCCTACTGGCCGCCGGCGCCGCCGGAAAGCGCTTCGCCCTGCCGCACTCCCGCATCATGATCCACCAGCCCTCCGGCGGCTGCCAGGGCACCGCGGCCGACATCAACATCCAGGCGCAGGAGATCATGAAGACCAAGGCCGTCCTCTACGATATCCTCGCCAAGCACATCGGAAAGACCGCCGAACAGATCGCCAAGGACTCCGAACGCGACTTCTTCATGTCCGCCCAGGAAGCCCGTGACTACCACGTGGTAGACGCCATCATCGAGCCCCAGCCCAAGGCCACCGCCAAGAACTAGCGCCCATCCATGGCAACGACTACCAAGACCAAGCGCACCACCCGCAAGAGCGAAAGCCGGTGCATCATGTGCGGCGAGTGCTACCCCCACGAGGAACTCGCCGTCGATCTCTCACACCTGGACGAACACCTCCCCGTCGTCTGCAAACACTGCGCGCACGCCTTCCTGGATGCCACATACGTCTGCCATGACCCCGAGACCATGGCGCACCTCCAGGCACTGGGACTCTGCTACGAACGCGGCATCACTACCCCCGGATGCTGGACCTCCCTGGCCGATTTCATGCGAAATCTGGTGATCATGGGCCAGGACGACATCGTGGAGCGCTGCGGCGTCAACCCCCAGGCAGTCGCTCCCGAGGCCCTCGCCGGCAAGCGCCGTTCCGAATTCGCCGATTTCATCGCCAGCAATTCGGCGCCCCGCCGCAAGAAGGACCAGGGCCTCTCCTGGGACAGCCTCCAGACTCCGAAGGAGATCTACGACTACCTGAGCCAGTATTGCTACGGTCAGGAGGAGGCCAAGCGCACTCTCTCCGTGGCGGTCTTCAACCACTACAAGCGCGTCCTCTTCGAGCGGCAGCAGCTCGCAAAGGGCATCGCCCCCCAGGATACCGTGGAGCTGACCAAGAGCAACGTGCTCATGATCGGCCCCACCGGCTCCGGAAAGACCCTCCTGGCACAGGCACTGGCGCGACTGCTGAAGGTGCCCTTCGCCATCTCCGACGCCACTACCCTCACCGAGGCCGGATACGTTGGCGAGGATGTAGAGAACATCCTTCTGCGGCTGGTGCAAGCCGCCGACTACGACCTGGAGAAGGCCGAGGTGGGCATCGTCTATGTGGACGAGATTGACAAGATCGCCCGCAAGACCCAGAATGTCTCCATCACCCGCGATGTCTCCGGCGAAGGCGTGCAGCAGGCGCTGCTGAAGATCGTGGAGAACACGGTGGCGAACATTCCTCCCAAGGGCGGCCGCAAGCACCCCGACCAGGAATACATCCACCTGAATACCAAGAACATCCTCTTTATCTGCGGCGGCGCCTTCGTGGGACTCGACAAGATCGTCTCCCGACGCGGCGGTTCCCGACAGCTCGGATTCCTCCATGGTGACAGCAGCGAGAGCGCCGACGAGGCGGTGGCCCGCAAGGAGCAGGAGGATATCGCGAAGAATCCCCTGAGCCACGTGGAGCCCGAGGACCTGGTGCAATTCGGACTCATCCCCGAATTCGTGGGACGCCTCCCCATCATCGCCTCCCTCAGGGAGCTCTCCCAGGACGACCTGCTGCACATCCTCACCGAGCCCAAGAACTCCCTGGTGAAGCAGTATCAGGAGCTCATGAAACTCTCTGGCATCAAGCTGACCATCACCCAGGACGCCCTGGAAGCCGTCGCCGCCATCGCCCACACCAAGGGCACCGGCGCCCGCGGACTGCGCGCCATCCTAGAGAAGCGGATGCTGGATGTCATGTTCGAGATTCCCAAGGCCTCCGAGGGCCTGTCGGGCGAATGCATCGTGGACGCCGGCGTGATCCGCGGCGAGAAGCCCGCCGAGCTCGTCATGCACAAGAAGGGCACTCCCGAACTCCCCTTCCCCGCATGAGCCGACTCGCCGCCATCGCAGCACTCCTGACCGCCGCCGCACTCCTGCTGGCGGCGGCAGGGACCCTGTGCGCCGCCGAAAAGGCACCCGCCCGCAAAAAGCCGCTCTTGACCTCCCGGCCCGCGAAGCCCGCCTCTCCGGCGAAGCCCACCTCTAGCCGCCCCATGCCCGCGGTCCCCAAGGCGCCCGCCACCACCACCGCAGGCTGGCCGGTCCCCCAGCCCAAGAAGGCGCTCCGGGAGATCACGCACCTGAAGCGGACCTACGTGGATCTGCTGGATCTGGCGGCGCGCTATGGCTTCAAGAGCGCCACGAAGAAAAGCGGAAAGGACTTCACCCTGACCCTCACGACGCCGCGAAGCGAGACCCTGGCCTTCACGGAACGCCAGCCCTTCTGCCAGATCGCCGGCATCCAGGCCAGTCTCAGCTTCCCCGTCATCGTCAACCACGGCCGCTTCTACCTGGAGAAGACCGATTTCACGGAACTGCTGGAGCCGCTCCTCCAGACCGCGAAACTCCCCCGCCGCACCATCCAGCACATCGTGGTGGATGCCGGACACGGCGGCAAGGACCAGGGCGCCGCACGCGGAAAATTCCTGGAGAAGGACCTGAACCTGCTCATGGCGCGAAAGGTGGCCTCCATCCTCCGCAAGCGCGGCTACAAGGTCAGCATGACCCGCAACGGCGACACCACCCTCACGCTGGATCAGCGCTGTTCCTTCGCCGAATCCAAGAAGGCGGATCTCTTCCTCTCCATCCACACCAATGCCATGGAAAGCACCGATGGCAATGGCATCGAGGTCTACGTAGCCAATCCCCCCGGCGTCCCCTCCGTGGGCACCACAAACATTGGCAAGCAGGGAAAAGCCACGCCCTTCCAGCGCACCAGCGCACTCTGGGGATTCTTCACCCAGCGGGCACTCCTCAAGGCAACCGGCGCCGAGGACCGCGGACTGCGCCGCAAGCAATTCAAGGTCATCATCGATACCCCCGCACCCGCCATGCTGGTGGAAATCGGATACCTCTCCAACGAAAAAGAACGCGCAAAGCTCCAGCGCGCCGACTACCAGGATAGCCTGGCCGTGGCCATCTGCGACGGCATCGACCAACTCCGAAATGCCGTAAAGCCACAGAAGGCAAAATAACTCGCCTCCCTCCCCTTTCCTAAAAGACATACGCGCGTACGCGCACGATCCGCCGCACGCGCACGCCTCCCGCGCCTCTCCGAAGAGAGGGCATCCCGCCCTCTCCGCAAATCTCTCACTACTCCTACAAAGGAATCCCCATCATGAACGAAACCGAAATCCTGAAGTACATGTCCGACACCGGCGCCCTGCTCAACGGACACTTCCTCCTGCGCAGCGGACTCCACAGCGACCAGTATTTCCAGGCCGCGCTCCTCCTGCAATACGCCGATATCGCCAGCAAGCTCTGCGCGGAAATGGCAAAGCCCTGGGCCGGCGAAAACATCGATGTGGTCCTCTCTCCCGCCATCGGCGGCATCGTGGTCGGACAGGAGGTCGCAAAGGCCCTCCAGACCCGCGCAATCTTCGCCGAAAAGGACGACCAGTCAAACCTGATCCTCCGCCGCGGCTTCACCCTGAAGCCCGGCGAGCGCGTCCTCATCGCGGAGGATGTGGTCACAAAAGGCGGACGCGTCCAGCAGACCATCGACCTGGCACGCTCCTTCGGCGCCATCCCCGTGGGCGTCACCGTCATGGTGGACCGCAGCCACGGCGACGTGGATTTCGGCATCCCCTTCCATAGCCTCATCAAGCTCTCCCTGCGCACCTTCAACCCCGCCGAATGCCCCATCTGCGCACAGGGCAAGCCCCTGGAACACCCCGGTTCCAAATAACCCGTCCCCCAATCCCCCCGGAGAGCGCCGCGCACCGTGCGCCGCGCAATCCCTCCGGAGGACCGCCTCCCAGATCCCCAGCCCCCACTGTCCCCTAGAACGATGCTTCTCGACTGGATTATCAAAAAGCTCTTCAGCAGCCGCAACAAGCGCGTGGTCAACAAGCTCTGGCCCCTCGTCCAGAAGGTGAACCAGCTGGCAGAGCAATATCGGTCCCTCTCCGACGACGAGCTGCGCGCCAAGACGCCGGAATTCAAGGAACGCCTGAAGAATGGCGAGACTGTCGACCAGATCATGTGCGAGGCCTACGCCGTGGTGAAGGACGCCTGCCGGCGCCTGAAGGAATCCACCAAGGAAGAGGAGCATTTTGTGGAGGTCACCGGCCACCGCCTGGAGTGGGACATGGTCCCCTTCGATGTCCAGATCATGGGTGGCATCGTCCTGAACCAGTCCAAGATCGCGGAGATGGCCACCGGTGAAGGAAAGACCCTGGTGGCCACCATGCCCCTCTACCTCAATGCCCTCACCGGCAAAAATGTCCAGCTGGTCACCGTCAACGACTACCTGGCGCGCCGTGACTCCGAGTGGATGGGGCATGTCCTGCGCTGGCTGGGACTCACCGTGGGATGCATCCAGAACAACCAGTCCCCGCAGGTCCGCCGCGAGCAATACGCCTGCGACATCACCTACGGCACCAACTCCGAATTCGGCTTCGACTACCTGCGCGACATGGGCATGGCGCATTCGAAGGAGGAGCTGGTCCAGCGCGACTACTACTACGCCATCGTTGACGAAATCGACTCCATCCTCATCGACGAGGCGCGTACCCCGCTGATCATCGCCGGACCCGCCAAGGTCTCCACCCACATGTATGACAAGGTGAAGCCCATGGTGGAATCCCTCTACGCCAAGCAGTATCGCCTGGTCGCCGGACTCCTCCAGGACGCCAAGACCCTCCTCGACAAGCCCGATGCCACCGCACAGGACAAAGACGACGCCTACCACCTGCTGGCGAAGGTCCAGATGGCCATGCCCCGCCACAAGCTCCTGCGCCGCTTCATGGAGGACCCCGGTGTCCGCAAGGGCCTGGAGAAGGTGGATGCGGAGTGGCACTCCGACGTGAACCGTGGTCTGCTCCAGGACATCAAGCAGGAGCTCTACTTCTCCGTGGACGAAAAGGGCGGCGAGTCCGAGCTCTCCGAGAAGGGCCGCCGGGAACTCATGCCCTCCGATCCCCAGGCATTCGTCATCCCCGATCTCCCCACCATCTTCAGCGAACTGGATGGCGACAACACCCTCTCCCCCGAGGAAAAGCTGGAACGCCGCAAGGCGGTCCAGGTGGAATACGACACCAAGGCCGAGCTGCTCCACAATATCTCCCAGCTCCTCCGCGCATACTGCCTCTTCGAAAAGGACGTCCAGTATGTCGTCCAGGACAACAAGGTCATCATCGTTGACGAATTCACCGGACGCCCCCAGCCCGGACGGCGCTTCTCCGAAGGCCTGCACCAGGCGCTGGAGGCCAAGGAGAACGTGAAGATCGAGCGCGAGACCCAGACCCTCGCCTCCATCACCATCCAGAACTACTTCCGAATGTACGAGAAGCTGGGTGGCATGACCGGTACCGCAGCCACCGAGGCCACCGAATTCAAGTCCATCTACAATCTGGATGTGGTCACCATCCCCACCAACCGCCCCTGTCAGCGCATCGACTACGATGACCGGATCTACAAGACACAGCGCGAAAAGTACCGCGCCATCATCGAGGAGATCAAGGAGTGCAACCTGAAGGGCCAGCCCGTGCTGGTGGGCACCATCTCCGTGGAGGTCTCCGAGCTGCTCAGCCGACTGCTCACCCGCGAGAAGATCATCCACAATGTCCTGAACGCCAAGCACAACCAGAGCGAGGCCGAGATCGTGGCCCGCGCCGGACAGCGCGGCGCAGTCACCATCGCCACCAACATGGCCGGCCGAGGCACCGACATCAAGCTGGCCCCCGGCGTCAAGGAACTCGGCGGACTCCATGTCATCGGCTCCGAACGCCACGACGCCCGACGCATCGACCTCCAGTTGCGCGGACGCTGTTCCCGGCAGGGCGACCCCGGTTCCAGCAGATTCTATATCTCCCTGGAAGATAACCTCATGCGACTCTTCGCATCCGACCGCCTCGCCGCCATCATGGGCCGCCTGGGCCTGGAAGACGGCCAGGAGCTCTCCCACGGAATGCTCACCCGCGCCGTGGAAAAGGCGCAGCGCCGCGTGGAACAGCAGCACTTCAGCATCCGCAAGCGCACTCTGGAATACGACGACGTGATGAACAAGCAGCGCGCCGCCATCTACGGCCTGCGACACGAAATCCTCACCACCGAGGACTCCCGGAAGCTCCTCATGGACTTCATCCGCACCGCCGTCGGCGAACGCGTCGACGCCGCCTTTGCCGCGCGCTCCCGCAATACCGACCTGGATACCACCGAATTGCAGGAGTGGCTAGGACGCACCATCCCCTTCTCCTTCCCCCCCGAGACCTTCACCAAACCCGAGAACCAGAAGGACGCCGAGACCCTCATCCAGGCCATCATGGATGGCATCGACCAGGTCTACTCCCTCAAGGAGAAGGTGGAGGGGCCCGAGGCCAGCCGCTGGCTGGAGCGCTTTATCATGCTCGATGCCCTGGATAACCTCTACCAGGCGCACCTCTACGACATGGACGACCTGCGCCAGAGCGTCCAGCTGCGCTCCTACGGCCAGCGGGATCCCCTGGTGGAATACAAGCAGGAGGCCTACAACCTCTACTCCAACCTGCTCAATACCATCAAGGACTCCATCTCCATGAACATCTTCCGCTACCGCATGGTGATCCGGCAGCAGCCCGCCAACGGCAAGCAGAACCAGGAGGGAGAGGACGGCGAGGAGTCCCAGGACGCCCCCAAGAAAAAGAACGCCCTGCCCCCCGTCGCCCCCCGTCGCCCCGCCGGAAATATCCAGACCCTCCACCAGTCACTGGGACAATTCGAGGGAGGCAATGAAGGCGGCGCCCGCAAGCAGCAAAAGCCCACCACCATCCACCGGCAGCAGCCCAAGGTGGGACGCAATGATCCCTGCCCCTGCGGCTCCGGAAAGAAATACAAGGCCTGCTGCGGACGCTTCGAATAAATCAGCACCCGCACGCAACACAACGCACGTCCTCACGACTCCCCCCCACGACACACCGTCCCATGCCTGACTCCGAAAACGCATCCCGCGCACTCACAATCGCCGACCACGTCCGGGAGATCCTCCGCCTCTGCGGCGAGAATCCCACCCGCGAGGGTCTGGTGAAGACGCCGGACCGCGTGGAGAAGTCCTACCAGTTCCTGCTGGGCGGATATGCCCAGAATCCGGACGACATCGTGGGGGACGCCATCTTCAGCGAGGAGTGCAACCACATGGTGGTGGTCAAGGACATCGAGGTATACTCCCTCTGCGAACACCACCTGCTCCCCTTCTACGGAAAGTGCCACATCGGATACATCCCCCGCGGAAAGGTCTACGGGGTCTCCAAGCTGGCACGCATCGTGGACTGCTTTGCGCGGCGACTCCAGCTCCAGGAACGACTCACCCAGCAAATCGCCTCCTATGTCCGGGAAAAGATCGACGCCGAGGGCGTGGGAGTGGTCATGGAATGCCACCACCTCTGCATGATGATGCGCGGCGTCCAAAAACAAAACTCCCTCATGGTCACCAGCGCAGTCCTGGGATCCTTCCGACGCTCCCAGGCCACCCGAAACGAGTTCATGGAACTCCTGAAGCGCGGATAAAGACCCCGCGCGCAAATCCCCCGACGAAAACGCCGGGGGATTTTTCTATTTCTAGGAGCCGCCTGACTGCAAAACGCAGTGGGAGGCCTTATATTAAGCGCCGTCATGTCGCGTATTTCGGAACCTGTGCGGCAAGGTGTTTGTGAACCGGGTCAGATGGGGAACCAAGCAGCCCTAAGCATGCAGCTTGGGTGCCAGCAACTCCGGAATACGCGGCATGACTTTTTTTGTATCGTCCCTATATTCGGAATCCCTAGCTAGCGCGCGGGCGGAGGTCAGATGTCGTATCAAGTATTGGCCAGGAAGTGGCGTCCCCAGACCTTTGCGGAGGTCGTGGGACAGGAACACATCGCACGCACCCTGAAAAACGCCCTCAATACCGGACGAACCGGACACGCATACCTCTTCGTGGGCTCACGAGGCATCGGCAAAACGACCTCCGCCCGCATCTTCGCAAAGGCCCTCAATTGCCAACACCGCGTGGACGGCGAGCCCTGCTGCCAGTGCGAATCCTGCCGCGAAATCGCCGAGGGTTCCTCCATGGATGTCATCGAAATCGATGCCGCCAGCCACAACAAGGTGGAGCATATCCAGCCCATCCGCGAGCAGATGGCATTCCCGCCCGTGAAGAGCCCCTTCAAGATCTATATCATGGACGAGGTGCACATGCTCACGCCTTCGGCGTGGAATGCATTGCTGAAGACCCTGGAAGAGCCCCCGCCCTACATAAAGTTCATCTTCGCGACCACCGAGGTCCATAAGGTCCTGCCCACCATCATCTCCCGCTGCCAGCGCTTCGATCTGCGGCGCATCCCCGTACCACTCATCGTCAACCGCCTTCGCGAGATCGCCAATGCCGAGAAGCTCTACGTGGAGGACCAGGCACTCGCCGCCGTGGCACGCGCCGCCAATGGCGGAATGCGCGACGCGCTCTCCACGCTGGACCAGATCATCTCCTTCTGCGGCGGAACCACCCCCGAGGAGACCATCCGCGAAAGCGATGTCATCCAAATCTTCGGACTGGCCTCCGGCACCGAAATCCGCGAAATCGCCCAGGGAATCCTCTTCAACGACCTCTCACGCTCCCTGGAAATGATCGGCGAGCTCGCCGATAGCGGCCGCGACTTGGAACAGGTCTACGACGCACTGACCGAATTTCTCCGGAATCTCATGCTGTCAGGCTCCTGCAAAGACGCCGCAAAATACCTGGAGCTGGTCCCCGAGGAAATCCAGTATTTCCAACAGCTGGCGCGCTCCGTCGATCCCGCGTTGCCCCGACGGCTCCTGGCGACCATCATCCCCCAGGAACGCTCTTTCAAACAGTGCCTCAATAAGCGCATGGCACTGGAAGTCCTGGTGACCCAACTCGTCAACGAGATCCACAGCACCTCCCTCGACGATATCCTCACACACCTCAATGTCATCAGCGGACTCATCCCTAAGGAGAAGGTCACCCCACGAGTCCCCCCGACTCTCACTACACCCCCACCAGTCCTCCAGGCACCACCACCAGCGCCAAAGCCTGCCCCCACGCCCGTAGCAGCTAAAACACCCAAGCCGGCACCCGTGGCAGCAGAGACCCCGAAGCCCACTCCCGAGCCCCCGAAGCCTACAGTTGCAGAACCCCCAAAGGCGGAGGTGAAACCCGAACCTGCGACTGCCCCTGATCCTGCACCTGCTCCCGTGGTTGCAGAAACCCCCACTCCGGTGCCCGTGGCAGAAGCGCCTGCTCCAACATCGGCACCCGCCCCTGTAGCGCAAGAGGACTCCCCCATGGAAATTCCGCCAGCGTTACTGAATGGCGAGGGCGTGGAGTCCTATGACTCTCCTGCGGAGGCGAGTGACAAATGGGATTGGCAGAATGCATCGGTGTCCTCTACGACTGCGGAGGAGGGTGTCTCTGCCGGAGTCCAGGCGCTCCTCTCCCAGGATTCTCCCCGTGAGGAATACCAGGCCATCGCAGGCACCAACTATCGTCGCGCCACCAAAGAGGAGCTCAAGGCCCTCTCCGAGCGCCCCGCGGTGAAGCAGGTGTCCGCCTCCCTGGGCACACAGCCCTACGACGGCGTGATACCCCTCTAGACCGCATACCCCCCCCCTTCCTCCCCTTCCTCCATGGAAATCAAGCTCCCGACACCCATTGAACGGCTGGTCGCGCGCCTGCGAAAACTCCCCGGCGTGGGATCCCAGACGGCATTGCGCCATGTGTGGGAGCTCTTGCGCTGGAAGGAGAGCGACCTGGCCGCGCTGGCGGAGGAGCTTGCCACCCTCAAGCAACAGGTGACGCCCTGCCCCGTCTGCGGCTTCTACACCGAGGGCGGTGGACTCTGCCAAATCTGCGCATCCGAGAATCGCGACCGCACAAAGATCTGCGTAGTGGAGACCGCCCCACAGGTGCCCGTCCTGGAGCGCACCGGCTGCTACAAGGGCCTCTATCACGTCCTGGGCGGACGCTTCTCCCCACTCTCCGGAGTCACCCCAGAACACCTCCATTGGCACGCCTTAGGCGAACGACTCCAGAATCCAGAGGTCAAGGAGCTCATCCTGGCCACCAGCACTGACGTGGAGGGACAGGCCACCGCAAAACTCCTCATGGACGACTTCCAACGCGAAGGCCTCACCATCACGCGACTGGCCATCGGAGTGCCCACCGGCGCCGATCTGGCATACGCCGATGCCCCCACCCTGGCACAGGCCCTCAGCGCACGACACCCCTTCTCTTGATCGCAACACAACACCATTCACCACACACCGCCATGACAACCACCAAACTCCTTCTGGGCGACGAAGCCTACGCACAAGGCGCCATGGACGCCGGCATCTCCGCCTGCTACGCATACCCCGGGACCCCCTCCACCGAAATCATGGAGTACTTCCAGACGTCCCCCCTGGCCGCGGAACGCAAGATCCACCGCCAGTGGTCCTGCAACGAGAAGGCCGCCATGGAAGAGGCCATCGGCGCCAGCTACATGGGCAAGCGCGCCATCGCCTGCATGAAACACGTGGGACTCAATGCCTGCGCCGATGGCTTCATGAACTCCGCCATCACCGGCGCAAACGGCGGACTCCTGGTCACCGTGGCCGACGATCCCTCCATGCACTCCTCCCAGAATGAGCAGGACAGCCGCTTCTACGGCAAATTCGCCATGATCCCCGTCATGGAGCCCACGACCCAACAGGAGGCATACGATCTGCCCGCATACGCCTTCGAGCTCTCCGAAAAATACCAGACCCCCGTCCTGGTCCGCTTCACCACACGGCTCTCACACTCCCGCGCCGACGTGAAGCTCGCCGACTCCGCACGACCCCAGAACGAAATCCACTTCCCCGAAAATCCCAAGAAGTTCGTCCTACTCCCCGCCATCGCAAAAGCGAACTACAATGCACTGCTCGCCAAGCAGGACGCCTTCCGCCAGGAAAGCGAGGACTCCCCCTTCAATGCATACTTTGACGGCGCCGACAAGTCCCTGGGCATCCTGGCCTGCGGCATCGGCTACAACTACCTCATGGAGGCCTACCAGGGAAAGTGCCCCCACCCCGTCCTCAAGATCTCACAGTATCCCCTCCCCCGCAAAAAGATCCAACGCCTCCTCGACGAGTGCGAGAAGATCCTGGTGATCGAAGAGGGCATGCCCGTCGTCGAGGATATCCTCCGCGGACTCTTCGGCGATCCCCGCATCACCGGACGACTCACCGGCGCACTGCCCCGCACCGGCGAACTCTCCACCCGCGCCGTCCAGCTGGCCTGCGGACTGGACGCCCCCGCACTCCTGGAACCCAGTCCGCTCCTCCGCCAACGGCCCCCGCGTCTCTGCGACGGATGCCCCCACGCCGATACCTACCGCGCCCTCACCGAGGCAACCCAGAAGGTCGGCGACTCAAAGGTCTTCGGCGACATCGGCTGCTACACCCTCGGCGCACTGCCTCCCTATAACGCCATCACCTCCTGCGTCGACATGGGCGCCTCCATCACTCTGGCGAAAGGCGCCGCTGACAATGGCATGAAGCACGCCGTCGCCGTCATCGGAGACTCCACCTTCACACACTCCGGAATGACCGGACTGCTGGACGCTATCTGGGAAAATGCCCCCATCACCGTCGTCATCCTCGACAACCTCACCGTGGGCATGACCGGTGGACAGGACTCCGCCGCCCTGGGACGCCTGGAGGACCTGGTGAAGGGCCTGGGCGTCTCCCCCGAACACATCCGCGTCATCACTCCCCTCCCCGCCAAGCACCAGGAGAACGAGGCGATCTTCGAGGAGGAGCTCAACTACCCCGGAGTCTCCGTCGTCATCGCACGCCGCGAGTGCATCCAGACTCTCCGCCGGAAGGTCGCAAAGAAGTAGCGATCACCCCCCCGGCAAACACACCTTCCATTCCCTCCAAAACAGGAGAAGAAACACTATGAAATGTGACATCGTCCTCGCCGGCGTGGGCGGACAGGGAATCCTCACCATCGCCGCCATCCTCGGAAAGATGGCCGTGGCGGAGAACCTCCACGTGAAACAGTCCGAAATCCACGGCATGAGCCAGCGCGGCGGCTCCGTCTTCGCACACCTCCGACTCTCCAGCCAACCCATCCTGGCCGACCAAATCACCGCCGGCGCCGCCGACCTGGTGGTCGCCATGGAGCCCATGGAGGCACTCCGGCACGCACAGAGCCTCGCCCCCACCGGCACCGTCATCACCGACCGCACCCCCGTGGTCAATATCGGCGACTACCCCGCCGAAGAGGAGATCATCAACGAACTCCATAAGCTCCCCGGACTGGTCCTCCTCGATACCACCGACCTGGCCAAGAAGTCCGGAAATCCCCGTAACACCAATATCGTGCTCCTGGGAGCCATCGCGAACTTCCTGGGACTGGATCCCACCTTCCTCGAAAAGGCCATCGAACAGCACTTCGCCCGCAAGGGCGACGCCGTGGTCCAGGCCGCCCTCACCGCCTTCCGCCTGGGAAAGGACGCGAAGTCCCAACAGGCATAAAATTCTCACTCACCCCACAAAACTCTCTGCTTTCACAAAGGAGTCTCCGCAACCATGCGCATTCTCGTCACCGGCGGCGCCGGATTCATCGGCAGCCACATCGTTGAAATGTTCCAGGGAAAAGCCGAGGTCCGCGTCCTGGATAACCTCCGCACCGGATTCAAAAAGAACCTGGAGGGCTTCCAGGTGGATTTCCGCGAGGGTTCCATCCTCGACAAGCCCTTCCTGGCAAAGGCAATGGAGGGCGTGGACTACGTCTTCCACCTCGCCGCAATGATCTCCGTCCCCGAGTCCATGGCGAAGCCCCAGGAGTGCGTGGAGATCAACACCCAGGGCACCCTGAATGTCCTGGAGGCCGCCGCACAGGCCGGCGCCAAGAAGCTCTGCCTCTCTACCTCCGCCGCCATCTACGGCGACAACCCCGAGGTCCCCAAGCGCGAGACCATGTGCCCCGAGCCCAAGAGCCCCTACGCGGTCACCAAGCTCGACGACGAATACTACTGCGCCATGTATACCCGCGAGCGCAATCTGCCTACCGCTTGCCTCCGGTACTTCAATGTCTTCGGACCCCGCCAGAACCCCCACAGCCAGTATGCCGCCGCAGTGCCCATCTTCGTGGCGAAGGCGCTGGCCAACGAGCCCCTCACCATCTTCGGTGACGGCGAACAGACCCGCGATTTCATCTACGTGAAGGATATCGCGCGCGCCAACGCCTTCTTCGCCACCGAATCCACCGCCACCGGCGTCCACAACATCGCCTACGGCGGCGTCATCACCATCAATGACCTGGCAAAGAAGATCGTCGAGATCACCGGCTCGCACTCCGAAATCGTCCACCAGGCCGTCCGCGCCGGCGACGTGAAACACTCCTACGCCGCCATCGACAAGCTCAAGGCCACCGGCTTCAAGCCCTGCTCCAACTTCGAGGAAGGACTCGCCGCCACCATCGCCTACTTCCGCTCTCTCCAGAAGTAGCGATCGACACACCCTACACACGCCCATGCCCCGAATCCTCTTCGTCTGCAGCTCCGACAGGACACGCGCACCCCTCGCCGCCGCGATCTTCCAACAACTCGCACAACAGGCCGGACTCCAGGACTGCTCCTGCGACTCCGCCGGCATCCGAGCCTTCCATGGACAGCATATCGCCGACCACGTGACCACCGTCCTCAAAGAACGCGGCATCGAGCCCCGCCGCCTGGGCGTGCAACTCCTCTCCCCGAAACTCATCAAGTCCGCAGAACTCATCCTCTGCATGACGCGGGATCAGGAAAAGGAACTCACCTCGAACTTCGTCTCCGCACGAAACAAGACCAAGACGCTCATGTCCATCCTCCGACAGGACAGGGATGTCTTCGATCCCAATAAACAGCCCCTCGAATCCTACCGGCAGTGCGTCGCTCTTATGGAACCCGCACTCCAGGAACTCGTGGAACGACTGCTCTAGCGATAGCGCATCATGCTGCGCTATCGCAAGCACTTAGCCATTAGTGGCTAGCGGCTAGTATACAAGGTGCCGCAGGCGCCCTTCCACCAAAATTAGCCTAGCAGAATAGTGGCTAGCGGCTAGTCTACAAGGTGCCGCAGGCGCCCTTCCGCAAAATTAGCACCTAGCAGAATAGTGGCTAGCGGCTAGTCTGCAAGGTGCCGCAGACGCCCTTCCGCAGTGACTGCCGCGGTACTGGTACCGCCGCCATGACGCGGCGGAAGAGCCGCGCAGCGACCGAACAACTAACGGCTAACAGCTAGCCACTAACAACTTCCGCGGTGTTCCGCCGCGGCATTGGCGCGGGGTTTCGCACGGCGAAACCCTGGCCTAACTTCCTCCTTCCTCCCTCCTCCTTCCTCCTTTTTTCGGTCCATGGTTTGCCTGGGGCACTTGGCCGAAGGCAAACCATGGACCTCTCCCCCATCGCCACCGTCCACAGCTGCTACCGCACCAAATTTGGGATTCCGCGGCAGAGTGGGTTGATCTCGGAGGCCACGGGTTATTTAGAGTTATTGCCTCCGTACAACCAGCCCAATGCGGTGCGGGGCCTGGAGGAGTTCTCCCACATCTGGGTTATATTCGTTTTCAGCGAGAATCTGCGTGATTCCTGGAAGGCGACGGTTCGGCCGCCCAGGCTAGGAGGGGACCAGCGGCTGGGGGTCTTCGCCACACGCTCGCCCTTCCGACCCATGCCCATCGGTCTCTCCGCCCTGAAACTGGAGGGCGTCAAAATCCGCCCCCACGGAAAGATCGAAATCCATGTCTCTGGACTAGATTTGCTGGACGGCACGCCCGTCCTGGACATCAAACCCTATCTCCCCTACACCGACTGCATCCCCGAGGCCACCGGCGGCTTCGCCCCCGTCGCCCCCGACCAGGCAGCCATGAGGGTCACGTTTGCTCCGGAACTCCAGGACGCCCTCAAGAAAGAACGCCCGGAATTCCTCCAGCTCTGCCTGAAAGTGGTCTCCCTCGATCCCCGTCCCGCATACCAGAAGATCCCCGGACGCGTCTACCAGTGCTACCTGGAAGACCGCGAAATCCTCTGGCAGGTAGGCGAGGATCCCCAGCAGGCCGTCATCACCGCCATCCGCTTCTGGAAAAAGGAACAACCCGCTGACCACTAGCCACTGACAACGCGATTACTGGTTAGCAATCAAGGCATTGCAACAAACAGCATCCCCTTAGACGCACCCGCGGAGCGACCGCATAAACTAGCCACTGACCGCTAGCCACTAACCACTTCTTCATGTCCCGTACCGACTACTTTCTGCGGCGGCTCCTGCTGGTCTTCCCCACCTTTCTGGGAATCACCATCCTCTGCTTCGCCATCACACAGCTGCTCCCCGGGGGCCCCGTGGACCAACTCATGATGCGCATGCGTGGAATGGGTGCCGGCGGCGAGAGTGTCCAGGCGGCCTCGGGCGGTGCGGAAATGGGCCAGGAGGCCATGGAGCGCGAGCGCGAGGCCTTCCGGAAGCACTTTGGCTTTGACCAGCCCATCCTCAAGCAATACTGGAAGTGGCTCTGGCAGGAGCGTTGCGGAATGCTCAGCCGCTCCTACAAATTCTCCAACAAGACCGCCTGGGAGATGATATCCCAGCGCTTCCCCATCTCACTGGTCTTCGGACTGAGCAGCTTCTTCCTCACATACCTGGTCTGCATCCCGCTGGGAGTCGCGAAGGCCGTCCGGCATGGCTCGCCCTTCGACATGATCTCCAGCGTCCTCGTCTTCCTGGGATACGCCATACCCGTCTTCGCCCTGGGAATGCTCCTGAAGCTCTTCCTCTGCGGCACCACCGAGGGCTTCTGGGATCTCTTCCCCGCCAGCGGATTCCTCTCCCCGAACGCGGATTCCATGACCGCATTCCAGCGCTTCCGGGATCTCCTCTGGCACCTCTTCTTGCCCGTGGTCTGCTACATGGCCGGCTCCTTCGCCATGCTGACCCTCCTCATGAAGAACTCCCTCCTGGACCAGATCAACAGCGACTACGTCCGGACCGTCTACGCAAAGGGCGGCTCCTCCCGACGCGCACTCTGGTGCCACGCCCTCCGGAATGCGCTCATCCCCATCGCCACCGGCTTCGGGAGCGTCCTCTCGCTCCTCTTCGCAGGCAGCGTCATCATCGAGCGAGTCTTCGAAATTCCCGGCATGGGGAACCTCAGCATGGAAGCCATTGTCGGACGCGACTACCCCGTCTTCATGGGAATCCTGGCCCTCACCAGCATCCTGACCTTGCTGGGGAATGTCCTCTCCGATTTCTGCTACGTTATCATCGATCCGCGAATCCAATTCTCATAGTCATCCATACCACCCACAACCCATCACCGAAGGAGACCGAACCATGTTTAAGAAAGCATTCCTCGCCGTCGCCCTCTGCCTCTCCACTCTCGCCCTGCACGCCGACCTGACCCTCCAGAGCATGGAGTACGCCGAGGCGCAGCTCCTCGTCCAGATCAACGAGGCCGCCCTGAAGGGCTCCCTCCTGGAAAAGCTCTTCGAGCAGAAGCAAACCGAGGAGAACGACGGCAAGCCCGCCTTCACCAAGCAGATCGAGGCAATCCTGCCCCCGGGCGTCCAGGGCACCGCGAAATTCGCCCTCGCTGCAGGCGACGCCAATGCCCCCCAGCTCCCCGACATGGAGAAGCTTGACGAGGATCTCACCAAAATCAAGTTCCTGGGAGCCGTCTCCTTCGGCGCCAGCGTCCAGAATCTCTTCGCCGCGGCCCCCATGCTCTCCCAGATGGTCCCCGAAATCAACGAAGAACTCACCCTCCAACCCATCCAGGTCGAGGGATATGCCGGCTACCGCATCACCGATAAGGAGAACAACCTAAAGACCCTGGATGTCATCCTCTCCAAGGATGGTCGCACCGCACTCTTCGGTCACAAGGACATGGTCGCCGCTGCCGCCGCCGGCAAGACCACCGCACTGCCCCCCGCACTGGCCGCCGCAAAGGCCGCCAATGCCACCGACGGCTTCGCTGTCGCCCTCTCCGATCCCAAGCACCAGGATGACCTCCGCGCCTCCCTGGAGTCCTCCTCCCTCGAGCCCATCTCCAAGGCCGCCCTCGGAAATATCCAGACCGTCGCACTCCTCGTGAACAGCACCCCCGCGGTCATCACACTCACCATCCGCGGATTCTTCCCCGATGAGCCCGGCGCCGCCGCCGTCCGCGACAATGTCCTCAATACCATCCTCATCGAGGGCGCCAAGCAGATCGTGCCCTTCTTCCTCCCCGGAACCGTATTCGTCGATACCCTCACCGCTACCCAGAAGGGCAATGTCGCGGAAATCACCGGCACCTTCACCGAGGCCGATATCAATACCATCATCACGACTCTCCAGAACGCCGTGGAACCCGCCTTCGAAATCGATGAGGCGGAAGCCCTCGAAATCGATACCAACGACATCGACGACACCATCGATGACGCACTCGAGGACGCCATCGACGACGCCAACGACGCACTCGAGGACGCCAACGACATCGATGACGATGACCTGGAACTGGATCTCGAGGGCCTCGAATAACCCCCTATCCTAGCTAAAACCAGAGGGGGGACAAACACCAACGCCCGCGCCGGCACAACACCCCGGCGCGGGTTTTCAGCACTCCTATACCTGGCAAAACATCTGCCGCCATTGGAAAAGGAAAAACTAAGAGTTTTGCCCATGACTCTCGCGCAGACGCTATTTTCCCGCCACGATGCCCAGCAGGCCTGGACGGTCGAGGAGGTAACGGAGCTCCTCCGTACGCTGGTAGTCCGGGAACTCCCCTGGGACTTCTGGCTCTGCGGCGAGCTGATCCTCAATGACCGCGCCACCGCCAGCGTACATCTCTACGCCACCGTCCGTGACGAGAAGCAGAACACGCTGCCACTCGTCTTTTTTGGCGGCGCAGCCGTCGTCCGCTCCCTGGATCTCAAAAGTGGCGACAAGGTGCTTGCCTGGGGGCACATCAGCTTCTATGCCCCCCGTTGCGACCTGCAGTTCCAGGCCACGAAGCTGGTGAAGGCCGATGGCGGCGGCGACACCCTCACCGAACTGCGCAAAAAAGCGCTGGAACGACTCACCGCCGAGGGGTTCCTGGATCCCAAGCGCAAAAAGCCCCTTCCGCCCTTCCCAAAGACCATCGGACTGGTCACCAGCCCCGATGCCGCCGGATTCCGGGACTTCCTCCATACCTGCCTCACACGCGCCCCACGACTCTCCTTCCTCCTGGCACCCACGAAGGTCCAGGGAAAGACCGCCGCCGCCGAATGCGCCGCCGCCCTCCGGCTCCTGGACGATCTGGGCGAATGCGATGTGATCGTCATCACCCGCGGAGGCGGCTCCGAGCAGGATCTCTGGTGCTTCAATGACGAGGCACTCGCCCGCGCCATCGCACAGGCAAAGACGCCCGTCCTCACCGCCATCGGACACGAAAAGGATACGCCACTGGTGGACTACGTGGCCGATGCCAGCGCCATTACCCCCACCAAGGCCGCAGAACTCCTCACGGAGCCACTCTTCCTGGCAGCCAACCAGCTAAAACAACTCCAGAAGGCCGCCAGCCGCGCACTCAACTACACACTCCAGGACCGCCGCACACGACTCCGGCACTGCCTGGAATCGCCCTATCTCCAATCCCCCGAAAAGATCACCGGCGAGCGCAAAAACCGCCTCCTGAACATCGAAGTCCGGCTAGCACAGGCACTGCCGCACCAGGCAAAAGAACGCCGCGCCGCCTTCCAGAAGGCCTGGGACGCACTGCTCACTCTCCAGGACGCACGATTGAATAAATTCCGCGCACGGCTGGAACAGCTCCTGGGAACCCTCCATGCCCTGGATCCAAAGGGCGTCCTCCACCGGGGATACAGCATCCTCCTTAACCGCGACGGGCACGCCATCCGCACCGCCGCCGAAGCCCCCGAGGGCACGCAGCTCACCGCAATGCTCGCCACCGGCTCCCTGGGACTCGAAGTCATCTCTAACCAAAATCCCTAACCCACTATGGACGACACCAAAGACCTCACCTTCGACCAGGCACTCCAGGAACTGGAAAATATCGTCAAGCAACTGGAGGCAGGCACCCTCTCCCTCGAAGACAGCATCAAGGAGTTCGAACGCGGAGTCACTCTCGGAAAACTCTGCAACGAAAAACTCACCTCCGCTGAACAAAAAATCCAAAAGCTCACCAAACAACCCGACGGCTCCGTGGCGAAGGAAGATATACAGCCGATGGCGTAGCCACCCTCCCCTGCGGCGGCAAAATACCAATACCGCACCAAAAGCGGGACTAGCACCGGAGCGTTCTTCCCTAGCAGGATACCCAAAGGACGGGAGGGAGGCTACCGCCCCCGTCCCCCCCCCCGCTGCGGCGCAATGTGCGCCACAAGTATCTAGCAATCAGTGACTAGTGGATAGTTTATGCGGTGCCTGCAGCGCTATTCCGCGGCTAATGCCGCGGTACGGGTACCGCCGCACAGGCGGCGGAAGAGCCGCGCAGCGTCCTAACTTCCTCCTTCCTCCTTCCTCCTTCCTCCTTTTCGGCCTTCCCCCTTCCCCCTTCCCCTTTACCTTTTCCCGAAGATCGCGGTTCCGATGCGCACGATGGTGGCGCCTTCGCGGATGGCGGCGGGGTAATCCCCGCTCATTCCCATGGAGAGCTCGGGGAGCGGGGTTCCTAGAATATCCTGGATTTCATCGCGGAGGATGCGGAGTCCCGCGAAGGTCTTATTGAGACAGTCGGCGTCGGCACCCAGAGGCGCCATGGTCATAAGCCCCACCAGCGGCGCGGGAAGCGCGCCATGATCCGCCAGCGTCCGGGCAAACTCCCGCACGGACTGCGACGTAAAGCCGAATTTGCTCTCCTCACCAGAGACATTCACCTCCAGCAACAGCTTCGGGGAGACCCCCATCTCCGAAGCCACCTCTTGAATCCGCAGGAAAAGCTTCGGCGTATCAATTCCGTGGATCCACTGCGCGTGCTCCAGGGCGGCGCGAACTTTATTCTGCTGGAGATGTCCTATGAGATGCCACTGGATCTCCTTCGAGAGCACCGGCGCCTTCTCCTTCAACTCCTGGACGCGATTTTCGCCGAAGGCGAGCTGTCCCGCGCCCTCATAGACCTCCTGGATATCCGCAGCGGGGAAGGTCTTTGAGACCGCCAGCAGCCGCACCCCCGCGGGATCCCGTCCCGCATCCTCGGCCGCGCGCCGCACCGATTCCTTCACCGCGAAGTAGTTTTCCAGGAGAGTCGCCATCGTCGTTATTCCCATCTTTGCGAGGCCGCAGAACCGCCCGCGCCCCGAAGGATTTGCCATGCCCCTCAAAAAGGGCCCTCACACGCACGGAATCCGCCTTCAAATACAGGGAAAGAACAGCCTTTTCGCAGTATGTTATCTCCCGTTTGTCCGAGGTGACTCTTCTCGCGCGCCCGCGTAAGATAAATGCCCGCGGAAAGACCACACCTCCCCCCAGCCATGCCCGCCAACGACGACTCAACACAGGGACTCTTGAAACGCTACGCCCCCCGCGAGGAGGAGACTCCCCTGGAACGCCAGCGCCGCCGAAAGGCGCAGAGCGAGGAGCGCGCGGTCTTCCAGTGGCTGCGACAGTGCGTCGGCACCGATGCCGCCACCGCCGCCGTGGGCGAGCTCATGCCAAAAGAACGCCCCATTCGCGGATTGGTGGAGGACTTCTTGGGCGGCATCCGACAGGATGAGGCGCTCCTCCTGGAAAAACTCTCGCAGGCTTGGACCGCACTCCTGGGACCCGAGACCTCCAAACACCTCACACCCGTCGCCGTAGAAAACGATACCCTCTTCATCGCCGTCGATAACAATACGTATCTCTACGTCTTCCCCAAGACACCCCTGGGAGACGCCCTCACAAAACGACTCCGAGAATGCACCGACGGACGCATCCGAAGCTATCGACTGGTCCAGCAGGGGCGACGATAAAAACCGCCGTCCCGCACGACACCGCACCCTTTCCCCATTCCCCATTGACGAAGCCTCCTACGCACCCATGAATTCCTCCCTGAAGTCCCGAAGCCTCCTCCTGACTCTCCTGCTGGCGGTCGCACTCCTCTTCTCCTCCGCCACACTCTGCCACGCCGAGCTCACCGAAGCCGGTCTGGCGCGCGATCTGCAGGAGAAGGTGATCGATGCCCCGCTGGAGCAACACAGCCCCACCGCCACGCAGCTCTTCATCGCCCGCGTCGCCGTGGAGGCGCTCCTCCAGCACCACTACTCCCAGCCACAGATGACCGGCGCCGTCATGGCACAGTGGTACCGGAACTACTTCCTCATGCTGGATCCCGGCAAGAACTACTTCCTGCGCAGCGATCTGGAGGAATTCCGCGCCTGGGAAGACAGGCTCTACCAGCGCAATCAGCCCGATCTGAATTTCGCCTACACCGTCTATCAGCGGTTCCTCCAGCGCCTCCAGGAGTGGTGCATCTACTCCTTCCAGGCATACCAGCAGGACTTCGATTTCTCCCAGAAGGAATACCTGGATCTCACCGACGATCCCGATGACCGCGAATGGCCCCTCACCGTGGAAGAACAGCAGGACCGCTGGCGCAAGATGGTCAAGAACGCGCTACTCTCCGACCGCCTCACCCAGGAGGACCTGAAGAAGGCACAGGCACAGGAGCCCGCCGTGAACGGCGAACACCACGCGGTCTATACGCCGCCACCCGTCCGCCTCAGAAACCAGAACGCACTCATCAATACCTACCGCACCAGACTGGAGGCAGAGCCCCTGGAAATCCTCAGCCTCTTCGTCAATGCCTTCGCGACTCTCCTGGATCCCCATAGCTGCTACTACGCCCCCGAGGCCAAGGAGGACTTCGATATCTCCATGTCACTCTCCCTCCAGGGTATCGGAGCCACTCTCACCTGGCGCGATTCCTACACCGTCGTCATGAGCCTGGTCCCCGGCGGCCCCGCTGCACTGGATGGACGACTCCGCCCCGGCGACCGTATCATCGCCGTGGCACAGGATCCCACCAACGAGCCCACCGTCGTCATCGGAATGCCCCTCTCCAAGGTGGTCCGACAGATCCGCGGCAAGAAGGGCACGCAGGTCTACCTCACCGTCCTCCCCGAGGGCGGAGCCTCCGAAAAGACCATCGTCCTCACGCGAGACGAAATCCGTCTGAAGGACTCCGAGGCACAGAGCTCCCTACATACCATCGACGGCAAACGCGTCCTCTGCATCTACCTCCCGAGCTTCTACCGGGACTTCGAGGGCGTCGCCAACAAGAACAAAAACGCCAAGAGCACCACCCGCGATGTCCTCCGACTCCTGAGCGACGCACAAAAATCCGGCCCCGTGGACGGATTGGTCCTCGATATGCGCAACAACGGCGGCGGCTCCCTGGAAGAGGCAATCCTCCTCAGCGGCGCATTCCTGGAAGGACAATCCCGGAAGGGCGTCATCCCCAATCCCGTGGTACAGACCCGCGCCGGCACCGGCGCAGTCCAGGTCCGCACCGCGCCCTCCATCCCCGCAGCCTACACCGGACCCCTCATGGTCCTCGTGGACCGCGGTGCCGCCTCCGCTACCGAAATCCTCGCCGCATGCCTCCAGGACTCCGAGCGCGCCGTGGTGGTCGGAGATTCCCATACCCACGGAAAGGGCACCGTTCAGAGCCTGGTGGATCTCAATGAGGTCACCCGAATGCGCCAAAATCAGCGCCTCCTGGAAAAGCAGGAGCCCGGCTCCCTCAAGATCACCATCCAGAAGTTCTACCGGGTCACCGGCGGCTCCACCCAAAAGCTGGGCGTCACCCCCGATATCATCCTGCCATCCTTCCTGGAGGCCTTCAAGAATACCGAGTCCGATCTGCCACACGTGCTGGCCTGGGACGAGATCTCGCCCGTCCGACACTACCGCCACACAAACCTGAAGGCCTTCCTCCCGAAACTCCAGGAGTTCTACCAGAATTACGCCGATACCAATCCCGAATTCCTCCGATACGCCCGCGACGTCAAGGAATACATCGACTTCCGCAAAAACCGGAAGCTCCCACTGGAATTCCAGGAGGCCCGGAGGTATCGCGATCAGGAGACCGCACTGGCGCGCAAGTGGAAACACTACCAACCCGAACGCGATGGCGATAAGAACGAACGACTCCACGAGGCCGACGAGGCCATCTACGATGACGGCGCACCCCGGGAAGACGTGGTCCTGGATGCCTCCCTCGCCATCATGGGCGAGATGATGCGCATCGACCAGGCGAACAACAACAACGCCTTCAGCATCCAGCGGAAGAAGAAGTAGCCACACCCCCCTCCACAAGACAAGAGCATGGATCCCTCCACAGAGCGAATCTTCCAGCGCGGAACACAGTTCCTGGGCTGCAAATACCCCATCCTCTGCGGCGCCATGACATGGGTCAGCACACCCGCATTGGTCGCCGCAGTGGCACAGGCGGGCGCCTTCGCCGCCCTCGCCGGCGGCTCCATGCCACCACAAATGCTGGAGGACGCCATCGCCGAAACCCGCCACCTCACCGACCAGCCCTTCGCTGTCAATGTGATCACCCTGGGACCCGCCTACCAGAGCCACCTGGAGGTCCTGAAACAGGCACACGTGCCCTTCGTGATCTTCGCCGGCGGAATCCCAAAAGACTCCGAAATCGCCGCCATCAAGGACTCCGGAGCGAAGGTCCTCTGCTTCGCACCCACCGAGCCACTGGCACGACGACTCCTGGCATACGGCGCAGATGCACTCCTCCTGGAAGGCACCGAGGCCGGCGGACACATCGGACCCGTCGCCCTCAGCGTCCTCCTCCAACAGGTGCTCTTCCAGTGCGACCAGGTACCCGTCTTCGTGGGCGGAGGGCTCGCCACCGGAAAACTCATGGCCCATCTCCTCATGATGGGCGCCGCCGGAGTCCAACTCGGCACACGATTCGCCGTCGCAAAAGAGTGCGCCGCACACCCCAATTTCAAACAGGCACTCCTCCACGCCAGCGCAAAAGACGCACAGCCCGCCGGACAATTCGACTCCGCACTCCCCGTCACCGCCGTCCGCACTCTCCGAAATAAGGGCACACGGGAATTCGAACGGCTCCAACTCCACCTGCTCTCACAACTCAATGCCGGACATATCACCCGACAGTCCGCTCAGGAACAAGTGGAACACTTCTGGGTCGGCGGACTCCGACACGCCGCCATCGACGGCGATGTCCAACGGGGCTCCGTTATGGCCGGACAATCCGTCGGACTCGTCAATAAAGAACAGACCGTCCAGGAAATCGTCCAGGAGCTCGTCACGACCTGCGACCAGGAAGTCATCCGCATCCGGGAAATGCTAGGAAACAGGGAGTAGGTAGAAGATCGTAGGGAGTAGGTTTATTCGAGCGCTCCGCGGGAACCCATGCGCGCCCGCATTGGCGCGCACACATATTGTGCAAAAGGCCAGCACCGCCATTAGACGGGAAAAATAGTCGGGGGTACGGGGGCGGTAGCCCCAGGCCTTTGGATACCCCGTCCTATTCTCCCCCCCCATCGCTAGAAAAAAAACGCAGGCATAACGTAGCAAAAGAATGCTACGCACCCTCCTTCTCTGCCTTTTTATCCTAGGAAACTCCCAGGGGAGCTGCTATCTTAGCAGGCGAAAGCTTTCCAAACTTCCTCCTTACCGCAAGACAAGCTCCGGCGTATTTGAGCGTAGCGAAAGGTCGCCGGGCGCTCTCCTTCCTCCTTCCTCCTTTTTCCCATGTTGAGCCCGACCAATCGATGCATGTTCCGCGCGGCGTTGCGGGAGTTTCTAGAGAAGTCTCCCAATGAGCTCCTCGGATGTCTTGCGAAGTCGTTCCATGGGGATTTGCAGACCACCGCACGGGAGGCCTGGCAGGGTGAGATCGCGATTTTGCAGGAGCAGCTGCATCCTTGGGCGGACTGCGACAGCCATGTGCTTTTCGAATACGACATCCCTCGTTTAGGCAAGCGGATCGATGTAGTACTATTGCTGGAGGGAATTGTCTTTTGCCTGGAATTCAAGGTGGGCCAGGCGGTGGCGTTGCAGGCGGATGTGGAGCAGGTGCTGGATTACGCGCTAGATCTGAAGAACTTCCATCTCCACAGCGCGAACACCCCCATCGCCCCCATCCTGATCCCCACAGAATACGCGCCGCGGGAAGCGCAGCTACAGTCCTCGGCATACCACGACCAGATCCTGAATCCCAGCATCGTCGGAAAGACGGGACTGCAGTCGGTAATCCGGGAGGTGGTAGAGCGCTTCCGTTGTCCGATCGATCCCGAAAAATGGGGCCGACAGTGGGAGATCAGTCCCTATCTGCCCACGCCCACCATCATCGAGGCCGCACGCGCACTCTACGAGAATCACTCCGTGGAGGACATCACCCGCCACGAGGCAGACCAGGCGTCCACAGACGCCACCATCGCGTATATTCTGGATGTCATCGAAGAGAGCAAGCGCACGAAGCGCAAGAGCATCTGTTTTGTAACGGGCGTACCTGGCGCAGGCAAGACGCTGGTGGGACTGGATATCGCCGTCAAGCAGAGCTACCGGACTGGCGCCTACTCCCATGACGACGGCGCGGTCTATCTCTCCGGCAATGGTCCGCTGGTGGCGGTGCTCACGGAGGCCCTGGCGCAGGACAACAAGCGGAAGTGCGATTCCCGTGGCGAAAAGAAGAATCTCTCGGATTCCCGCCGAGAGGTCAGCGAGTTCATCCAGATTATCCACCGCTATCGCGACAACATGCTGGCGAAGATCAAGAATCCGGTGGAGAATGGCCGTCTGGAGATCGATCCAACCAAGGCGATCCGCCGAGGCGAAAACGGCTACGGCGAATGGGAACACGTGGCCATCTTTGACGAGGCCCAGCGCGCCTGGACCCACAAACGGCTGGCCGACTACCTGCGACGCGGCGGCACCTACGGCAATAAGCTGAAGGTCCCCAATTTCCCGGTCTCGGAGGCCGCTTTCCTGATCTGGTCACTGGATCACCACCAGGACTGGGCCGTCATCATCTGCCTGGTCGGCGGAGGACAGGAGATCAACACCGGCGAGGCCGGTATCGCCGAATGGCTCCACGCCCTCAACGACCACTTCCAGGACTGGCAGATCTATATCTCCAATAAGCTGATTGCACCCGAATACGCCGAGGGACGCGTCTACGAACTACTCCAGCACAACGCAAACGTGACCTACTCCGACGTGCTCCACCTCGCCGTCAACCGCCGCTCCTTCCGCGCAGAGCGGCTCTCCGATTTCGTCCACGCACTCCTGGATTTCGATCCGAAAGCCCCGGCGCTCTACGACGATGTCATCCAAAACGGGTATCCCGTATACCTCACCCGGAATATCGCCACCGCCCGAAAGTGGCTACGGAAAAACGCCCGCGGATCCCTCAAGACCGGCATCCTGGTCTCAAAGGTCGCCGCACGCTTCAAGCCCCAGGCCGTCAATGTCCTGGCACAGGGTGACGAAGCCGCCGTCCACTGGTTCCTAGAGGACAAATCCGATGTGCGCTCCTCAAACTACCTCGAGGAGGCCGCCACCGAAATCCAAGTACAGGGACTGGAACTGGATTTCGCGTGCGTCCTCTGGGACGCCGATCTGCGCTGCGATCCCATCCGGCACGCCTGGGAATACTACAAGTTCAACGGCAAGACCGCCTGGATCCCCGAAAAGAACGAGGACAACCAAAAGTATATGCTCAATGCCTACCGCGTCCTCCTCACACGCGCACGACAGGGAATGGTTATCTGCGTCCCCGAAGGCAATCCCCGACTCACCCCCGAGGGATTCCCCGAAGACCCCACCCGACTCCCACAATTCTACAACGGAATCTACCAATATCTGAAATCCCTACACCTGCAGGAAATCTAGAAATAGGGAGTAGGGAGAAGGGAGTAAGGAGTAGGTTTATGCGATCGCTCCGCGGGAATTTTCACGCGCCCAGATTGGTGCGCTAACTCCTCCCTCACAACTGCGGCGCGCTCTAGCGCCGCTTTACGCACGCGCCGGTAGATTCCGACGCGGGGGTTCGGGGCACCCGAAACCCTGACCAAACTTCCTCCTTCCTCCTTCCTACCTCCTCCTTTTTTTGGCAGTAGCCGTCACCGGCTACTGCAGGTGTCCCGACAGTTTCAGGGTCTGGTCTGTCTCGGAGAAGACCCAGTATGCGTGAGCGGGGACGAACAGGTCCATGGGCTCGTAGGTGCCATCCTTATGGATCCAGGGTTTGAGGGCGGAGAGTCGTTTTGCGCTGTCGTCATCCAGGGTATAGAGACCGGTGGCGATGAGGTTCCAGCCCTTCGTCAGGGAGACCGTCCAGTCCACCTGATCCTGCGGCTTCTCATCCACCAGGACGCTGGTAGCGGTGCCATTGATCTTCAGAGTCCCCAGGCCACTGGAGGGCACCACCAAGGAGATCTTGCCGTTCTCCTTGTCGTAGGAGACCTCCAGATCACTGGCCGCGCTCCAGCCGACAAAGCTCTCGCCCGCCGCCAAGTAATCCTTCACGGTGAGTTCCACGCTCTTTCCAGCCTCCGCAAAGACGGGCGTGCCATTCACCAGCAGGTAGTTGGGGCACACGAAGGCATAGATGCGATAGCCGAAGGTGACGCCCGTATTCCGCTGGCGCATCCGCACCACCAGCCGCGGAGCCTTCTTCATGGACGCCTCGTCGGTCGCCACCGTGGCATCCACCACCAGGGACTCATAACCGCCCGCGGTCACCTCACGGACGCTCCCGAGGGAGGTGAACTCGTAGCTGTCATATCCGAAATCCGTGGAAGAATCATCGTCATTGCCCTCGGTGAGGCAGTATTCCACATCGCAGACGTCCTGGAGGCATTCGGCAATCGTTCCACTGACGACCGGTTTCAGATCCAATTCTGCGGAGATTGCGGTTGTGAGCAGCACGACCTCCAGAGAGACCGCCTTGCTGTTGATCGTCTTCAGCTTCAGACTCTTAGAGACCGACACCCCCGAAGGGAGATATCCGCTCACCGTGGGAAGCGCTCCGGAGTCGCTGGTCAGCGACACGCTCGCGGCATCGGAGGGAATCGCCACCGACAAGGGATTCGTGTCCTCGAGCCCATCCAAGGTGTGCTCCATGCCGGATTCGGTGGTGTACACCGCGCTGGTCCAGCCTGCGAAGATCTTCGTGCTGGATGCGGCGTTCCAGAGATTCTCGCCGGAGTAGACGCCGGGTGCAGTGACGCTGGTGCTCTTTCCCTGGGTTCCCGTGGCGACCTTGGTGCCATTCAGCTTCACGGGGACGCTCATGGGCTGGTGCTGGATCACATTGGAGGTGCTGTCCAGAGTCAGCGACGCCTGGCCGGATGCGGGCAGCTTCACCGTGATCTTGCCGGTCTCCTTGTTGTAAATCGGAGACAGACCATCGCCACTCCAGCCGGTCAGGGTGCTTCCGCTAGCCAAGTAATCCGCCACCGTGAGCTCCACGCTCTTTCCGGCCTCCGCAAAGACGGGCGTGCCATTCACCAGCAGGTAGTTGGGGCACACGAAGGCATAGATGCGATACCCAAAGGTGACGCCCGTGAAGGTATCGCGGATACGGAGGATCATCCGGGGATTCTTGCGGAGGGCTGCCTCATTGGACGCCACATAGCACTTCACCGTCACCTTGGCGCCGGAGGCCTTCACTTCCGACAAATTGCCCAGCACCTCGTAGGAATATCCGTCGTAGCCGAAAGAACTGAGGCTGTCCGCCGAGTTGTCGGCCTCCAGCGCGCACTCCACCACGCAGCTCTTCAGGAGGCTCTCGGAAACGGTCCCGGAGAAGACGGGCTTCACCACGACCTCACGGGAGATGGCGTTGCTCACCGAGTAGGCAGTCATGGTGACCGCCTCGCCATCCACGGTCTTCAGCGTGTAGTCCGTGCCGCCGGAGAGAGTCAGATAGGAGGAGAGGCTCGGCACCGCGGCGGTGGCGCTGGCCAGCGTGATGCTGGCGGCGTCCATGGGCGCGGTGAAAGTGAGAGTGGCGTTGGAGAGCGCCTCGTCGTTGATGCCATCCAGAGTGTGTTCCAGACCGCCATCGGTCAAGAAGGTCGCCTGGGTCCAGCCCGCAAAGAGCGCCTTCCCCACATCGGAAGTCCGCCAAAGGACCTCGTCGTCCTCGCCCTCCGCCGTGAAGCTGACACTCTCGCCCTGGCAGACCGCGCCGGCAGACACGCCATTCAGGGTGACCGGCACCGCCACCGCGGAGTAGCTCAGCGTATAGCGCGCGGAGCGCAACGCCTTGCCCTCGGGGAGGTAGCCCCAGTTGGGCTCGTAGAGCGAGTTGCCACTGCCGGACTTCTCCTCCAGCCACGCCAAACGCACCTCCGCCGACAGCGCGGAGGCCGACAGCGTGACCTCGATGGGCTCATAGGCATCCCCCGCTTCCGTAACCGACAGCTTCGCGGAGTTCTTCGTGGGCTCGGTGCCGTCCAGAGTGTAGTAGACGCCGGTCTTGCCCGACAGCCCAGGAGTCGTGGAGGAGCCCACCGACTGCAGCGCGGGCGTCATGGGCACCTGCAGCGTGTAGGTGCCGATGCCGGGGGCAGCGTAATTCTTGCCGCCATCCACACTCTCCAAAGAAAGCTCCACATCCCCCTTGAACAACTTCACTTCGTCCTCGGAATACTCCACCACCGCCGCCAAATTTCCCGAGCAATCCCCCAGGAAGCCCGTATCGGAACAGAGCTTCACGGTCGCGTAATTGGCGATGGTCAGCGCGGCGTCCTCGCTTCCGCGCACCCAGTGTTGCACCAGGTGGAGCTTATTCGCGCTCCAAGTCTCGTCGGCAAAGAGCGCGCCGCCATGGATCTCCACGTCGTCGCTGTTCAACACCATCACCGACACATCCCTGCTATCCAGGGACAACGTATGCCAGCCGTCCGCCACTCCCGTGGTATCCCAATTCGGCGCCGAGGCGCTCCAACCAGAAAGCGCCTTGTCATCCAGCGTCGGAGTCGCCGAAACGCCATCCAGGGGCGCCACACGGACACTCCCCCGCACCACATGACCCGAAAAGCCCCCACGGGTCTCCACACAGATGGCGCTGCTCTCATTCAGCGGGACATCGGTGTTATTGAAAACGATGATCCGAATGCTGGTGGAACCGTAGGCCAGCGTGTGCACGCCGTCAGAGACCGTGGTGGTATCCCAGTAGGGATTCGACGAGCTCCATCCGGAAATAGCCACGCCATCCACTGTGGGGACGCCGCTGACGCCGTCCAAAGGCGACAGCGTCACCTGGGAGCCGGAGACCGTCCGCGCCTCGATGGTGTCCCGCGTGTCAATCACGAAGGCGTCGCTCTCCCCCGTGGCCTCCCACTGGGCGCCAAAGACCGCGCCACACAGCAGCAAGCAGAGGGCGAAAAGGAAACGGATATGCCAGGATTTGCTCATCAGGTTGTCCCTACAGTTTTGAAAATCGTTTTCTGAAGATCTCTTGGTGGAGTGCGCTTTTCCGCTACTCGGCGCTGACGCCAGGCAGGAAGACCACCCGGAAGCCCAGCGCACCATCGGTGCCGCCGTTCTCGACGGAGTAGGCCATGCGGAATGCGGCGCGGCAATACGACGCCGGCAGAGCCCAGCATCCACTGCGAATCACACGGCCATCGCTCGAAGAGGAAGCCCCCACGGGATCCGAGACGGCAGAGGCCCCCAGATCCTCCTGATACCAGTCCAGACACCACTCGGCCACATTTCCGTGCATATCGTAGAGACCGAGATCGCTCGCCGCATAAGAGCCCACCACGGTGTGCTCGTCATAACCGCCCTTGCCATCGGAATTCGAGCCATAGAAGTCGTTGTTGCTATTGTAGCCATAGCGGCCCACCTCGGCTATATTCGCACATTTCGACGCGCTCGTCAGATTCTTGCCGGAGTTCAAGGCGGTGGTGTAGGCGCTTCCATCCGACTTCAAGCGGCAGGCATACTCCCACTGCGCCTCGGTGGGCAGGTCAAAACAGAGTTCCGTGCGCTTTCGAAGCGTGCCCAGGAAAGAGTCGTCGTCCACCTTGTGACCGTACGCCGGCCATCCCGCACCCGCCGTGGCGGAGGAACCGCGGAGTTTCGCGAAGGACACGCCCTCCATGGGACGAGTATCGCCGTGTTTGGACTCAAGGGCGCTCGCCTCTCCGCAGATGAGATCGTATTGCTTCTGGGTGCATTCGAAGACGCCGATGTAGAAGTCCTCGGAGATGGTCACCTGATGCTGGGTCTCGTTGGAGTTACGCCCCGTCTCACCGGAGGGACTGCCCATGGTGAAGGTGCCCGCAGGAATCCGCCGCAACCACAGCTCGCTGGTGCGGCAGGTATCGTCGGTCAGATCGGGGGCGTCATTGGTGTAGCGGTAGTTGCAGACACCGGTGTCGGAGAGGCTCACCACCAGGTAATCCGCATTTCCGGCAGAATTTGCATTGATCTTCACGGTGAATGCGCTGCAGTGAAAGCCGGGGATGTCCTCGCCTGCATTCCACACGGCGTGCTGCTCCTTGCCGAACTCCAACGCAGTGTCCACGCCATCGCCAGAGAGATGCTCCTTGCGCATGGTCACCCACTCGTCCTTGTCGCCATCATAGCCCGAGAAGGTGAGCGCCAGCTCCGCATCGGCATCATCGCACTCCACCACATAGAAGATATCCACCTTGCCGTCCCAGGGCCACCGGGGCACCGCCTTCACATTCGATACCAGAATGCCACTCTCCGACGCCGATAGACACAATGCCATAAGCACCAACACCGCAAGAGAGAAGATCGACTGGGAGAATTTCATAAATCGTGCCTTCTTGAGAAGGGAAAGACAGGAGTACGCGAAGAATTCAGGCGACGGCCCCCACGGCGCACCGCCCAAAGAAAAGGAAAAGCCAGAGAAACCATCCGACGCCCACCACCGCGCGCATACGCACACATGCATGCACGCGACAACTGATGAGAAGATAGCCACAAGACGTCATAATGTATCCCCCATTCCCACCGTTCGCTCCCTCGTAAAAACGCCCGCAAACCCGCAGTCACACCCCAAAATCCACAAAAGGCATATTCTTCATGACTTCCCGACAAACGGTCGCGCAGAACTCGCATACGGGGCTACGCTCGTGGGGAGCGGTCAGGGAGGGGGATAGGGCCCGCCCGCGCACCCACGCGCGCGTACGCGCATAAGTAACAGCGACCCTACCGCCCCCGTTCTAGGTAGAAGAGAGCAGGGAGAAGAGAGCAGGGAGTAGGTTTGTGCGGTGCCGCAGGCGCCCTGCCTCCCACCGGCGCGTGCCTCCCCAATCCGTATTTTTGCCAAAGACCTCCAAAGGACGGAGGGCTGCCGCCCACGCCCCCCCCCCGCCTGAAATAGGTAGAAGGGGGAAGGTAGTAGGGAGTAGGTTTGTGCGGTGCCGCAGGCGCCCTGCCGCCCCCGTTCTAGGTAGAAGAGAGCAGGGAGTAGGGAGTAGGTTTGTGCGGTCCCGCAGGCGCCCTGCCTCCCACCGGCGCGTGCCTTCCAACGGCGCGTGCCTTCCAACGGCGCAATGGGGCCTAGCCTCGAAGCGTTTTTCCCTAGCGGGGTATATCCAAAGGACAGGAGACTACCGCCCCCGCACCCCTGCCTAATTTCTTCCGCCTACCAGCGGTGCTTTTTCCCTTTTCCCTTTTTTGCGCGCCAATTCGGGCGCGCTTTCTACGCACGCGCCGATAAATTCCGGCGCGGGGTTTCGCCTGCGAAACCCTGGCCTAACTTCCTCTTTCCTCCTTCCTCCTTCCTCCTTTTTGCTGCCCCCTCTTTCCTCCTTCCTCCTTCCTCCTTTTTGCTGCCCCCTCCTTCCTCCTTCCTCCTTCCTCCTTTTTCCCATTTAGATTAGCCCTTATTCCCTTCACCTTCATCACCTTTTTTGCCCATGACCTCCTCCTCTTCCAAAATCAACTGGCAAGGCAAGTGGATCACCTCCGACATCATGCCCTCCGATGGACTGATCGCCCCTCTCGCCTCCGTGGACAGCCGGGGCGCGCCCTGGCTGCGCAGCAACTTCGTCTGCTCCGGCAAATCCCACGCAATCGGCCTATACATCGCCGCGCCCGGGTGGTTCGAATGCTACATCAACGGCATGCAGGTCGGCGACCAGGTCCTCTCTCCCATCGTCACGCAATTCACCGAGCGAGTCTCCTACCTGTTCTTGGATATCACCGGCTTCGTGGTCCCTGGCGAAAACGCCATTGCAGTCCTTTTAGGCAATGGCTGGTACAACTGTCAGACCGGCGATGTGTGGCACTTCCATGATGCGCCCTGGCGGAATCTCCCCTCGCTGCTCCTCCAGATCGAGGAGCTGGACACCGGGAAGGTCCTGCTATCCTCCGGTCCCCACTGGAAGGCCGCGAAAAGCCCCGTCATCCTCAATGCCCTCCGCAATGGCGAATGGCAGGACACCCGCATTGACGACACGGGGATCTCCCTGCCGACCTACGACGACTCCCAAGCGCCCAATGCCTGCATCGCAAATCCGCCCCCCGGCATCCTGACGCAGGAGGAGTGCGAGTCCTGCGTGATCGCCAAAGTCATCGCGCCCGTCAAGAGCTGGCGCAGTGGCGAATGGACCATCTACGACTTCGGAAAAAATCTGACGGGGTGGTGTGAATTCGATGCGCATGGTCCCGCAGGCCAGAAGGTCATTCTGCGCTATGGCGAGCGCATCACCGACTCCGGAGAGCTCACCCAATCCGTGATCGATCCCTTCTGCAAAACCGGCCGCTTCCAAGAAGACCAGTATATCCTCAACGGCGCATCCATGCAGCACCTCCGCCCACACTTCACATACCACGGCTTCCGATACGTGGCGGTCTTCCCAAACGACACCGCCACACCCGATCAGGCCGAAATCCAAAATCTCACCGCCTGCTTCATCCATAACGACTTCGCAAACGCCGGCGAATTCCATACGTCACATAAAATGCTGGACAAGATCCAGCAGGTGAATCGACACACCTATCTCTGCAATTACACCGGAATCCCCACCGACTGCCCACACCGCGAAAAGAACGGCTGGACCGGCGACGCCAATCTCGCCTTCGAGTCCGGCGCCTGGAATTTCCATACGAAGGACGCCGCAAAACACTTCGCACAACTCCTCATGGACTGCCAACGCCCCTCCGGACAACTCCCCGGAATCGCCCCCACCGGCGGATGGGGATACAACTGGGGCAGCGGTCCCGCCTGGGACTCCTATATCTTCGAGGCCGCATACCAAAATTGGATGATGGCCGGCGACGACTCCATCCTCCGCACACACTACGAGGGCATGAAACGCTATCTGGATTACTGCCGGCAATGGCACGAGACCGACGGCGTGGTCGACTTCGGCCTTGGCGATTGGTGCCCCTATCGCCAGAACAGCATGCCCGCCGTCGCCCTCACCTCCACCGGCTTCTACTACCAGGATACCATCCGCATGAGGGAGTTCGCAAAATACCTGGAGAATGACAAGGACGAGAAGTTCTTCGCCGCCGAGGCAAAACGCATCCGCGACGGCGTCAACAAACGCTTCGCCCGCGCTGACGGCGGATACGACAACGACTCCCTCACCGCCCTGGCAACGCCACTCTACTTCGGATTTGCAAAGTCCCCCAAGAAGACCCTGAACAAGCTCGTGAAGCTCCTCCGGGAGGTCCACCACATCAGCGACTACGGCATCCTGGGCGCAAAATTCGTCCCGCGGGTCCTGGGCGAGAATGGCCTCCAGCAGGATCTCCTCACCCTCCTCACACAACCCGAGATGCCCGGATGGGGATACTGGATGACCATCGGCGCCACCACCTTCCGGGAACAGTGGAACGGGAACGACTCCCAGGACCACATCATGTTCGGCGATCCCTCCGCATGCATCTTCCGATATCTCGCCGGAATCACACCCCTCTCCCCGGGATTCAAGGACTTCTCCCTCAAGCCCGCACTCGATCTCGAGGAACTCACGGACTTCGATTGCAGCTACGAGTCCCCATACGGCCTCATCCAAAGCACCCTCAGGACCACCAAGAAGGGCAACCGAATCTACTCCTGCACGGTTCCCAAGGGCACGAATGCCAATTTCGTCTCCCCGAAGACAAAGGAATGCCTCTCGCTGGCCCAAGGATACCACGAATTCCGACTAAAGAAATAACCCCGAGGGGATCCGCATACCCCGCCGGACACGCGCCTTTATGCGGCGACGCCCGGACGGGCCGCCGTGGTGGGGCGCTCCGCCATGCGGCGTGCGGCGTAGAGGCAGACGACCAGCTCGGTGATCGGCATCGCCAGCCAGAGGGAAGACGGCGATGCCAAGGCGGGCAGCGTCAGAATGAGGATGCCGCTCAAGACCAGCCCGCGTCCCACGGAAACCACGAAGGCAGTGCCGGGCCTCATGATGGCCTGGAAATAATACGTGGAGAAGATATTGAAGGGCAGCAGCAGGAAGGAGAGTGCGTAGGTGCGCACGATGGCGGGTGCCATCTCCAGGATCTCGGGAGTGGGTGCCATGAAGATCCGGATATAGAGATTGGGGCACGCCAGGCTAAGGAGGGTCCAGAAGACGCCGAAGAATGCGGTGGTCCAGAGGGCCAGCCGCAGGGTCTCACGGATGCGGCCGGTCTTCCCTGCGCCGTAATTCGTGGAAAGGATGGGCTGGGCAGCCTGCCCTACGCTATAGGCACAGCACTGCACAAAGGTGCTCACTTGAATGACGGGACCATAGATGGCCAGCGCATCGGCACCCAGATATTTCATGATCTGACGGTTAAAGAGCACCGTCAGAATGCCCATGGCTACGTCAACAAAGAAGGTGGAGAATCCGGTGACGCCGATCTCGCGGAGGCGGTGCAGCAGCCGCGTGGGCATCACGAGGCGAAGAGTATTCTCCTTGCGGAGGAAATGCGTGAGCATGACAACGAAGGAGATTCCCGCGCCAATGGCAGTGGCCAGTCCCGCGCCGTAGATCCCCATGTCGCAAGGGAAGACGAAGACATAGTCGCCAAAGACATTGAAGACGCCGCCTGCCATGACGGCCGCAGTCGCCAGCGCCGGACTGCCGTCGTTTCGCAGGAAAGCGGCCAGCATCTGGTTGAAGAGGAAGAGCGGGAAGACCCACTTGATGGGACGCATGTAGTCCTTCGCCAATGGCAACAACGCGTCGTCAGCGCCAAAGAAGGTCAGCACAGAATCCTCCAGGAAAAGCACCCCCGCCCACGACAACACCGACAGGACCACCGAGCCCACTACCGCCGCGGTGAAATACTGGTTCTCGTCGGAAGCACCCTCCCCCGCAGACGACGCGCCGCCACGACAGGTGCTGAAGATCACACTGCCGCCAATCCCCATCAACAGCCCCAGGCTGTAGATGAGATTCCACACAGGAGCCACCACCGCCAAGGCCGCCGTGCCCGACGGACCCTGATACTGACCCACCATCGCCACGTCCACAATCGAGTAGACCGACGAGATCATCGCACTGCCAAAGGCCGCAGAGAGATACTTGAAGTAGATCGGCTTGATGCTGCTGTTCAGAAAATCCATTTCCCAACTCCTCTAAAACACAAAAAAGCCGGACAAGCAAACAGACATCTCAGTCTGTCTCTTATCCGGCTGGTTGCTTCCACGAGCAATCCGCCCTCCGAGCGGGTGGCGTTTTCGCATAATGTAAAGCCACGGAAAAAGTTCGCAAATAACACATCCCTACACAATAACGACAATCACTATTTTGCCAAAGTCATGCCCCGGGGGTATCAACTTCACGCGACCGATTTGCCAAAACGCCAAAATCTACAAGCCACCCGCGCTTTTCTACAACACTCTCCTACGTGAGAACCCTCCGACAAATCACCCAAACGCCTCCGCGCCCTCCCGAAAACAAGACTGGTCGCGTCATGTTGATACCCCCGGGAGGCAGATATAACTGTCAAGGATTGTCCAAGATTGTTGAATGGAAATATCCTAGCTTAGCACTTACAGGCAAAGGATGTATATACAAGAGAGAAAGCGCCCGTTGCGGCGCACTGTATGCGCTGTAAGTATCTAGCCATCGTACTAGGTAGGAAGGAGCAGGTAGCAGGGAGAAGGTTCATGCGGTGCCGCAGGCGCTCTTCTGCCGAATTAATACCTAGCTGAATAGTGGCTAGCGGCTAGCTTGCAAGGTCGCTGCGCGGTCCTTCCGCCGCCGTTCTAGGTAGGAGGGAGCAGGTAGTAGGGAGAAGGTTCATGCGGTGCCGCAGGCACCATTCCGCCGAATTAGTACCTAGCTGAATAGTGGCTAGCGGCTAGTTTGCAAGGTCGCTGCGCGGCCCTTCCGCCGCCGTGCTAGGTAGGAAGGAGCAGGTAGTAGGGAGAAGGTTCATGCGGTGCCGCAGGCACCATTCCGCCGAATTAGTACCTAGCTGAATAGTGGCTAGCGGCTAGTTTGCAAGGTCGCTGCGCGGCCCTTCCGCCGCCGTGCTAGGTAGGAAGGAGCAGGTAGTAGGGAGAAGGTTCATGCGGTGCCGCAGGCACCATTCCGCCGAATTAGTACCTAGCTGAATAGTGGCTAGCGGCTAGTTTGCAAGGTCGCTGCGCGGTTCTTCCGCCGCCGTGCTAGGTAGGAGGGAGCAGGTTCATGCGGTGCCACAGACACCATTCCGCCCTCCGGCGCGTGCCTTTCCAATCCAAATTTTCGCCAAAGATCTCCAAAGGACGGAGGGCTACCGCCCCCGGGCCCTCGCCTATTTTTCATTCCGCCGCAAGGAAATTGCGGCGGTACCGTGCATTGAATATTTCGCACCGTGCGCGAAAGCGCGAATTCCTAATTCGAAATTGCGGCGCACTCTAGCGCCGTCGGCGGTTTGTCGGTGCGTAGCGCCGACAAGGCCCACTGCAGAGTGGTCACAACTCCTCTTTCCTCATTCCTAATTTCATATTTTGTTTCTTCCTGGGTAAAGTCTATTACATCCAATGTAAAACCTAGGGGGTAGTTGATATTTTTTCAGGCAAAATGGGGGCGTATGGCATAGTCGTTGCTGAAATGCCGTCCTGTGGTTTTTCCAGTGTTGTTTTGTGTTGTGTTTTTGTGTTTTGGCTTCAACAGGAGTGAAAGATGAAGTTGATCATTGCCTACATCCAGCCGGACCGGTTGAATCCGGTGAAGCAGGCGTTGTACGCCCGTGGGGTCTTCAAGATTTCGGTGACCAATGCCCTGGGGTGTGGTCAGCAGCGCGGCTATGTGAAGGCGTGGCGTGGCGCCCTGCAGGAGGTGAACTTGTTGAAGAAGGTGCGTCTGGCCATTGGCGTCAACGACGACTTTGTGGAGAAGACCATCGAGGGCATCTGCGAGGGTGCGCGGACGGGTCACATCGGTGACGGAAAGATCTTCGTGCTTCCCATGGAGGAGTGCATCCGGATCCGGACAGGCGAGCGGGGCTCCGACGCCATCGGATAGTCAACCGCCCTGCCTCCCCGGCGTTTTTCCCTTCGCTGCGAACACCATTTTTTTCAACTTGAGGTTTCATACGACCATGAAAAAGCTTTTCGGAATTCTTCCGTTGCTCTTGCTGATGAGTGCGCCCTGTTGGGCGCAGGAACCCTCGTCGGTCTCGGATCCGGGATCGGCGGCGCTCTTTGCCGTCAACAACCTATGGGTCATGCTAGGCGGTTGCCTGGTCTTCCTGATGCACCTGGGCTTTGCCTGCGTGGAGAGTGGCCTGTGCCGTGCCAAGAACTGCACGAACATCCTCTTCAAGAACACCATCACTCCCGCCATCGGCTTTCTGACCTACGCGGTTGTGGGCTTCGCCCTGATGTATCCGGGCACCGCCTGGATCTGCCATAACGTCTTCGGCTTCGCCGGCTTCGGGGTATCCGTCCCGGAGGGCGGACTGACCACCGCCTACAAGAGCGGCTGCTTCACTTACTGGACCGATTTCTTCTTCCAGGGAATGTTCGCCGCCACCGCGGCCACCATCGTCTCCGGCGCCGTCGCCGAACGCGTGAAGCTGAGCACATACCTGATCTTCACCACCATCTATGTCTCCATCGTCTACCCGATCCTGGGCTCCTGGGGATGGGGCGGCGGATGGCTGGCGGCACTCAATTTCCATGACTTCGCCGGATCCACCTTCGTGCACAGCATCGGCGGATGGGCCGCACTCTCCGGCGTGATCCTCCTGGGACCCCGCATCGGAAAGTATGTGGACGGCAAGACCATGCCCATCCCTGGACACAGCATGCCGCTGGTCACCATCGGCGTCTTCCTCCTCTGGCTGGGATGGTTCGGCTTTAACGGCGCCTCCGCCTTGAGCGCGGATCCCGGCGTGGTCAGCCTGGCGCTGGTCAACACCATGATCGCCGCCTCCGCCGCACTGGTCACCAGCATGCTCACCGGACGCGCACTGCTGCGTCACGTGGATCTCTCCATGACCCTCAACGGCGTCCTCGCCGGATTGGTCGGAATCACCGCCGGCGCCGACTGCGTCAGCGTGGGCGCGGCCACCTTCATCGGCGCCGTCGCCGGAGTCATCGTGGTCTTCGCGGTCCTCTTCTTCGACCGCATCCATCTGGACGACCCTGTAGGCGCGCTCTCCGTCCACCTGGTCAACGGCGTCTGGGGAACCCTGGCCGTGGGACTCTTCGCCCCCCAATACACCTTCCTGGTCCAGCTGCTGGGCGTGGCCGTCATCGGCTCCTGCGCCTTCGCGTCCTCCTTCGCGATCTTCTACGCACTGAAGAAGATCTGCGGCATCCGGATCTCGGAGGAAGAGGAGCTGCGCGGTCTCGACATGGGTGAGCACGGCGGCGACGCCTATCCCGGATTCCAGTTCTTCAGCAACATCTAAACAAAAGTGGCCCGATCCCCATATTTCATGGGAATCGGGCCGCTTTTGTAATGAGGAATGAGGGTTTAGGAATGAGGAGTTATGGCCACTCTGCAGTGGGCCGGCGGCGCTAGAGTGCGCCGCAGTTGTGAATTAGGAGTTTGCGCTAAATGTGCAATGTGCAATGCGTGTAGCCAAAATTGGTGCCGCCGGTGGGCGGCAGGGCGCCTGCGGCACCTTGTAAACCTACTACCTACTCCCTGCTCTCTTCTACCTAGAACGGGGGCGGAAGAGCGCCTGCGGCACCTTACAGACTAGTCGCTAGCCACTAAGGGCTAAGTACTTACACGCGCCGGGACACAGGCGCGTCAGCGCGCCGTCGTACGATTGCGTTGAGTCGTTCCATGAAGAGGAAGAGTGGGACGAAGAAGAGGAGCAGATAGTATGGCAGAAGTGCCATGGTGATATGCTGTGCGAGGAATCCGAAGATTGGCGGCACCAGGGTGGATCCCACATATGCGCTTGCCATCTGAATGCCGACAATCGCCTGGGAGTTCGCTGCCCCGAAGTTCGCGGGGGTCTCGTGGATGATGGAGGGGTAGATGGGCGCGCAGCCCAGTCCCAGCAGGAGGAGTCCCGTCAGGCACGCGGCATTCCAGGGGAGCGCCAACAGCACGACTCCCACCACCGCCACGCTCACGCCCAGCCGGATCATATTCCGGTCGCCTAGGCGCACCGACACAAAGCCGCTCAAGAAGCGTCCCATCATGATTCCCACGAAGAGCAGCGCGCCATATCGTGCGGCCAACGCGCTATCGAAGCCCCGCAGGATCGCCAGGTAGGAGCAGGACCACAGAATCGCCGTGGCCTCCAGGCCGCAGTAGCACAGGAACCCCGCCAGCACCAGCTTCACTCCGGGAATCGCCACCGCCTTCCGGAGGGGCACCGGCTCATCCGGGGTCGTCTCGCTCTCCGCGGGCGCATTCTCCACCGACACCGCCTCGCGGGCGCTCTTCCACAACGGCAGGCTCAAGAAGATCCCCGCCGCCAGAATGAACTGCAAGACCGACACCACGTCGTAGCCCGCATGCCACCCCAATTGTCGCGACAAGCAGATGCTCATGATATACGGACTGATAGTGACGCCCACTCCCCAAAAGCAGTGCAGCCAATTCATGTGCCGCGAGGAGTAGTGCAACGCCACGTAGTTATTCAGCGCGGCATCCACCGCCCCCGCGCCTAAACCGTAGGGCACCGCCCACAGGCACAGCATCCAGAAGCGCCCCGAAAAGCCGAAGCCCAAGAGCGCCACCGCCGTAAGCAGCACGCTAAAGGCAGTGACCTTCCCCGCTCCAAAACGGTGCGTCAGACGATCCGACAACAGGCTAGATACCACCGTCCCGCAGGAGATGATACACGAGATGATCCCCGCAAAGGACAAGGGCACCCCCATCTGCGGATAGATCTCCGGCCACGCCGCACTCAATAGCGGATCCGGCAACCCCAGGCTGATGAAGGACAGGTAAATGACCGCTAATAACAGGGAAGACATGGGGAATACAGAAAAAGGGAGGAAGGAGGAAGGAGGAGGGAGGAAGTTAGGCCAGGGTTTCGTGCCGAAACCCCGCGCCGGAATTTACCGGCGCGTGCGCCAAGCGCCGCAATATGTTGTGGCGCAAGTAATTAGTACTTAGTGGTTAGCGGTTAGTTGTTCGGTCGCTGCGCTGCTCTTCCGCGGCATTCGGCCGCGGTACCAGTACCGCTGCACCAGCGGCGGAATAGCGCCTGCGGCACTTTATTGGCTAGCCACTAGCCGCTAATTGCTATGTACTTACGGCGCGTAATGCGCCGTTGGCGGGGGCACGGGGGGGGCAGCCAGACCTCCTTTGGTAGTCTTCCACATACTACGCACCGGCAAAACCGCTACGGATTCAGCGAAGGCAACGCGTAAAAGATAACCCGTTCCCTAAAATCTATTGCAAAGACGCTGTCATTTTATGACAAAGTAAGACAAATTCTCCATGCTATAAGGACATCGTCCCCTTTCCACCTCATGGTTAATCATCCCTTGCAGTCTTCCATTGGCAACAAGAGCTGGAAGCACTCTGTAAAGAACTCCCGATTCCAGACGTCGAGTTCGCGTGTATCAGCCAAGAAAGGTCTCACATCTGCCTTAAGCTCCTCCATATCCACTTGGGCAAGCCGTTCCAGCAGCATTCCATGAACTTTTTCGGCAGTCAAAGGTTCCGGTTGATCATAATCTCCCGACTGTCTAGCGCGCCTTTCCAGATGTGAGAGGTGATACTCCGGATGTCGTCCGGCATACCATGCCAAATCATACCAATCGCGTCCTTTTACCCGAGACTTCCAGGAGCGAAAGAGCACAGCATGGAGCTTTCCTGCCAGCAGGTCCGGCAATCCATAGGAACGCAGCACAAAGGGTATCGGCTGATGAAGATACTTGATCTCCGTATCAAATCCCGGAGGGGGTTGCACATCCACCTCAATCTTGATCTTCATTCCGCTACGAGAATGGATCCGCTTTGCGAGAGCCGCATCCACGCCTATCGAGAGCATCCGAGCCTGCGTATTACTCTTGAGAAAATCCGACTGAATATTGGTCCGACCAATCTTCATCTTTTGGCTAAAAACCGCTGTCAGACCATAGGAAGCAAATTCTGCCTCCACCCCCGCTGCATATTTTGACAGGTCGAAATCCGAATTCGGGGCAAGCAAAGAGAAATCCATATCTTCCGACCCACGGCGCAATCCGTATAACAGCCGCAAAGCCGTCCCCCCATAAAAGGCCGCATGATTGAAAAAATCACTCCTCGACAGCGCCAGCAGGGCGACGGACTGCATGATCTCACGCAGCGCATTAACGCATCCCTGATCATCCTGACAAGAATACGACTGCAACATCTCTTTAATAATGGGGTGAGTCATAGATGCTTCAGAAATTCTCCCAGGTTCTTGAGTCTTCCACACATAAAGGGTGCCAGTTCTGCAATTCGAGTGCGACGGAATCTACGCAGAGTCTCTTCATCGATGCGGAGATCCTCAAAGAGATATTGCTCCACATCGGAGCCATCGAAACGCTGATCAAAGAGGGCCTTATCGAAGAGAGCCTTCTCTGGCGTAGCAATCAAGAACCGGTTCTGTCCTTCGCCTGCCAGCGTGCCCCCCAGGGAATACGCGCGAGAGCGACAGTAGCGATAGCGAAATACTCCGAAAGGCGTCGTGAACTCCCGTGTGCGCCCCCTGGCAACGGAAGTCACCATTTGCACCGTCTCAGGAATCAGTCCATAATACCCCAGGGCGAAGTCCTCCGACACATAGCTC
>CAVGTF010000002.1:0-56599 GCA_963632245.1 Anaerovoracaceae bacterium
TTCCGCCGAAGTTTCGGCGGTACTATGTGGAATTCTTTAGGGGAAGAGAAGGCTTTATTTGGGCAGGGGTATCCAAAGGACTGGGGGCTGTGCCCCCCGCACCCCCCATTGTTAGGTGGAAGAACATCACCTCGTGATGTTCTTCACCCACCGATATTTCCTGTGGTGTAGAATGACCCATGGGACCTTTCCCACTTCGTCCAGACAGGTGCATGCGTATACCGCGAGCACCGGCAGGTGTAGGACGAATGCCCCCAGGAATGCGCAGGGGAGGGCGAAGCACCACATGAAGACGACGAGGGATACGATATCGAACATGGTGTCTCCGCCGGCATCGAAGATCCCGTTGATGACCACCGTGCAGACGGTGCGTCCGATCATGTAGATTGAGAGAATGACCAGCATTCCGGCGGTGTAGTGTCGTGCGGTATCGGTGAGGGGTAGGAAGTGGTTCACCAGGGGAATGCATGCCAGGGAGCATGCGGTGCAGATGAGTCCCATGAGGAACGAGAGCCGCACCATGCGGTCGCCATAGAGCCTGCCCGTCTCCAGATGCCCCGCGCCTAGCTCGTTGCCAATGACAATGCCCGCCGCCATGGCAAAGCCGGATGCCATGCAGCAGAGAAGATCCCGGATTACGGCGGCGATGGCATTGGCGGCTGCGGCATCGGGGCCCAGGTGTCCCAGGATGGCGGTGTAGGTGGTGAAGCCGGTCCCCCAGAGGGTGAAGGCGCCCAGCAGGGGCAGGGTGTATTTCCAGAAGTCGAAGAAGAGGAATTTCGGAAAGACCACCAGCGCCTTTAGCTTCAAATGGATGTAGTTCGGGCGGAGACTGCTCAGTAGGCACCAGGAGAGCTCCACAAGCCGCGCTAAAACTGTTGCCAATGCCGCGCCCTTCACTCCTAATGCCGGCGCGCCCGCCAGTCCAAAGATAAAGATCGCATTCAAGACGATATTCAGGATCACCGTGGTGGCACTGATCCAGGCGGAGTGCGTGGCGTGACCGCTGACACGCAGGATTGCCAGATAGCACTGTGAGACTCCCGTGAGAAGGTAGCTCCAGGCTGCCACCCGCAGGTAGTCGGCACCCAGTGCAATCAGCTCCGCATCCCCCGCAAAGAGCCGCATCAGCGCCTCCGGCAGGAAGTAGCATCCCAGGAAGAAGAGGATGCTCACCGCCGTGGCCTGGGTCACGCCCAGTCCCAATAGCCGACCCAGGATCTGCTTGTCGCCCTTCCCCCAGTATTGCGCCCCCAGCACCCCCATGCCCGCCGCAATGCCACCCAACAGAGTGTTCTGTACAAACTGGATCTGGCTGGCCAGCGAAACCGCCGCCATCGCATTCTGATGCAGCTTCCCCAGCATCAGCGCGTCACCCGCCGCCACTAACGCCAGCATCAGGTTCTGCAAGGTCAGCGGAAACGCAAGAAATAACAGCTTTCGCAAAAAGGCACGGTCGCGGAACATGGGAAACCCCGGAAAAGCAAAAGGGAAGAACTACAAGGCGGCAAGATGCATAATGTAAGGCGGAAGAAAAGACCCATAATAGGCGTACAGGTATCGCCGGTAGGCGGAAGAGCCGCGCAGCGACCGCTGCATTGCACATTGAATGTACGCATTGCGCATCCTCCTTCCTCCTTTTTTTGCCTTTTTGCGTTTTCCCGCTTGCAAACCGGCAAAGGCGCATTATCTTTAACGCCGTTCCCAAAATCAAGCCTTCGTAGCTCAGCTGGTAGAGCAGTTGACTCTTAATCAATTGGTCCGGAGTTCGAATCTCCGCGAAGGCACCATCTTCACGCCTCAGTCCTCGCGGAATGAGGCGTTTTTTTGTTGTACTGCATATCCTGTCGTGCGGGCGGGGTGCGTGGTGTCTTTTCGAGGAGGAGTGTTTTTGCGATGAGCCAGCTGTTTTTTGAGCGGGATTGCGAGAGTGCCCGTCGGGATCGTCGGGAGTTATTGGGGAAGGTGGAGCGTCTTCGGGGACGTCAGCGGATGCTGGATGCGTTGCGGGGGTGGTTCCGTGGTGAGGATTTCCTGGAGGTGGAATCGCCGGTGCGGCTGGGGGATCCCGCGCTGGAGGACTACATCGATGCCGTGGAGGCGGGGGAGGGCAAGTGGCTGCGGACCTCCCCGGAACTCCATCTGAAACGCTTGCTGGCGGCGGGGATTCCGCGGATCTTCGAGATCGGTCCCTGCTTCCGACTGGGCGAGAGCGGCGATCACCACCGCGAGGAGTTCACGATGCTGGAGTGGTACCGCATTGGCGGCACCTGGCTGCAGCTCATGGAGGACGCACAGGGGATGATCCGCGCGGCACTGTCGGCCGTCCATCCCGGAAAAACCACCACGCCCTTCCGGGGACACACCATCGATTTCGGGGGAGAATGGGAGCGCCTCACGGTGGAGGACGCCTTCCAGAAATACGCGGAGTGCTCTTTGCGGGAGGCGCTGGACCGCGGGTGTTTCGAGGAGGTGCTCTGCACGCAGGTTGAACCCCATTTGGGCGCGGAACGTCCGCTCTTCCTGACGGAATACCCGCTGGAATGCAGCGGTCTCTCCGCACTGCTTCCCGGCAAGCCCGGGAAGGTGGCGCGTTGGGAACTCTATATTGTTGGACTAGAGGTCGGCAATGCCTGCACGGAGCTGGCCGATGCCGCGGAGCAGGAGCGGCGTTTTCTGCAGACTGCTCAGCTCCGTGAGCGTGAGGGCAGGGTGGTCTATCCCATGGACCAGGGATACATGAATGCGCTCTGGGAGGGATTCCCTCTCTGCGCCGGCACCGCCATCGGCCTGGATCGACTGGCGATGGTCCTCACCGATGCACAGGATATCGTGGAGGTCCGCGCGTTCTAAAACACACGGGAACCCGGTGCATTCGCACATTCTCCAAGAGAGACCCATGGCTGATCAAGAGAAACAACCCACACCGGAAGAAATCCTCCCGCATCGAAAGGAGTTCCTGGATTTCCTGCTGCTGGAGCGGGGATTGTCGCGACTCACCATCCGCGCCTATCGCACGGACCTGGATAAGCTCTGGGGATTCCTCCGGGCACAGGGCGTGGTCTCCTTGGAAACCGTCACCCGGGAGGACCTCCGGGACTTCCTGGAGCGGGAGGAAGCGCAGGGCATGGGCGCACGCACCCGCGCCCGGGAATTGGTCTCGGTGAAGGCGTTCTTCCATTTTCTACGATTGAAGAAGCTCCTGCCCATCGATGTCACCGAACTCATGGGTGCCCCGCGGCTCCCCAAGACTGTCCCACAGGCACTCTCCGAAGAGGAGACCCACCGGCTTCTCTCGGTTTACGACAATCCCCCCACAGAAAAGGACCGTCCGCGCTATCTGCGGAACCGCTGCATCCTAGCATTCCTCTATGCCACCGGACTGCGCGTCAGCGAACTCTGCTCCCTCCGAATGGCTTCGCTGGATTCCGATCGGGGCGTGCTGCGGGTCCAGGGGAAGGGCGGAAAGGACCGCGTGGTCCCCTTCGATCAACACGCAAACCACGCCCTCCAGGAATACCTTCAGGATGGACGACCCGCACTGGATCGCACGAAACGGTCCCCTTATATATTATTGAATCTAGAGGGACGACCCATGAATCGACGCTCCGTCTGGGAGGTCACCGACGAAGCGGGACGCCTCGCCGGCATCCGTCAACAGGTCCACCCACACCTCCTCCGGCACTCCTTCGCCACACACCTCTTGGCACATGGCGCAGATATTCGATCCATCCAGGAACTCCTGGGACATGCCTCTGTCGCGACAACACAGGTGTATCTCTCCGCCGAGGCATCACGAATGAAAGAGGCATTTGAACAGTTCCACCCAAGGGCGAGAGAGTAGGGAGTAGGGCGAAGGGGGTGGGAAATACAGAAAAAGGAGGAAGGAGGAAGGAGGAAGGAGGAGGGAGGAAGGAGGAAGTTAGGTCAGGGTTTCGCAGGCGAAACCCAACGCCGGGAAAAACCGGCGATTGCACCAAGCGCGCCCGTATTGGCGCGCTAAAAGGCAAAAGGAAGAAATGGTACCGCCGGTAGGCGGAAGAAATAAGGCGGGGGTACGGGGGCGGCAGCCCCAGTCCTTTGGGGGCCCGGCTAGGAAAGAACCGCTCCGGCGCAGGGACGCTGCCGAAGCGGTATCGGTTGCCGTCGATTAGGCGGAAGAGCTGCGCAGCGACCATTGCATCGCATATTGCACATTGCGCCGAAGCCGAGCGAACTCCATCCTCCTTTCTTGGGGATTTTCCCGCCCCAGGCGGAAAAATCCCCGTATTTGTTCGCAAAATTTAGAAATGGGGTTATTTTGTGGCTTACTAGTCTAGCCGTACCCTAGGGGTGGACTGTGCCCACGGTGGCATGTTTCTTGCTCATTCCAGGGTGGCGCAGAGTCTCTCCACGGCAGATTCGCCGTGTGCGGGAGGCGGCTCTTCCGGAAATGGAAGAGCCTGTGCGGCAACAATTTCTGAATTATCATCAATCATCAAATCAAAAACAATGCACTACTCATCCACACTAGGAGAAACGAAGATGCTGAAACGACTCGTTCGTCTTGGTATTGCGGTATTTGCGCTGATTCTTGGCGTGAATCTTCAGGCTGCCACCGTTACCCAGGAGCAGGCCCTCGCATTTGCGAAGGGCTGGCTTGCCAGCCAGGGCAACCCCGTTGCCGCTGATGGCATCGCCCGCGAGGTCGGCGAAGCCATTCCCGTCGAGGAAAATGGCACCGTCTATGGCTATGCGGTCTCCTTCGCCCCCCAGGGATTCCTGGTGGTCTCCCCCGATACCCGCGTGGCGCCTGTGCTTTTCTATAATAACGAGGGCGCATTCGACAACGCCTCCGGAAATCCCCTCCGCTGGCTGATCGTCGCCGATGTCGCCAACCGCCTGGCCGTGGCTGACGAGGAATACACCGAGTCCTCCAAGAAGACTCGCGGCGCCTCCGATGACGCCACCGCACAGTACTATCAGAAGAACCAGGACGAGTGGAACCAGTATACCTCCACCAAGAAGACACGCTCCTGGTCTGCCGCTACCCTTGACGATATCTGGGTCGACTACTTCACCAAGACCAAGTGGTCCCAGGGGGCCAATGACGACCTCAACAGCGGCACCAAATATGCCTGCTATAACTACTACACCCCCACTCCCACGGTGGATGGCCCCAAGTCGGAAGAGGGCAACCCCAACAACTCCGTGGTCGGCTGCACCGCCACCACTACCTCTCAGATCCTGCGCTACTTCGAGTGGCCCCAGAAGAGACTGACTCCCATCACTAAGACGCTGACTGTTGGTGATGCCTCCAACATGATGAAGAAGGCTTGGCCTTACGAAATGACCACCATGGGTGGTTCGAACAAGGACGGCTCCTACAACTGGTCCCTCATGACCTACAATCCCGGCGCAAAATACACCGATGCGGATTATACCGAGATCAATGAGGACAACTACAAGGAAATCGGCCGTCTGTGCCGCGATGCAGGTATCGCCATCGGTGTAGCCTACTATCACACCAACTCGGGTGAGACCGGCGGTAATGTGACTGCTAGCACGTTTAAGAATTTTGATTACTCTGCTACTTATAGCGCAGGTAGTACGTTCGATGCCATTCGTGCCTCTCTGGATGCCCGTCGTCCTGTGCCGATTGGTATTCGGGCCGCTATCAATCTTTCTGACGCCTCTGCTGGTCACTCCATCTATACGGATGGTTACGGCACCCACAATGGCCGCTGGTTCTACCACTTCAACATGGGTTGGGGCGGAGGCTCCAATGGTTGGTACAACCTGGATGAGCACTTCGCTACTGCTTGGAGTAACTCGTCTGTCAGCATCAACGCCATCAACATCTATCGTAACATGACTCTTCAGGCCAACGAGGATCTGAATGGTGTCATCATTTCTGGCCGTGTTACGGATGCCAATGGTGTTCCTGTGGCGGGTGTGAAGGCGAGCATCAAGAAGAAGGGCGAGGATACGACCTGGCAGACCATGTTGGCGTGGTACGACCGCGTGGATGGCGGTGACTGCCATGCTACCGTGACTAAGGGCGGCGAGGGCTATGGTGCTGAGTATTACCGCAATGGCACGGACGAGAAGGGCATCTGGGCCATCGACAAGGTGGCGAAGAACAATTCCTACGAGATCGTCCTGGAGAAGGACGGATACATCTTCTTGGGTGACAAGACGATCAATAGCCTTTCTTCCAACAAGTGGGGTCTGAATTTCATCGCGGTTCCCGAGGAGCTGGGCGAGCTGGCATTGGATGGCTGGAGCCTGGAGAATGGCGTCCTGGTCCTGAAGTTCAACCGCGCCATCGGTGGCGTGAAGATCAACGGGAAGGGCATCACCCTCACTGCCGGCGAAACGAGCTATACCCTGAACGACTTCGCATTCGTCTCCGCTGCCGAGAGCGATACCATTCTGGTGGATGTCTCCTCCCTGGGCGAGCTGACTGACGCCACTCTGAGCCTCAAGAGCAACTTCCTCTACTACGATGTGGATGGCACCGGCGACAATTCCGATGTCTACAATGTCCCCGTCGTCAACGTGGGACCCGCCATCACCAACCAGGCGTCCTCCAGCGCCGCACAGTCTGCGGTGGTCACCGCCATCACCCGTGATGGCAATGACTTCTTGGCATCCGGCAGCATCCTCTCCTTCAAGGTCACTTCCACTGGCGACGTGAAGGCGGAGGACTTCCGCGTCACCGTCACCCGCAGCTACCAGGGCGCTGAGGGCTCCTACGCTGAGGTCCGCGGCACCACCGCTCCCGCCGCCGCCATCGGCTCCCTGGAAGGCGATATTCTCACCGTCAATGTGGGCGAGGGATATGGCTTCGTGCGTTTGGACTACCTGCCCGCCGAGGGCGATGCCTTCCTGGGTGGCGAGACCTATATGGTGGATGACGCCGCTCCCGCAATCATCAAGTCCAAGATCGAGACGATTGACGGCAATCAGCACGTCACCCTGACCTTCAATAAGCCCGTGGGTGGCGAAGGCACCGTCGAGAAGATCTACGGCACCAAACTGGCAAGCGACGGAAAGGTCTATCGCTATGCCGATACCACTGAAAATGGCACCGTCCTCTTCAAGAAGGGCGCTAGCACGACCCCCGATTCCGCCTTCTCCTCCGATGTGGATGAGTATCTCTGGGGCTCCGGTCTGAAAGAGAACCAGGCGGCAAAGGGACACTTCAGTGACATCGGAGACAACGGAATGGTCTCCGTGAAATTCCAGGTTTCGCTTATCAGCAAGAATGACATTGAAGTCGGTTATCTCCGCTGGATTGATGTGAATGATAACGGCACCTTCGATCTGGGCACCGATGCCTTTGCAATCCAGTACTGCAACGAGATCTATGGCAAGAATGGTCGCTCTACGAGTGATCTGTATACTCTTGATACATCGAGCTTAATTCCTTCTCTCTCCATTAACGCGCCCACTTATGGTGCGAAGAAAGATGATGGCACCTATGCTGCCGCTGCGGATGTCACCGAGGTGAGCTTCACTGACCAGACTGGACCTTCCGACTACAATCTCATCTGGCTGGGACCCGGCTCTAATCCCACGGGTACCTACGACCTGAAGTTCATCAATGAGATCGATGCTGATACCCTGGCGCGGATCGCGTACTACAGCTCCACTGGCATCGCATTCCCCCAGAACTTCCAGGTTAACGACGGAACCAGTATTGACAACACCAAGAAGACTCAGCTTCTGGAGTTCTTTACCGGTTGGGCCTCCGAGGGCAGTGGCGCCTGGATCGACAATTCCGTGGATAGCTCCCTCACCTACGTGGCGGGTCAGGATACCCTCATCTTGGGCAATGGCGTGACCGATGGCTTCACCGGCGAGGACGTCCCCACTGAGCTCTACTACATCGATCTGGATCAGAGCAACAGCGTCTCCGCCGCGGACTTCATCTGGCTGGACGGCGATGGCGACGGCGCCTGGAGCGAGACTGCTACTACCGATTCCAAGCTCGGCAAGGCAAACGCCAGCCAGCTCAACTGGCGCGATCCCGTTGCCGCGGGAGACTTCAAGGTCATTCTCCGGGCGAATGGCGGTACCGCCACTAGCGTCCTGGTGGACAAGGTCACCGATGCCAATGGCAATGCCCTCTCTGGCGCTACCGCAGTCATCCGTTGCCGCTTGAAGATTTCCCCCACGATGACCAACACCAGCACGGAGTCTATCCCCAGTGGTGTTGAGACTATCGAGATCCGTCCTTATGCGGACGCCATCTATGATGCCCATGGCAATGTGGCATCCGATACCTCCACCTCCGGAGAGCTGCCTCTCTCCGCAGTCGGCGGCCTCAGCGTGGTGAAGGCCACCCTCGGCGCCGATAATGGCTCCATCGCCCTGCGCTTCTCCAAGCGCGTCGTGGGAAACAACAGCAAGCTCGGTTTGAATAATCTCAAGATGATCGCCGAGGATGTCCAGAACTATGATGCTGCGGAGAGTGATACTTACACCTCCACTATTACGGCGAACCACTTCAGCGTCTACGCCGTGTATAAGGACAACTCCGAGGCGAAGCTGACTCTCTACAGCAGCACGGAGGCTCATTGCTACAACCCCGGCATCTTCCACCGCGAGGGTTCCAATTACGTGGTCATCGATCTGCTGGGGGCCACGAATCTTTCTACCAACGCGCCTCTGTTGGCTCCCGCTGACAAGGAACTGGCGTCCATCCGCGTGGAGTTCAACGGCATCTACGACTACGCTGGCGATGCGCTGAGCGACACATCCATCACTCTTGACGCGAAGTCCGCCTACAAGCCCGGCTATGCTGGACTGCTGCCTCCCATGTTCACCAACAAGAAGGGCAGCTATACCTTCATTAGCGCGAAGGGTAACAACGCCAACTACACCACCGAGGAGATCATCGGAACTGCGGAACTGGTCGACGGAGAGGTCGTGGTGACTCCCGGTATCATGGGTGACGCTGGACATATCTGGACCACCGCCGATACTACCAATAACATCTATACCTTCCAGCATGACTCCATCGACATCACTCAGCAGGATGGTGTGGATGCCGGCGAGATGTGCTTCGGTATGTATTACCGTGACCTGGATGCCGATGGTCGTGTGGATGCCGTCGACATGAATTTCTTCAATCCCTGGGGACACGATCTGAAGAATCCCGCTCAGCTGATGGTGGGCTCTTCCGCCATGTCCAACTTCATCGTGTGGGTCCACTCCGATGACGCCGATAACATGGAGACGAAAATTGCCTCCGAGACGAGCTGGAGTTCTTTCCCTGGTCTGAATAGCTATCCTCTGAACACAGTTGCCAAGGACAGCGCCCTCTATGAGCTCATTAAAGGCGGCCAGACTCCTTCTGGCTGGAGGCAGGCCAAGGTCACTGACGTCAGCGTCATTCAGCAGAATGCCAACCACGCCAAGGCCACGAATGCCGCTGGCTGGAATCTGGATGATCCCGACTACATCTACTCCACCATCCGCGTGACCTTCGACCAGACTGATGTGGCGCCTCGCACCTACGGCGATCGCCAGGTGATGGTCACTTACGTGAATCCCCGCGATGACGATGAACAGATTTACGATAAGCGCATCAACTCCGGCTATAACGCCGATATCATCGCTGCCGACAGTGAAGTGACGGTGAAGCTTTCTTACACTGACGCAGAAGGCAAAGAGGCTACCGTTGACTACACCTACGAGCATGTGAATGCCGCTTTGAAGAATCTCGACTTCTCCTCTGATGACGAGACCGCCGGCATCTACTGGATCCGTACGGTTGACCAGAGCGAGCTCGAGGCCGAGGACGCCGGCGCTCTGGATGCCATCTGGGTCTGCGATTCCTTCGGTCCCGCTTGTGCATGGGATGGTGTTGCCCCTCAGGCAGTCTCCGCCGTCGCGTGGAGAGCCACTCCCTATCTGAAGGCGAATTCCAATGATACCCTGGATTCCTACGAATTCCTGGATGTCCGCTTCTCCGAGCCCATCTTGGGCGCCGATGATCTGGGTATCCGCCAGGGTGACGATATCATCTCCGGCTATGCAGCCGATGAGCAGAGCTTCACGGAACTGTCTAACGGCGCCATTGGTGCATCCTTTGTGAGCGACAGCACCATCCGCTTCCGCTTCCAGGCTAGCAAGTCCATCAAGAATCTGTCTTTCGCCTATCGCGGAACCCTCTATTCTTCGAACCCCATTGAACACGCCTTCGGACCCGCAACTGTCATTGGCGAGTGGGCGCAGTTCGATGTGACTGCTCCCGGCGTCCATCCCGTTCAGTCCGCATACCAGGTTCTGGGTGGTTCCCAGGAGGATGCCCTGGAGGTCTTCCGCATTGAGAATGCCAAGGGTGGTTCCATGACCAACTACGCCAGCGGCTTGAAGCTCTCTTCTGGAGGCAATGTCATTCGCAATTGCACTGCGGGCGGTTCCAGCACGCTCACTGCAATTCCCTGCAATAGCACTAGTGACCGGAATGGCAACCGCGGTGATGTCGTTGCCTATTCTATCGCTGTCCAGGGCGGTGAGTTCTCCTCTGCCGATGTGAAGATTTCAGAGAATAGCGGTTCCATCACGGTCAAGGCGATGGACACCAGCGCCCATCCCGGCTCCTCCTTCTACGCCGTCCTGAAGAATGTCTCCGTGACGAACACGGGAATCTCTAACAAACTCGCGTCCAACGAGGATTGGGCCAAACCGAATGCTGGCAACACCTGCGCCTATCACCCCTTCGCGGCACCTTCTGCCACGGGGTATATCACCGCTGCTTACAGCACTGAGAAGACTCCTGCCAACACGCTGCTGTCTGGCCCCATCTATGTCTACGGCAAGGCGCAGCCTGTTATGCAGTCTAAGACCAGCCGCATCAATGTTGGCGAGGAAGTGGCGGTTGCTGCGTTGGATTTGGCGGCTCCTGAGAGCTACAAGCTGACGGCGGTGAAGGTGCGCCTGGTGGATACCTCCAATGGTGCCTTCGATCCCGCGGTCTCCCTGAAGCCCCTGGCCGATGACAGCACCAGCGGCGTCCTGCTCTACGACCTGAGCACCGGAAAGTCCGTGAAGCTCTCCTCTGATAGTCTCTCCTGGAGCGACCTCGGGACCACGGTGGAGGGTCTCCTCTACCGTGAAGTGACCCTGAAGCCCCTGGGCGGCGTGGCAGTGCCCACCGTGGGCGGCAAGCCCAATTCCGCGGACTTCGAGATCCGCGTGGTTCCCAGCGACTCCTTCCGCTTCGGCGAGTCCTTCTATGCACAGATCCCCGATGACGGCCTCACCATGGGGGCCTATACCTCCGGCGACAGCGTTGCCGATACCTGGGGCACCCCCGATGGCACCAAGGGCAATCGCCTCACCGATACCCGCTACTACGACGCCAACGGCGACGACCGCTGGAATGCCGGCGAGTCCCTGGCCAACGGCGAGGATTCTGCGGCCGCGCAGACGAACTACACCACCTTCGTTCCTTACTACGATGGCGGTTATCCCCTGGTCATGTCCAACACCTGCGCAAGCAAGCTGGACCTCCAGGAGAACGGCATCAATACCCGAGAGATCTACTACGCCAAGAAGAATGGTGGCTTGAATCCCGAGAGTGATCCTTACAAGGGACTCTTCGGACAGTCCGGCACCATCGCTGGCCAGTCCACCTCCGGAAGCTCCTACGACTTGGAGTACAACGTCTCCTATGAGCCCGGCGATGACATGTGGTATGACGTGGGTGGCACCCTGGGTGTCTACGATGAAGGCATTGACATCCCGATCTTCGGCAATGCGGATTCTTTCGCGCTGCCCTGGGCGGTTCAGGAGTTCGGTGCCCGCGGCATCCAGTTCCGCGCCGCCGCCCCCGCAGTGACTGCGGATGTCTCCACAGGCAATGTCTCCGCTCCCAGCCAGGAGCCCATCCCCGTGCTGGCCGTCAATATGCAGGATGCCTCCCGCAGCTTCGGTCCCCGCTATGTCCTGGATGGTTCCATCCTGGTGGAGGCCATCTCCAAGAACCTCTCCGCCGGCAAGCACAACCTGGTCTTCAAGGTCGCCGATAACACCTTGAGCTTGGACAACGGCGAAGCCGTGGCGCTCTCCGATGCCGCCAACCAGCGCGTGGTGGTGGCTGACGAGGCGGGATCCGCCTTCGTGGTGGTTCGACGCTTGGCCGATGTGGCGGACTTCGATGGCGATGGCGTGACCACCGGCACCGTGGTGGCGCTGCCCGAATCCGACCAGACGGTCGCTCTGACCGTCAGCAACGACACCGCTCGTGACATCCAGCAGCCCGCCGCCATCAGCGGCGTGCGCGTCCTCTCCGTGGGCATCGATGCTACGGTGGGCGATTCCACTCTGACTCGCAATGGCACCAAGCTCGCCTGGAATGGCGGCGCTGCCGTGGATGCCAGCGAAGCCGGTACCTACGTCCTGAAGGGCGTTTCCGGCAACAAGGCGGACTACATCGTGGTGCAGACCAGTGTCCTGGGCGGTGCCACATCCGAGACTCTGCCCGTCTACAACGCCAATGGCCGCGTCATCACTCCTCTGAAGAATATCACGGGCGTGGAGATCATGGCGGTTGGCGATATGCAGAAGCAGGGATGGTACACCGTCTCCTACGACAATGGCACCATCGCCTTCGGTAATGGCGGTTCCGCGAAGCTCCCCGCAGTCGGAGAGTTCGCCATCGTCTACGGTGACGGCGCTGCCGATGACTACAGCCGACCCTTCCTGGTGGTCCGCCGCAATGGCGCCAGCCTGCCCAATGGCGCAGTCACCGACCGGGTCTTCGTGAACCAGAACAGCCTCTACTGGGTGGATGTCACTCTCCACAGCGTCTCTGGCGTCACTCCCAGCCACTTCAATGATCTCACCGCCGATCAGAACAGCGGTGTCTCCCTGTGGTGGGATATGGATGGCTCCGGCACCTTCTCCGCTTCCGATATGTTCGTGCCTCTCAAGGAGGCACCCGTTTTCGTGGGCGGCGGCGATACCTGGACCTGCTCCCTGGTCCCCGATCCCGATTTCATCACCGCGTGGCTCAACACCCCCGTGAACGGAACTCTCCAGGACAACCAGAACTTCTTCATCTGTGTGAAGACCACCGAGGATATGTCCTTCGGCGATAGCTTCCAGATGAGCGCGAGCTTCCTGGAACCCTCCGAGCCCGATTACACCTACGCTGACTACAAGAACCGCGACAAGTCCATCTCCTTCGGCACGGATCTGAAGGGCATTGAGGACCAGGTGACCCGCGGTGCGGTGTTCAGCTTCGCCGAGGTCGTCAGCCAGACCATCTCCTGCACTACTGTCACCAACACCGTCTTCGCGAAGGAGACTGTCTCTGGCCAGACTGTGGATGCCAACGAGCTGGTGGCCCTCACCAGCGTCAACCACTTCGTCCAGACGAACACTGGTGCCACTCCCTACGTCACCAGCGTCGGCATTGACCTGGTGAATGTGGAGGGCTTCGATCCCGAGACTGCCCTGGCTTCCATGAAGGCGACGGATCCCGCCCAGCGTGGACTGATCCTCTATCGCGATTCCAACGGCGACGGCAAGCTCGATACCTCCGTGGATACTGCAGTGGATTGCACCATTCTCGCCACCTACGACGAGACCACTGGTACCACTCACTACGAGTTCCTGCTGGCGGACGAGTCCTGCGTGATTCCCTCCAACGAGGACAAGACCGCGGATCTCTTCGTGGTTGCCCGTATGAGTGACGAGCTGCCCTACGGCATCCGCTTCTACGCCTCCATGGATGTAGACGACATCGCCTACAGCACCGGCGCGGCCAGCGTTGCCAGCGGCGTGAAGACCGATATCCTCTCCACCACCATCAATGCCGAGTTCGCGGATGTGGTGGGCGTGGATCCCGTCTCTTCCAACGGCGGATTGCTGGTCCGCTCCGCGGGCTCCGCGGTCTCCGGCTACCAGACCGTGACTCTGAGCCGCGGCCTCAATGGCGCCTACACCCTGAGCTGGAATGGCAACAGCGCGGTCATCACTGACCTCACCAAGCCCGTCACTCTCACTCTGGGCTCCGGCGACAACGCCATCGTGGTCACCTTCGATCCTCAGCGCTTCTTCCAGGAAGACACCCTGGTCTACAGCACCAAGGGCGCTCCCGTGAATGCGCTTGACGGTGCCGCCATCTCCCTGGGCACCAAGCTGACCAGCCTGGCCGGCTCCGAGGAGTGCAAGTACACCGATGTGGATATGGACGGCAAGTTCACTGTCGGCACCGACCGCATCAACCAGGACGACTCCGATCAGGTCTTCACTGTCGCTGACCACATCTCCTTCTACGATGTGGATGGCGATGGCGAGTGGTCCGAGAACGAGCCCGTCTTCTTCGATACCGATCTGGTCTACAGCCTGCCGTGGCTGGATGCCGTCATCGACACCGACTCCGTGGCCTCTCAGGGCATCGGCACCAAGACGGTCTCCCTGAAGAAGAATGCGCTGGCACTGCTGCCCGAGACTCCTGCCGAGGGCGCCACCGTCGCAGACGGCGAGATGGTCCTCTTCTATCTGGATGTCGACGGCGATGCCAACCGCAACTATGATCCTCTCAACGACGTGATCGTCCTGCGCACCTGCGATGGCACCACCATGGGTGCCTGGAGTCTCACTGCCGATGACCAGGTGGTCCTCAATCCCGCTGCGGAAGAGGGCGACTTCGTGGTCGCCGATCACATTGGCGAGACTCTCCGCGCCTTCGCGGATACCGACTACGTGAAGCTCAGCACTCCCGCTGATGACGGATATACCCAGGACAACGCCATCATCCTCTCCGTTGACGAGTGGTGGAATGACATGGCGGCTTCCTGGGAATTCCTGGCGAACTCCGCGCGTTCCATCCGTCGCATCACTCCCGATAGCGCCAACGCCGATTTCGCTACCGCACAGAGCGCGGCCAGCGATATCATCGGATTGGATATCGCCAACAGCGGCGCCTCCGATGTGCTCCTCACCAGCGTCACTGTCCGCTTCGACAATGTGAAGGGCTGGATCACCAGCGACCTCTGCAAGCTGACGGCAGACGAGACCTCCGGCGTCCAGCTGTGGCGCGATGCGGATGGCAATGGCTCCTTCAATCCCTCCATCGATACCTTCGTGGCACTCTCCGGCGCTCCTTCCTGGAGCCAGGAGGGCAATACCCAGGTCGTGACGCTGGCGCCCGCCTCCGATAACGAGATCACCGGCGAGACCCAGGACGGACTCTTCGACTTCTTCGTCGTGGTCGTTCCCAGCACCACAGCCAACAACACCAACCTGGAGGATGCCGGCGACCAGTTCACCGCCACCATCACCAATAGCGATGTGGTCCTCAACAAGACCCTCGCCAAGAGCCCCTCGGTGGTCACCGGAACCATCACCATCGACTCCAAGCCTCCTCAGCTGAAGTCCACTGCCTCCGCGACCAAGGGTGGCAAGTTCGTCGACACCATCACCCTGACCTTCGACGAGGGAATGAAGCGCCTCTCCGGCACCGATCTCTCCGTCTGGACCGTCACCGATGTGGAGACTGGCAATGAATTCGAGGTCACCGAGTGCACTCTCGACTCCACCGGCAAGATCGTGACTCTGACTCTCGGATTGGCGGAGGGCAAGACCGCCAATGACTACGACAACACCAACCTGAAGGTCAGTGCCTCCTTCACCGCCGATACCGCTCTCACCGACTTCGCCGGCAATCCCGCCGAGCTGGTGGAGGTGGCTGTGGTCGGTCAGGAGATCAAGCATGACGAGCCCGATCCCGTGGATCCCGATGATCCCGATGATCCCACGCCTCCTCCCGTGGATCCCGATGATCCCGAGGATGACGATGATGACGATATCGTGGATACCGACAACGACGGCATCCCCGACGACTGGGAGATTGAGTACTTCGGCAATCTGACCACCGCGGATGATACCACCGACTTCGATGAAGACGGCGTCACCGATCTCCAGGAGTACAAGATGGGCTACAACCCCATCAAGACCCAGACTCCCGGACGCTCCTTCTACGCCGAGCTCTCTAACGGCAACTATCAGCGCGTCACCCAGACCTCCAAGGGTAAGTTCCTCCTCTACGGAACCACCTCTGATGTCACCGACATGGTCATCGACGTGAAGTTCTTCCTCAACGCCACCGACGGCGAGGTGGACTTCGACGGCGATGGTCTGGCAAACGAGGCCGAGAACAAGGTCTTCGGTACCGATCCCACTCGCCGCGACACCGATGGCGATGGTCTCAACGACCGTGACGAGATCATGGCCGAGACCGATGCCACAGACGCCTCCGATCCCTGGAGCAACAAGGGCCTGGATCTGATCCTGGAGTCCCACGAGGTCACCGACCTGGTCTACGACGAGACCACCAATACCATCACGAAGAGTACCTCCACCGTCGAGGCACGCACCACTCCCTACGCCGTGGTGCCCGCCTTCGATGGCATGATCGACGACCTCTCCGCCTGGTCCGGCGAACTCTGGTTCAAGCTCTCCGATAGCTCCATCAACAGCGGTACCCTCTTGCAGAAGAGCGCGGACCGCGAAGGCGCACGCGGTGACTTCTGGTTCGGTTTGAAGGACGGCAAGCTCGCTCTGACGCTGCCCAATCTCTTCTCCGCCACCAGACTCACCACCGTGACTCTCTCCGACTGGACGGTGCCCACCGGCACCTGGGTCCACGCTGCCTTCACCGTGGAGCAGGTCGCTACCGCCAAAGCTCAGATCACCATCTTGGCTTACGCGGATGGCGAGGAGCACCTCTTCGAGTCCGGGAAGATCGCGGCTCGCCTGCGTTCCACCGATGACTCCGTGGACGGCAAGCTCTACTTCGGCGATGACTCCACTGTCACCGATCGCCTCTCCGTCATCCTGGACGAGGTCCGCATCTGGAACAAGGTCCTGACTCAAGACGAAATCGCCGCCAACCGCAATGTCTTCCTCTCCGCAGACACCGCGAATATGGCTGCCTACTTCGCCTTCAACTACACGACTGCCTCCGGCACGAAGGTTCCTGCAGTCACCTACAAGACCCGCTCCGCTCTCTCCGAGGGTCTGAGCCAGGCGCAGAGCAATCTGGAAAGCGCCCAGTCCGCCTACAACACCGCCAAGACCGCCTACGACGCCTCTGAAAGCCCCTCCGATGAGGAGAAGACCGCTCTGGAGAGTGCCGAGGCCGCTCTTGCAAGCGCCCAGAGCATCTACAACCAGGTCTACGCCGCCTACACCGAGGAGATGTCTTCCGATGGTTTGACCGCCACCCTTAAGGGCGATGCCCGCCTCTCCATCACCGACTCCGAGGAATACCAGGATGGCGACTCCGACAACGACGGTATTGCCGACTGGTGGGAAATGGAGAACTTCGGCGATCTGACCACCGCTGACGGTGACTCCGATGCCGATGACGACAACCTCTCCGACTACTACGAGTACCTGCTCCGCGAAGAGGGTGCCGATCCCAACGATCCTTACTCTCTGGCTAAGGACGGCAAGACTCTGGATGGCGATGCCGACTCCGATGGCGATGGCCTCACCAACGCCGAGGAGATGAACTACGGCACCGATCCTCTCAACGCGGATACGGATGACGATGGCGTCTCCGACAAGATCGAGGTCGCCTTCAACGCCAACCCGTTGCATCCCATGTCCGTGGTGGTCCTGAAGTCCACTGGCATGCCCGTTGAGGATTCCTGGGACGACGTGAAGTGCACCGATTGGACTCTGTATCGCGCCACCGAGGCCCCCAGCCGCTCTCTGGATCTGGGCGCCCTGGACGAGGATCTGGAGCTGCCTTATCCCGATCGCTTCGCGGTGGGCACCCAGGTGAAGGGCTCTTACAACGATGTCTTCTCCGGCGACTTCACTCTGGAACTGTGGGTCAAGGCCGAGAACGCCGCCTCCGGTGTCCTCTTCGAGACCCGCGCCTCCGATACCGGCTGGGGCTGGAGATTCCTCCTGGAGAATGGCATCCCCCGCGGCGAGATCTTCACCGCCAATGACGAAGTGATCGCTACCGTGGGTGGCGAGGGCGCTACTCCCGCGCTGGAGGAAGGCGTCTGGACCTACCTGGCTCTCTGCTGGAGCACCGAGGCCCATACCTTGACCATCTACCGCGACAAGATCGCTGAGATCTCCTCCTTCCCCGTGGCTTACGACGTCGACTTCGGCGCCGCCTCCGAATACGCCCGCATCGAGAAGATCGACGGCGTGTGCATCGACGAGCTCCGCTTCTGGGGCGAGGCACGCACGCCCGAGCAGATCGAGTACTGGGCCGAGCAGATCGTTCCTAGCCCCCTCAACGCCGTGATCTCCTACGACGCCTACACCGACGCCTCCGGAAACACCGTTGAGAACCGCTACATGGAGCGTGACTACCAGCTGCGCGCCAACTACCGCTTCGATGACGGCGGCAAGTCCGTCGAGGACTTCGCTCACTTCCGCGAAGACGGCTACGCCCTCACTGTGGCTGACGGAGCCATCATCGACTTCGCTGACGGCGCCAAGACGATTGGCGGCGTGGACGATGTGGATGGCGACGGCATCCCCGAGTGGTGGATGAAGACCTGGAACCTCAATACCTTCCGGAATGCCAACGACAACGAGCCCTCCGAGGGTTGGCTTGAGGTCCCCGGACACCAGTGGAAGCTCAACGGCACCAGCACCTGGTCCTCCATGCTCATGTATGATTCCGATGGCAACATCATCGGCCTCTACGGATATCAGTATGGCGTGGCCTACACCAGCCTGGGCGGTGCCATGGAGTACACCACCACCTGGCGCAACGGCAAGCTGACCGGCGTGAACGCCACCAATGCCACCTACGGCACTGTGGGCAACAATCCCGAGGGCGGATACGTCACCTCCAACAGACAGCTGGGCATCGACATGGCCTACGTGACCATGCACAAGTACGTGAATCTGGCCGTGGCACCCACCGAGGCATACCTGACTACTCGCACCAACAACGGCGCAACCATCAACGCCGTCCTCATCAACAAGCACCAGCTCTCCGATGAGGAGATGTCCGGAAACGCCAACGTGGCGGAGTACCTCCAGGCCGGCCGCAACCAGGTGGTCATCGTCTGGGAACGCAATAACGCCAATACCGTTACCTACACCATCGGCGAAGACGAGTACGACCGGAAGCTCTACATCGGTAGCGTGGATGCCGACCTGACCGTCGACGACAAGCTGGTCATCGCCCGCGGACACGACTACCGCTACGATCCCAGAGCCGCCTGGTACTACCGCGCTACCACCGCCGACTACGATGTGGACTCCATGGTCACCTCCATCGGCAATGTGGGCAGCGACATCAATGGCTACATCCTGAACTACGGCATCACTGGAACCACCCTCGATGCCTACGCTCACCAGTATGGCGCTCTCAACGACATGGACAATGACGGTATCGATCTCTACAACGAGTACCTCATCGGCTCCAACCCCGCCAGCCGCGACTCCGACAACAACGGTATCGCCGATGGCAAGGAGGACTACGACGAGGACGGCATCGTCAACTCCATCGAGATCAGCACCCTCCATACCGATCCTCTCAGCATGGATACTGATAACGACGGCGTCACCGACTCCGCCGAACGCGCCAGCGCCAGCGATCCTACCGACTGGAACAGCCCCGCGAACTACCTGTATCTGCTGACCGACGGCACCGAGGACAGCTACCTCCAGATGCCTCTCCAGAGCCGCTTCGCCCTGGATACCTTCACGCTGGAGGCCATGGTCTCCGCCGAGGATCCCGCCAATGGCGGCCTGATCCTGCAGCGCGTGGTGGGCACGGTTGACGAGTCCAAGCCCTTGATCAACTACGAGCTGGGCATCAATGGGAACGGCAAGCCCTACGTCGCCTTCTCCGACAAGGAAGGCAGCACCGCCAGCCGCACCCTCACTGCTCCTGACGCCCTCGACGCTGATACCTGGACGCACTTGGCCGCCACCTTCGACGCCAGCACCAACATCATCACTCTCTTCGTGGATGGTGTCCAGGTTGCCAACGGCATGGCCGCCAGCCAGCCCATCACCAATGGCCCCGCGCTGATCTACACCCGCGCCGGCGCCGGCTTCAAGGGCGGCATCGACGAGATCCGCATCTGGGATGTGGTCCGCACCGCGGCCCAGATCCAGGAGAACATGGATGTCTCTCTCACTGGCAAGGAAGAGGGCATGGTCGCCTACTACCGCTTCGACGACGCCAACCTGACCAAGCGCGCCGCGCTGGCGGGTTACTCCGACGCAGAACTCCGTGAGGACACCAGCCTCTATCCCACCTACCTCTACTGCGCGGACAGCAATGTCCTCAATGCCTTCGATTGGCGCAACGACTGGGCCAACGCGGCAGTCCTCCACGGCACTGCCACGGTGGTCGAGGATTCCGAGCACTCCAGCTCCTTCGAGGTTGGCATCTACGCCTACTCCAACGGCACCGAGGAGGGCGACGAGGATCCCGGATACGCCTACATCTCCACCAGTGGTGAAGGCACCTCCGATATCCTCCAGGGCGTGATCCTCTCCTACCCCGCTACCGCCTCTACCGAGAGCATCACCTACAAGTACTTCTGGCTCAAGACCGACGCAGACGGATACTCCGTGGATGATCTGACCTACTCCTCCGATAGCCTCTACGAGGTCGCCACCGGCAGCGTGCTGGGCGACAGCGTGATCCTGGGCACCGGCACCGAGCTGTCCCTGGAAGAGACTAGCGTGAGCGTGGGCGACTTCGTCCAGCTGGTGGTGGCCGCCGTCAATTCCGACGGTGTCACCAGCACTCTGAGCGTCTCCAAGGTCATTGAGATGAAGGAGTCCGACGAGGATCACAGCATTCCCGCCAAGCTGGTGCTGGTCTCCCCCGTGGAGGATCAGACTGGATTGGCCGCCGGCAAGGCGCTGCAGGTGAAGGTCCGCAACGAGAATGACTTCGGCGGCGTGGCCCACATCTCCTGGTACCGGAACATGAACCTGGTCAAGAGCGGTTCCACCGAGATCGGCGCCAACGCCACGGCCACTCTGGAGATGAGCGACACCAGCAAGGTCGAGAAGGGCGATGTGTGGTCCTTCAAGATCTGGTTCGAGCGCGAGGACAGCACTGCTCGTAGCCAGGCCATCCCGCCCGCCATGACGGCAGACGGCGAGGTGACCAGCGAGTGGATCTACCTCCAGATCGGCACCGGCTTCGACGAAGAGATCGCGGACAGCGGCAAGCGCGTCTACGGCGCGCCTTCCAAGCCCGAGAGCGTGAAGGTGACTCCTGAGAGCCCCGACACCAACTCCATCCTCATCGCCACCGCCTCTGGCTCCAAGTGCAAGTACACCTTCAACTACTACTACCAGTGGTACTACAAGGCGGTTGACAGCAGCCAGTACGTGCTTGCCTCCGGACAGGATCTGCCCTACTGGCAGCCCGCGGTCACCGATATCTCTGATGACATGGGCACCACCCAGTCCGGCTTCTCCACCTACTCTCTGGACGAGGGCGACCAGGTCTACTGCGCCGTCTACGCCATGAACATCTACGGTGAGAAGTCCCGCTCTGCGGTCTCCAACGTGGTGGTCATCAAGGCTGCTGGCACCATGTACGAGCCCAACGATCACTACGACTACGCCAATCCCATCTATCCCAAGACGGCTTGGCTCTCCACCACCGATGTCAACATCCAGACTCACACCTTCAAGTCCGTGGATGATCAGGACTGGGTGTGGTTCACGGTTCCCGAAGGCACTGACAACCGCAAGATGCTGGTCTCCTTCGAGACGAACGTCGGCACCATGTATGCCTACGGCGATACCATGGAGAACACCTCCATCCCCGACACCGTCGTGGAGCTCTACAAGCTGGTGAACGGCAAGCTCAAGCACATCAAGACCGTGCGTGACTTCAGCTCTGACAACAACCTGAACATGAGCACCTGCTACGCGCGCTTCGAGAACATGGCCCTTGACGCTGGTATCTACTACATCAACGTCTACAGCCAGTATCGCAGCACCAACGATGTGGGCGTGAACTACTACATGCACCTCTACATGGAGCGCGAGGCCTGGACTGGCGAGTCCCTGGTCTGGGATGATCCCGAGGATGGCGAGAGCTCTCTGGAGCTCACCCCCGCCACTCCCGGCGCATCCGACGACCTGGTTGCCAAGCTGAATGTCTCCGCCTACACTCCCGAGGATACCCGCGTGACCGACTACCGCTACCTGTGGTATCGCAACGGCATCGTGGTGCCTCTGAAGGGTGTCACCAGCGTGGAGAGCTACGCCACCAGCCGCTACGTCCTCGACCAGGCGGTGAAGGGCTACGACACCATCCCGTCCGACATGCTGGCGGAAGGCGATGTGTGGCAGTGCGTGGTGTATCCCTACTCCTCCACCTACGGCTACGGCAGCGCCCTCTACTCCAACACGGTCACCATCGGTGCCTCCAGCTGGAGAATGAACCTGACCAGCCGCAAGACCTTCAAGAGCGGCGCCGAAGTGGTTGCCGGCGACGAGGTCGTGACCCTGGGCTGGGAGGAGTTCGCTACCTACGGCTTCGATGCCACCTACGACGTGGCCTTCCCGATCCTGACGGTTCCCAAGGGCGACGGCACTTACGTCCGCCAGCCTCTGGCACAGGGCGCTCTCTACTCCTTGGGTCTCTCCAATGAGTTCGCCACTCTCTCCACCGATATCCGGCCCTACGGCAATACCGCCAGCTGGTTCATCGTCGCCGAGATGGGCGATCCCGCCAGCGACATCATCCAGGAGTTCGCCCTCAGCTGGGATGCCACCAGCCTGCCCGCCTCCACCGCCAGCGGCCTGACCATCACCCAGATGCGCAAGCGCGTGGATGGATACTACGAGTCCGTGCTGGGCACCACCACCTCCATCGTGCCCGGTGAGGCCGGCGAGATCGTCCTCTCCGCCGATCAGCTGAACAACCTGCAGCAGGATGAGAATGGCCAGAAGTACGCGGTCTTCCGCGTGACCATCGGCGCTCCCGACTCCATGCAGACTGTGACGCTGAAGACCGGCTGGAATCTGGTTGCCCTGCCGCTGACCCCGCTCAACGGCGATGTGAACGACGTCTTCTCCGTCAACGGCAGCAAGCTCTACGCGGGCTCCGTCTGGCAGTATGAGGGCGGACGCTACGTGGCCGCCACCAACCTGGTCGCCACCAAGGGCTACTGGATCTACGCGAAGACCGCCGCCACCATCAATGTCTACGGCACCGCCGAAAGCGATGTGATCAGCCTCTCCAAGGGCTTCAACATCATCGGACCCGTCTACGACATCGATGACTTCGAGGCTGCCTACAAGACCGCATATCCCAAGGTCTACGAGAAGATCGCCAAGAACGCTGATGGCGGACTGGAGATCTACAAGTTCAATCCCGAGGATGGCGGATACCACCTGGCCGTGGTCAATGGCAAGTATGCTCTGAAGGTGGGCACTGGCTACTGGATCAAGGCCACCGAGGATGTGGAACTTCCCGTGATCCCCACCAGTAAGTAACGCATCCTAAAAAAAGAAAGGGGCCGGGTGGCAATTGCCGCCCGGCCCCCTTTCTTTTTTGGGGGAAAAAGGAAAAAGGAGGAAGTGTGGCCACTCTGCAGTGGGCTTGCGTAAAGCGCGCCCGTATTGGCGCGCAGTACCGCCGGTAGGCGGAAGAGCTTAGGCAGGGGCACGGGGGCGGCAGCCCGACCTCCTTTGGTTGGGGCTTCGACTAGGGAAGAATCGCTCCGGTGCAAGGCACGCGCCGCGGAGTGGCCTGCCTGCTCATTGCTAACTGTGCTGGCGCGTGCCTTCAGGGAGGCCGCGAATGGATATTTTATAGGGATTTCGGATTTAGGGTCTTGCGGGGTGCTATGCCGCTAATGCGGTGGTGCCGATACCGCATCAAGACGGTGTTAGCACCGGAGCGATTCTTTTTTAGCTGGGGACCCAAAGGACTGGGGCTGCCGCCCCCGTACCCCCGCTACGGCGCGAAAGTGCCGTAAGTACCTAGCAATTAGCGGCTAGTGATTAGTTTGCAAGGTCCCGCAGGCGCTCTTCCGCCTACCGGCGGTGAGGGTACTAGCGCACCAATACGGGCGCGCTAGGTGCACGCGCCGGTAAAATTCCGGTGCGGGGTTTCGCCCGTGAAACCCTGGCCTAACTTCCTCCTTCCTTCTTTCTCTTTTTTTATGTCTTCCAAGGATTTCTCCAACTATCCCGTCGCCCTAGTCACGGGTGGGGCGCGTCGTGTGGGGGCGGCGTTGTGCCGTGGTCTGGTGGGGGCGGGCTGGCGTGTGGTGATCCATGCGCGGCGGTCGGTGGGGGAAGCGGAGGTGTTGCGTGACGAGCTCTGCGCGAATGCGGGTGGCGTGGTGGCTTCTGTGGTTACGGCGGATTTGCGGGAAGTGGATTGCGAGGGTCTTCTGGGGGAGGCGGCGGCGGTCTTTGGACGTTTGGATGGCCTGGTGAATAACGCCTCCTGCTATAGCCGGACGGGACTGCTCTCCAGTTCCCAGGAGGAATACGAGGCGGTCTTTTGGGTGAATTATTGGGCGCCCTTCGGACTCATGCGGGCATTCGCCCACCGTGGACAGCCCGGCGCGATCCTGAATCTCCTGGATGCCCGCATGGACCTCCAGGATACTGGCAGCGCGCCTTATCTTCTTTCCAAGAAGGCGCTGCGGGATGCCACGCTGCTGTGTGCCTATGCCTGGGGATCTCTTGGCATCCGTGTCAACGCACTGGCGCCGGGGCTGGTTTATCCCCCGCCGGGCGTTCCGCTGTCGGCCATGGACCCCCTGTTGAAGAGCCTTCCGTTGTCGCGCGCGACCTCGGAGGAGGAACTGTCGAAGGCGGCGGTGTTTCTGATGGAATCGCCCTCGGTGACGGGCGAGATCCTCTATTTGGACGGCGGAATGCATCTCCCCGGAACTCCCATGTGGGAAAAGGAGAATCCCCAATGATTTTGCGAATCGTAACCAGTGTTGCGCTCTTTGCCCTGATGGCGGGGGTGACGCCCTCCCTTTGTGGCGAGACCATGCCCCTGACTGAGTATCAGCGGCTTTTGATGGAATACGAATCCCTGGGCGCACAGCTCTCTTCCCTGCAGTGGCAGAATGCCTCGGAGGCACAGGATGCCGCCCGGATGGAAGAACAGCTCCGTCAGCAAAAGGAGTCCCTCGCTGCCGAGCTGGCGGCCCTCCAGTCGGAGAATGCCTCCCTGGAGACGAAGACCGCCGCTTTGGAAAAAGACGCCGCCAGCGCCGCCGAGGAGCTCACCGCCCTGGCACCGGCGGGCCTGGAGTCGCTGCGATCTGAGCTGAATGCCCTGGGGACCGAGTGGCACCGCGCGCGTTCCTGGCGGATGGAGCGGCAGTTCCTGGCGGGACCCGATGGCGTCCGGCGGGAATTCCGCATTTTGATCTTGGGCGAGTGCCGCCGGTGGATTTTGAATGAGGCGGCGGGGCTGTCTGGCGTGGGTGTCTGGAAAGAGGCCTCCGGGACCTGGGAGGACCGCTGGGACAACGGGCTGGTGGAGTCCCTGGGGAGCCTCTTCCGTCAGGCGGAGCGTAGCCGGAGTCAGGCGGACCGCGGAGTCCGGGAGGTGCCGCTATGAAAAAGACCCTCTTGGCAATCCTTTGCATCCTGGCGCTGGGTGCCGTTCCTGTTTTCGCTGCTGAAGCGCAAAATGCCGTTGCCGTTGCTCCCGTGGTCTCACAGGTGGAGGACAATGGGCTGCGCCAGAGCGTGGAGAAGCTCCGTCAGCGTTTGGCGGAGCTGGAGTCCCGCCGACTGGAATCCTCGCGTGCCTCCGAAGAGGCCTGCGCCCGCCTCCAATCGGAGATCGCGTCCCTGGAAACAGAACTAGCTTCCGCGCGGGAACGCCGGGGGCTCCTGGAGAACCGCGTGAATGCGCTTTCGTCGTCGATTGCGCGGGATCATTCGGATGCCCGGGGAGCGCGGCGTCTTTTGGACCAGCGTGCGCAGGAGTGGGGGCTTTCTGAGGGGCTCTCTGGGCAAGCGCTCTTGGAGGCCCAGCGTGCGCAGGTGCGTTCGCTCCGGAGTGGGGTGCCTGTGGAGGACGTGGTCCTGACTCCGGAGGGTGTGGAGGCTCAGGGACAGTTGTTGCGAATTGGTCCCTTCCTCTACTTCGCCAATGACGCCATCGCGGGCCCCGTCTTCCAGGAGAAGGGCGCGGCTTTCCCCGTCGTGTTGCCCCTGGAGGGCGCTGATGCGGCGAAGATCCGTGCTCGGCTGACTTCTTCTTCGGATGGTCTCTCTCCATTGCCCGTCTCCTTTGAGGGGAAGGCGGGCTTCCAGTGGCAACTGCCTGCGCGCCAGACTCTCTGGGGGCACTTCCGGCAGGGCGGCGTGGTTATGATTCCCCTGGGCATACTTGCTTGGCTCTGTCTGGGACTGGTCTGCGAACGCTGCTGGTATTATCTCCGGAATTCCCAGGAACGGGTTCTCTCTCGCGTGTGCAAGAGTGGTGCGGCGGGCTCTGAGACGCGGATCCAGTCGGCGCGCCACGCGCTGGAGGGCTCTCGACGGGGACTCACCCTCTTGGCGGTCACTGCCTCCGTGGCGCCGTTGCTGGGACTGCTGGGCACCGTGACTGGCATGATTCATACCTTCGAGGTCATCACCCAGGTGGGCACCGGTGACGCGCGGCTCTTGGCGGGCGGAATCTCCGAGGCGCTCATCACCACCGAGGCGGGACTCCTCCTGGCCATCCCCGCGCTGCTCTTCCACGCATGGTGCGTTCGCCGCAATCGCCGCCTGGCCGCCCGCCTCGAGGAGGCCTGCGCTGCATCCCAGGAGAAGCGTCCATGAACCAGGGCGGATCCATCTTCCGTTTGGAGCGCGAGGACGACGAGGAGTCGGCGCGGATCAACATCTCCCCCCTGGTGGACATGGTCTTCCTGCTGCTGATTTTCTTCATGGTCACCAGCGTCTTCACCCGCACCGGAAAAGTGGAGGTCTCCCTCCCGGAGGCCGCATCTGCTCCTGTCGTCGAGGAGTCGTCCATCTTCCTGACCCTGACTGCCGAGGGCGAGATCCTCTGGCAGGACCGCGTCCTGGCGCTCTCGGAGGTGCGTCCCTGGGTGGAGTCCCTCCTTCAGGAGAATCCCGAGCGGCCTGTCACCATCCTGGCGCACCGGGATGCGCCCACCGGCGAGACCGTCCGGCTCCTGGAGGAGTGCCGGCTTGCCGGCGCACGCGCGCTCTCCCTGGGTGCCCAGCGGGAGAATGCCCCCGAATTCTGAAATATGTTCCTCACGACCTATCATAATCACAGCGTCTGGAGTGACGGCACGGCTTCCATCCGGCAGATGGCACTGGCCGCCCGCGCCGCCGGCGTCAGCGAATTCGGCATCAGTGACCACTTGGTGGCGGGACCGCGGGGATTCTTTCTGGATTCCCGCGGATGGTCCATGGGGCTGACCCTCCTGGATGACTACGCGGCGGAGGCCCTCCGTGTGAAGGAGGAGCTCTCTTCTCCGGAATTCCAGGTGCGTCTCGGCATGGAGGTGGACTACTTCCCGGAGACCTGGTCGGCCGTGGCAAAGCGGCTCGCGCGGCTCCCCCTGGACTACGTCATCGGCGCGGTGCATTTTACCGCCGACTTCCCCATCGATGCCTCCGCCGACTATTGGCACCGGCTCTCCCCCGAGGCGCAGAACCGCGTCTGGGAGGAATACGCCGCACGGATCCTGGGATGCGCGCGGGAGTTCCCCTGCCAGTGGCTGGCGCATTTGGATTTGGCGAAGATCTATGGCGTGGCGCCCACCGCGCGCGCCCGGGAGCTCCTCTCGCAGGCGCTGGAACACTGTGCGCGTCGCGGCATTTGCATCGAGGTCAATGCCGCCGGATTGGATAAATTCTGCGGTGCCTTCTATCCCGAGGAATCCCTGTTGAAGGAGGCCATCGACCGCGGCGTGGGCATTCTGATCACCGCCGATGCCCACGCGGAAGCCCAGATCACTCGGCATTTCGGCGAGCTCTATCCCATGCTGAGGGGCCTGGGCGTGACGCGGGTCCCTAGCTTCGAACAGCGCCAAATCCACTGGCATACCCTCTGAATCCAGGAATGTTCTGGCTCCTCACCATCTTTTTTCTCTTTCTCTCCATCGGGATCTCCGTGCTGTCGGGAAATCACGGACTGTGGCTCCCCGCCGTGCCACTGTGCGCATTCTCCTTTGCAATGCGGGGCGGCGCCCTGCGCACGGGATTCCTGGCGCTGCCCGCCGCCGCACTCCTGGATGCCCTCTGGATGCGGCATTTCCCCGGACAGTGCCTCGCCACCATTGCATTGCTGATCCTGGCGCATGTCATGCGAAAATGGGGCGACACGGATTCCTGGTGCACTCTGGTGGCCGCCGTGGTCATGGGAACTCTCATCGAGCGCGTGGCGGAGGGAATCTTCATTCTGACGGGGCAGGGCGGCCGCTGGGATTTCCTGGGGCGGGGCGGATGGTATCTATTGCTCTTCTCTATCGTATATCTATTGGCGCTCTCCTGGGTACAGGACCGTCTGCTGGCCCGGCGGCTCTTCAGCGCCCAGGAGGAGGAGGACGCCCGGGGGAAGTAGTCCCCCGTTTGGAGCAACCGCGAGTCATGTCGGAGGAGTATCGCAATCGAGGCAATGGTGCGCCGGGGGTAGTGGGACCGGTGCCGCAGGAGGTCATGCGGGGCAGGGCGCTCTTTTGCGGCTGCGTGATCCTGCTGATGCTCCTGCTGGTGCTCTTCCGGCTCTGGCAGGTGCAGATCCTCTCCGGCTCCGAACACCAGCGACGCGCACGCCGGCAATCCTTGCGGCCCGTCCGCGTCAATAGCGTCCGCGGACGCATCTTCGATGCCACCGGAAAGCCCCTGGTGGAGAATCAGGATAGCTACGATCTGGTCTTCTATGTCTCCGAAATGCGGCAGCCGGGACGGCAGGCGCGCACGCTGGATCATGTCCTTTCCACAGAACGGGCGCTGGCGGGCTATCTGGGACGGCCCTCGCAGCTGGACAGGGAGACGGTCCGTCGACAGTTGACCCGCCGGCCTGTGCTACCCCTTACGGTCTTCGAGGATCTGACGCCGGCGGAGGTGGTGGCATTCAGCGAGTACCTCCCCATCCCACAGGGCGTGGAGGTCATGCCCGTGCCGCGCCGACGCTATCCCTTCCCGGGACTTCTTAGTCAGGTGCTGGGATACACCGGTCGCATGCAACCCGAGGGCGATGATGTGCTGGAGGACCTCCCGCGGTTGTATACCATGCCGGAATTGCGAGGCCGCAGCGGCCTGGAACAGGCCTTCGACCAGGAGTTGGCAGGACGTCCCGGCGTGAAGCTGCTCCTGGTGGATCCCGTGGGATATGCCCGACAGACCCTGGATGAGGGACAGGATGCGGAGGACGGACAGGATCTGGTGCTCACCATCGATATCCATGCGCAGTCCGCCGCCGAGGAGGCGCTCTCGGGCCACACGGGTGCGCTGGTGGCGGTGGAGATTGAGACGGGCGCCGTGGTCGCCATGGCATCCGCACCTACCTTTTCCCTGGATCACCTGGACTCCGCGACGCTTACGCAGATGCTCCAGGACAACGAGACGCGTCCGATGTTCAATCGCGCCACACAGGGCACCTATACTCCCGGCTCCATCGTGAAGCCACTGGTGGCCCTCGCCGCCCTGGAGGAGATTCCCGAGATCGCCCACGAGGAGTCTTTCTGCGACGGACGCTTCACTATGGGAAAGACCGTCATTCGCTGCGCACGGCGCTACGGTCACGGTCCCCTGGATCTCTCCCGCGCCATCATGGTCTCCTGCAATCCCTTCTTCCTGCGCCTGGGAGTGGAGATGGGCATCGATATCCTGGGCACCTACTACCACGAGGCCGGGTTTGGCGAACGAACGGGACTGGAGTTGCGGGATGCCGCCGGAGTCTCCCCGGAGCGACCCCTGGCACAGAAGCTCTGGAAGCGCAATTGGCTGGCCATCGATACCGCGTACGCCTCCATCGGACAGGGCGCAATCACCGTCACGCCCCTCCAGGCCGCACTCTATGCCGCCGCTCTCGCCAACGGCGGAATGCTCTATCGCCCATATCTGGTCCAGCGAGTCCAGACCCAGGACGGGAGGGTCCTCCGGAATACCGCCCCGCAGGTGCGAAAGCGACTCCTTCTGGAGCCCGAGAATCTCAAGCTGGTCCAGGACGCCATGGTTCAGGCAGTGGAAGACCCCGATGGCGGCGCCACAAGACTCCGGATCCCAAATCTCCCTGTTGCCGCAAAGACCGGTACCGCCGAGGTCGGCAGCGGCGAAAAACGCCACAAGAATGCCTGGTGCATCGCTTTCTTCCCCGCAGATCAGCCAAAATATGCCCTGGCTTGCCTCGTGGAACACGGCGACTCCGGCGGAAAAACCGCCGTCCCAATCGCCGCAAAATTCCTGAAAAAGTGGCTACTGGCGGAACCCTGAGGGCGGCCCCTGGCGGCCTGGGGCCGCCCCAAAAAAAGGAGGAAGGAGGAGGGAGGAAGGAGGAAGGAGGAAGTTTGGCCAGGGTTCCGCAGGCGGAACCCCGCGCCGGAATTTACCGGCGCGTGCGCTAAAGCGCGCCGATATTGGTGCGCAATTGCGCCGCATGTAGTTGCGGCGCAGGTAGAAGATAGCAGGTAGTAGGGAGTAGGTTTATGCGGTCGCTGCGCGGCTCTTCCGCCTAAACGGCGGTGCCGACACAGCTTCGGCATCGCCCCTGCACCGGAGCGTTTTTCCCTAGCCGGGGACCCAAAGGACTGGGGCTGCCGCCCCCGTACCCCCGCCTAGTTTCTTCCGCCTATTGGCGGTGCCATTTTTTTGCTTTTGAGGCTTTTTTAGCGCGCCAATACGGGCGCGCTTTACGCAAGCCCACTGCAGAGTGGCCACACTTCCTCCTTCCTCCTTTTTTCCTCTCCTCCCTACTCCCTACTTCTTGCGGGTATCGCTCGCAAGAAGTTGACAAGTTCTGACAATTTGGCGAAAAAGTGGCGTCTGGGGGTGGGTATTGTCTTGAAAGGGGTGTATATTAGGGAAATTTCCGTATCCTGTCCTGTTTTGTCAGTTTCCTTTTCAACCCTTTTTCGTCTATGTCTCGCAGCTATCCTCTAGACCACGTTCGGAACATTGGCATCATGGCTCATATTGATGCCGGTAAGACCACTTGTACCGAGCGCATCCTGTACTACACTGGCCGTACCCACAAGTTGGGCGAGACCCACGATGGTTCCGCCACCATGGACTTCATGGACGAGGAGAAGGAGCGCGGCATTACGATCATGAGTGCGGCCACCACCTGTATCTGGAATGACCACATGATCAATATCATCGACACTCCCGGACACGTGGACTTCACGGTGGAGGTCGAGCGTTCTCTGCGTATTCTGGACGGCGCCATCGGCCTCTTCTGCGCGGTGGGCGGTGTGGAGCCCCAGTCCGAGACTGTGTGGCACCAGGCCACCAAGTACAATGTCCCCCGCATCTGCTTCGTGAACAAGATGGACCGTACGGGTGCCAACTTTTTCTCCGTGGTGGAGCAGATCCGCGAAGTGCTGGGTGCCAATGCGGTGCCCGTGTGCATTCCCATTGGTGAGGGTCCCGACTTCCGGGGCATCATCGACCTGGTGAAGATGTGCCAGGTGACCTACAAGGAAGAGAAGACCGGCACTGTTCCCGTGGACGGCCCCATCGAGGACGACCTGAAGGAATACGCCGAGAAGTGGCGCAAGAACCTGATCGAGGCCGCCGCCGAGCTGGACGACTCTCTGATGGACAAGTACCTGAATGGCGAGGATCCCACCGAGGATGAGATCGTGAACGCCATTCGCCTGGGCACCCATCGTCAGGAGGTCTTCCCCGTCCTCTGCGGTACTGCCTTCCGTAACAAGGGTATCCGCCGCCTGCTCAACAGCATCATCAGCTACCTGCCCAGCCCCCTGGATCTGCCTGCCTGCAAGGCGCATACCCTGGATGGCGAGGAGGTGGAGCGCCGTGCCGACGACGAGCAGAACACCGCCGCCCTGGCCTTCAAGGTCGTCAGCGACCGCGAGGTGGGCAAGCTGGTCTATGTCCGCGTCTACTCCGGCGCCCTGACCTGCGGTACCTACATCACCAACACCACCAAGGGACGCCAGCAGCGCATCGGCCGTATCTTCCGTATGCACGCCAACCACCGCGAGAACATCGATGTCCTCTACGCCGGTGAGATCGGCGCGCTGGTGGGACTCTCCGATACCGTCACCGGCGATACCCTCTGCAACGAGGAGTCCCAGGTGACTCTGGAGAGCATCACCTTCCCCGCTCCCGTGATCTCCATCGCAGTGACCCCCAAGTCCCACGCCGACCGTGACAAGCTCATGATCGCCCTGGGCAAGCTGGCGGAGGAAGACCCCACCTTCACCGTCCGCGTGGATCCCGAGACCGAGGACACCGTCATCTCCGGTATGGGTGAGCTCCACCTGGATATCATTATGGAGCGCCTCCGCCGCGAGTTCAAGGTGGAGGTCACCGCCGGCGCCCCCGAGGTCGCCTATCGCGAGACCATCTCCAAGAAGGTCACTCACGAGGAGCGCCTCAAGAAGCAGACCGGTGGTCACGGACAGTTCGCCCACATCATCTTCGACATCGAGCCCCAAGAGCCCGGAAAGGGCTACGAGTTCGTCAACGAGGTCAAGGGCGGCGACATCCCCAAGGACTTCATCCCCGCCATCGAGAAGGGCTTCAAGGACGCCATGGAGGCCGGTCCCATGTCCGGCTGCCCCTGCGTGGACTTCAAGATCACCCTGGTGGACGGCTCCTACCACACCGTGGACTCCTCCGATATGGCATTCCGTACCTGCGCGTCCACCGGTTTCAAGGCGGCGTTCTCCAAGGCTGCGCCCGTCCTGCTGGAGCCCATCATGAAGTTGACGATCTCCACTCCCGACGAATACTCCGGCTCCATCACCGGCAATCTCTGCGGTCTCCGTGGTCAGGTGCAGGGCATGGAGATGGTCGGAAAGAACCAGCAGATCCACGCGCTGGTGCCTCTCTCCAACCTCTTCGGATACACCAGCGTCCTGCGTAACATGACCCAGGGTCGCGCCGGATTCAACATGGAGTTCTCTCACGACGCACCCGTGCCCGCTAGCGTGGCCGAGGAAGTCCTCGCCGCCCGCAAGAAGGCCCGCGAGGCCCGCGGTCGATAGAACCTAGCGAAAAAAAGCCCCCGGTTGCCAAAGATGGCATCCGGGGGCTTTTTTATTTCGCCCCGGTGGCGAAATGGCAGAAAAGGAGGAAGTTAGGCCAGGGTTTCGCGTGGCGAAACCCCGCGCCGGAATTTACCGGCGCGTACGCCACGCGCGCCTAGATGGCGCGCAGTATCGCCGGTAGGCGGAAGGGCTTAGGGGGGGCACGGGGGCGGTAGCTCTCCGTCCTTTGGAGATCTTCCTGCAAAAAAAACGCGTTTGGGAAAAACGCTCCGGTGCTAGGTACGCGCCGCGGAGCGGCCCAGAAGCCGGTACCGTACCGCCGAGCAGGCGGAAGAAATTTCGGTGAAAGTTATTTAGGCGGGGGGTGTCCAAAGGACTGGGCTGCCGCCCCCGCACCCCTGCTTAGGCTTTTCCGCCTGAAACCGGCGGTATTGGTACCGCCGCCTCAGCGGCGGAAGGGCGCCTGCGGCACCTTACAGACTAGCCACTAGCCGCTAATGGCTAGCTGCTATAAAGGCTAGCCACTAGCCGCTAATGGCTAGCTGCTATAACAGGCGCGGACGCGTCTGTTATATTAGCCCGTCGCGCCTTTTGAGGGGGCCGCAAGGGGCCTTTTCGAGTGCGCGGTTTTGTGTTGTCCCTATCCCCCATTCCCCGCAAGGAAAGAGTGTGTTCTTTTGTCGGGGGCACGGAGACCTGCCTTCATGTTTAGCGACCGAGACTACTATCGCAATAGCGGCAATCCCCTGGATCCCCGGAATCCCAATGGCTTTTCCGGCGTAACCCTGGTCATTCTGGCGAATGTCCTCTTCTTCCTGTTGCAGTGCATCGGGAATGGCTTCCTGGAGGGCCTTCTGGCATTGGATGCCCAGCATCCCCTCCAGGTGTGGCGCTTGGTGGGATACCAGTTCCTCCACGGCAGCTTCACCCACATCCTCCTGAATATGTATGGCGTGTGGCTCTTCGGACGTCTGGTGGAGGCGGCGCTGGGAAAGATGCGCTTTTTGTCCCTGTATCTCTTCTCGGGCATCCTGGGTGGAGTCTTCTTCCTTTTGGCGAATGCCGGGACCAGTGCGGGGTGCGTGGGCGCCTCCGGCGCGGAATTCGGCGTCATGGTGGCGGCGGCCATCGCCTTCCCGAAAGTGCAGTTCTTCCTGCTCTTCCCGCCGCTGCCCGTGCGGTTGTGGGTGTTGGCGCTGGTCTACTGCGCCATCGAGGTCTGCTCCCTGGGCGGACCCCTGGATGGCGTGGCGCATATGGCGCATCTGGGCGGCGCTCTGGGTGGACTGCTCTACATGCAGCGGCTGCTGGTACACTCCCGACGGAATACCTCCCGTAGCCGTAGCGCAAATCCCTTCGCTGGCGGACGCGTCCCCAGGAGGCCCTCCACGCCTTCGCCAGAACAGGATTTCGGCGATGTCACATATGATCAGGCGGAGCTTGACCGCATTTTGGACAAGGTCTCCCGACAGGGCTTCGGCCAGCTGACTCCCCGGGAGCAGGCGGTGTTGCGAAAAGCCTCTCAGGAGCTGAAGAAACGCCAATGACCTCCGACGAACACTCCATGTCTATTTTTGCGCCCCTGGACGAACTCCTGGAGCGCTATCCTGCACTTGTCGTCTGCGAGGACTCCATCCGTCACGCCATCCGCGTGGCAGGCGATGCCTTCCAGCAGGGCGGACGACTCTACATCTGCGGCAATGGTGGCTCCTGCGCCGACGCCGAGCATATCTCCGGCGAATTCCTGAAGGGCTTCTGCAAGCGCCGTCCGGTCTCCTCCGAACTCGCGCTGGAACTGCGCCACAACGCGGAGAATGCGGAGGAGGGCGAGCTGTTGTCGGGAAAACTCCAGCGGGGACTGCCCTGCATTCCCCTGACGAGCCTGTCTTCCGCACTCTCCGCTGTCCGGAATGACCTGGATGGACAGATGGATTACGCGCAGGCACTGCTGGCGCTGGGACGTCCCGGCGATGTGCTTCTGGGGATCTCCACCAGCGGCAACTCCCGGAATGTCCATTTGGCGGTGGTGGTGGCTCGTTCCCTAGGCATGAAGGTGCTGGGGCTCACGGGCGAGGATGGCGGTCGACTGGGGTGCGAGGCGGATGTGGCCATTCGCGTTCCCGCACGCGAGACCTACCAGATCCAGGAATTCCACCTGCCGGTCTACCATACGCTCTGCCGCTGCGTGGAAAACCGCTTCTTCACGGAATAAAAAAACGAAGGACCCTCCCCATGAGCAGTCGCCTTCTTAGCCTTCTTCTTACACTGGCATTCCTTCTCTGCGCCGCACCACGCTTCGCCGCACAGCAGCCCGCCGCTCCCGAAAAGGCGACGCTGCAGATCCAGGCGGACGAGCTGAGCTACGGCGTGGACAGCGCGGTGGCGCAGGCCTCCGGAAATGTGGTGGTGGACTACGGGAAGATCCGCATGACCTGCCAGCAGGCCTCCGTCAACCAGCAGACCAAGGATTTCTCTGCCAGCGGCGATGTGGTGATCTCTATGGAAGGGCAGGGCAGCTGGCAGGCGCCCTCGCTTCACGGAAATCTGGATGATGCCACGGTCGCCTTCGGGCCTTTCCGCATGGACACCGAGGTCTGGCATCTGGGCGGCGATTCCGGCGAGAGCCTGGGCGCCGACGACGGACAGATTGTTAAGAATGGCTGGATGAGCACCTGCGACTGCGAACACCCGCACTACCGCATCCAGGCTGCCGAAATCCGCTATAACCACACCGACAACACCGTCGTCGCAAAGCACGCCACCCTCCGGGTGGGCGATCTCCCGATCTTCTATCTTCCCTGGCTCTTCGGTACCGCCGACGACATGGCGGGAATGGTCTTCCGTCCCGGATACTCCGGCAAGCGCGGCGCGTATCTCCGCTTGGGGCGCCTCTGGAAGCACAGCGACAAGGGCAGTAGCCAGGTCTATGTGGATGGCATGACCAAGCGCGGCGTGGGCGTAGGACAGGAGACCGACTATCGCTCCGACAACCGCGATGTCCAGACCACCCTCTATGCTCTCCACGACCAGGATCCCGCCGAGACCCGCCCCGGATACGACCGGCGCTTCCGCTCCCAGGATGATCGCTTCCGCCTGAAGCTCTATCTGCGTGAGGAACTCGCCGAAAACTGGTCCCTGCGCCTCAATGTGGACTACCTCTCCGATATCTCCATGCTGGACGACTGGTTCCGCCACGATTGGCGGCACTGGGGACAGCCCCGCTCTTTCGCCACTCTTTCCTACGACAACGGCTGGCTTCACTCCGCCATCACCGCGCGTCCCCGCCTGAACCAGTTCTACACCGTCGGCGAGCAGCTCCCCGAGTGGTCCTTGGATATCCCCCGGAATACCTTGCTGGATCTGGGCGTCCCGCTGGTCTACTCCTCTCACTCCAGCGCCGGCTTCTATACCATGAAGTGGCGTGACAGCGATGTGGACCGGAAGGCCCTCATTCCCGCCAGCGAATACGATCCCCGCCGACATGGCGACCCCGAGGACTACCGGAGCTTCCGCGCAGATACCCTCCATACCATCCAGGCACCCCTGGAATTCTTCGATGCCATCACCCTGACTCCCCGCGCCAGCGTCCGCGCAACCGGCTATTCCCGCACCAGCAAGCGCCGCGTCACCCAGAAGCAGCTCGCCGAGTGGATCGAGGCCGATAACCCCGATGACCCCAGCAACTCCTGGCCTGTGGACGGCGGATATGACGACCGCGGGGGAAGCAAGGTCCGCATCGCCACCGAGCTGGGCCTGGAGGGCCGCTCCGCCTTCACCAGCGACTGGATGGACGCCAAATGCGATTGGCTGGAGATGGACGGTCTCCGCCATGTGGTGGAACCCTATTTCAACTACACCTACTCCGGCGCGCCCTCTGTGGACCGCGAGAAGCTCTACTTCTTCGACGAGGTCGACCGACTCCAGCGGCAGAATTTCCTGCGTCTTGGATTGGAACAGCGCTGGCTCACTCGCGATGACGGCGGACACTCCCGAACGCTCCTTTCGCTGGAGAACTACCTGGATATCCACCACCGCGTCGGCGATGAGACTGGCCGCCACTGGGGCGACTTCGGTACCCGGCTGGTCCTCCAGCCCCGCTCCGATCTGCGCCTCTGGGGCGTGCTCCTCCATGACGTGGGCGCCGGCGAGATTCAGCGCGGCGAGGTGGGCGTCCGCTTCGGCGAGGAGGAGACCGGCTCTTTCAGCCTGAAATACACCTATCGGAACGACCACCTCTCACGCTCCGTATACTCCATGGGATCCTCGCTGGCGGATTTCACCGGCGAATCCAGCTACCTGAAGCGATACTTCCAGACTGCCGACACCATCTCCGCGCAGGTCAATATTCCCCTGAACTCCATCACCAGCCTGGAAGTCGGCGCGGAATACGACTTCGAGAAGAACAACTTGGAGGAACACCACTACTACATCACCCGACAGCTTCATTGTTGGACGCTGGTGGGCGGCGTGGGATGGGATGACCACGAATTCGAGGCCGTCATCCTCCTGCGGCTCGTGGCATTCCCCAACGTGAAGCTGAACCTGAATCTCTAGCGTACAATCCGCTCCGAGAAAATGTCCCTTTTTGGGGCGGGGACACTTGCAAACGCTTCGGAAACGGATACAGTACCCGCGTTGTCAGCCCGAGAGGGTCGTACAGCGACATTTTTATGCCCGGGTGGCGGAATTGGCAGACGCGTTAGGTTGAGGGCCTAATGGAGTAACATCCGTGCGGGTTCAAGTCCCGCTCCGAGCACCATTTCAGTCCCGGCTACCCTTGTGGTGGCCGGGATTTTTTGTTTTCGCAAAAGAACGCCCGCCGCCCTGTGTTTGGCGGCTGGACGCCCTGTGGGGTTTTGTGCATTTTGACGGGAGGCGAGAGGACGTTTCATGGGCTCACCCATGGATACCATCTATGATGTGATTGTGGTGGGCGGCGGACACGCCGGCTGCGAGGCCGCATTGGCCTCCGCACGCCTGGGCGCCCGGACTCTGCTCTTCACGCTGAACCAGGATCACCTGGCGCAGATGTCCTGCAATCCCTGTATTGGCGGCGTGGCAAAGGGACAGCTGGTCCGCGAGATCGATGCCCTGGGCGGCGAGATGGGCCGCAATGCCGACGCCACCACCATACAGTTCCGGATGCTCAACCAGTCCATGGGCGCCGCGGCATACTCCCCACGGGCACAATGCGACAAGGCGCTCTATCAGCGCCGAATGAAGTTCGTGCTGGAGCTCCAGGAGAATCTGGATCTCCTCCAGGGCGAGGTGGTGGGACTCCTCCTGGACGGCGACCAGCAGGTCTGCGGAGTGCGCACCGCCTTCGGCGAAGAGTGGCGCGCGCGCTGCGTGGTGCTCTCCACGGGCACCTTCCTGGGCGGAACCCTCCACTACGGTCTCTGCCAGTCCATCGGCGGCCGCGCCGGCGACGCCGCATCCCTGGCGCTCTCGCGCTTCCTGGGCGGGGAGTTGGGACTGGAGATGGGGCGCTTGAAGACGGGCACACCCGTGCGCGTGCTGGGACGCACCCTGGATTTCCACTCCATGGAGCCCCAGGAGGCCGATGCCTCCGGCGCGTGCTTCTCCTTCGGTCCCGAGGATCGCGGACACGTCCCCTTCTTCGGGGAACTCCATCTGGAGCGCCGGCGATGCTATCTGACGCACTCCACCGAAAAGACCCGCCAGCTGATCCTGGATAACCTCCAGCGCTCGGCGATGTATTCCGGCGCCATCCACGGCATCGGCACCCGGTATTGTCCCTCTTTCGAGGACAAGGTGGTTCGCTTCACCGACCATCCCTGCCACCATATTTTCGTGGAGCCCGAGGGCGATTCCACTGACGAATACTACCTCAATGGCCTCTCTACCTCCATGCCCGTGGAGATCCAGTGGCAGATGGTCCGCTCGCTCCCCGGCTGCGAGAACGCCTTCATCTCCCGATACGCCTACGCCATCGAATACGACATGGTGATGCCCTCTCAGCTGGATACCTCACTGGCCCTCCGCAGATACCCCAGTCTCTTCCTGGCAGGACAGATCAACGGCACTTCCGGTTACGAGGAGGCTGCCGGACAGGGATTGCTGGCCGGCATCAACGCCGCACGCCGCGCGCTCCAGAAGGGCGAGCCACTCCGGCTGCGGCGCGATCAGGCATATCTGGGCGTCATGGTGGATGACTTGGTCACCAAGGAGATCGTGGAGCCCTATCGGCTCTTTACCTCCCGCGCAGAATACCGACTGGCACTCCGGCAGGATAACGCCGACCGGCGTCTGACTGCACTGGGACACGAGGTCGGCCTGGCGACCGATGCCGCATTCAATCGCGTGCGTTCCCTGGAGGCGGAATTGGTTCAGGCAAAGGAGGAGCTGACGCATATCCGCCTGGACGGCAAGAGCGTTTCGGAGCTCCTAGCACGACCGGATTTCCACTACGAGGAACACGCGGAATTGCCGAAACTCCCCCCACGGGTGCTGCAGCAGCTGACGGTGGATGCCCGCTATGCGGGATACCTCGCCCAACAGGAAAATCAGGCGCGCGGAATGCGGGAGCTGGAAAAGTGGTCGCTTCCACGGGATTTCAATTACGATATCCCCGGGATCTCTCCGGAGGCACGACAGAAGCTGAAGCGCCGGCAGCCCGAGAATCTGGGACAGGCCGCACGCATCGATGGCGTCACGCCCGCGGAAATCGGAATCCTGCAGGTCCATCTGCGGCGAAATGCCGGCGAGGCGCGGTCGCGACGATAAAAATCACATTTGACATAACGCAGGGAGGAGTTCTTCCATGAAGGTCGTTCTGGCAACATCCAACGAACACAAGGTCCGCGAATATGCGCAGATGCTGGAGCCCCTGGGGGTGACGGTGGTCAGCGCCGCCCAGATGGGCGGAATGCCGGAGGTGGAGGAGGACGGCGAGACCTTCGAGGAAAATGCCGCCAAGAAGGCGCGGGAGGCCGCGCGGCATTTCGGCTGCGCCGTCATGGCGGATGACTCCGGCCTGGAGGTCCTGGCACTCCATGGTGAGCCCGGCGTGCGCTCCGCGCGCTATGCGGGGGAGGGCGGCAATGATGGCCGGAATCTGGCGAAGCTGCTGGGAAAGCTCCAGGGCGTGGAGGACCGCCGCGCACGATTTGTCTGCGTAATCGCTCTGGCGGAGGCCGATGGCACTCTCCGGGGTGTGGTGCGGGGGGAGGTCCAGGGGACGATGGCACATGAGAGCCACGGCACCGGCGGCTTTGGATACGATCCCGCCTTCATTCCCCAGGGATACGACCAGACCTTCGGCGAACTGCCCCAGGAGGTCAAGAACCAACTGAGCCACCGCGGAAACGCCCTTCGCGCCGCTGTCCGGGAATTCTTCTCTACCCCACAGAAGTAGCATCACACGATATGGTCTTCCAATTCCCTCAAAAACGACGGACACTCCTGCCTACACGTGTCGTCATCTATCTCATCGTCCTCCTCGCAGTGGCGTGGGTCCTCTGGCGCTACGACCAGAATGTCCAGCAGGAACACTCCGCACAGAGCCAGGTGACCACCGCCACTGCCCCCGTCGCGGAAAAAGAGACGCTCCGGTCCGCGGACACTACGCCCCGCGGACCCATGCTGGTTCTGCTGGGAAAGTCCGACGACGACCTGGGAAAGGCGGGAAAGCTCGCGAAGGAGCTTCTGGAGAATCGCGGAATCGCTGTGGTGAGGATGACCAGCGACGCCCCCGAGGACCTGGAAATCCTGAAGAAGTCCTTCAATATCCCCCCAGAACAAACCGAATTCCCCATAGCAATCCTCTTCTCTGCCACCGACCAGGAACTCGCACGAATCCTCCCACCCATCACACGCGAAAAACTCCAGACACTCCTTACTCCCCAAAAGTAACGGAAGGTAGTAGAAAACCGACGGATAGACCCCAAACAGACAAAGGAGACCGCAGAATATGAAGGTAGTAATGATTACTGGCAGTGCCCACAAGCATGGAACAACCGCGACTCTTGCCGATAAATTCGAACAGGGGGTGAAGGATGCCGGACATGAGGTGTTCCGGTTTGACGCCGCATTCAAGTCAGTTCATCCCTGTATTGCATGCGATAAGTGCCACGAAAGTGGGGAATGCGTTTTCCATGCCGACGATATGAAAACTCTGAATCCGCATCTGCTGGAAGCGGATGTGGTGGCCTTTGTTTCCCCTATCTACTATTTTGCCATCAATGCGCAAATCAAGGCAGTGATTGACAGGTTTTATGCCAATGATGATGCCCTGCAACGTGGAAAAAAAGGAGTCCTGATTACTGCCATGGCAGACACGGAAATCTCCGCTGCATGCGGCGCAAACGCGTCCTTCCAGGAAATGCTGAAATACCTGAAGTGGGAGAATGCCGGCGTCCTGAATGCTAAAAATGCCTCCACTGCTTCAGATCTGAACGAGCAGGACCTGACAAAGGCCTACAACCTGGGACGAAACCTGGTGTAAAACAACCGCGCCCATCCGGTGTAAATCCTGGGCTGTTATCGTCGGCGTCAAGACCACGATCATTCACACACCGGTCGGAAAGACGTGGTGCCCCACGGAGTTACGCGGAAAGAGCCCGCATACCCCTTAATACCTCGGCTACACAGGGAAATAGGGTGTGACGGGGTTGGTGTAATGCCCCCTGAATCAACAGGGGGCATTACACTTTCAAGCCTCCTTTGTCTTGGAATTGTGTTAATGTTGGAAGTTTCACGCAAAGCCAATAACAGCTAGTATAGCGCTTTTTTGCGGCTATCTGCCGGAAAGACTGTTTTTTCTTTGACTTTAGCGCGCGTTTGTAGTACTATCGGTCTGGGGGGGAGCCCCATTTGGTATTCAGCCCTGCGGACTTTGAGGTGAGGAGTGTGAGTGGGGAGGGCAGGTGTGTGGGGGGAAAAGGTGTCGGTTTGGAGGACCTGCTTCAGGGGGGGGGCAGTGCATACCCAGCGGGCGTGTGATGAAAAAGGTGGAAAAAAGGTGGTGTGGGGGGTTGTTTTGTGGGGGAATTTTGGCTAGAATATTGTTGTGGCGGTGTTATGCGGCTACGAGGTTTGTCTCGGGATGTTGATTTGCATTGCCCATTTTTCCCCCTTTTTATTCCTCCATCACCATGAAGAAGATATTTGGCACTTGGTTGATTGCTTTGTTTTGGGTATTTCTGGCTGGAGTGGCATATGGCCAGGGGTATTTGCGTCCGCAGTGGCTATTTTATCCGGAGCCTGTGGAGGAGAGCCAGGGGGTGTTGCGGTATTATTGGGTGGATTTTGTGGTGCCTGAAGGGGTGGTCTCTGCGCGGATTGATTTTTTGCTGGACGATGATGGGGAGGTTGTGGTGGATGACCGGGTTGTGGAGGGCGTGTCTCCCGTGCGGGGAGGCGGGAAAAAGTATCCCTGTCGGCGTTGCGATCTTACGGCGGTCTTGACGCCGGGGGCACATCGTCTGGAGCTACGGAATGTCAATGGAAAGGGCATAGGCGGGGTTTTGGCGAAGGTGACCTTGGAAAAAGCGGATGGCGCGTTCGAGGAGATCCTTTCCCGGACAGAGGATTGGCGTTGCGCGAAGGAGTCCTCCTGGCATGGCGGGGTGGCGTCATCGGCAGTGCCGTCGAGTCATGGCGATGTAAGCGAGGGTCCCTGGCCGAAGAGCTATTTTCTGGATCCCCTCTATAGTCGTGCGGAGATTGTGCAGCGGGAGCGTGAGGACGCTGCGCGGTTGGAACGGTTGCGTCCCATCCGGGAGCGTCTGGAGGGCGAGGAGAATCCGGTGGTGCGGGTGGAATATCGTGAGGGACGTCCCATGATTCGCATTGGTTCGGAACCCTATGTGCCCATTCTTTATAGTCCGCACAACTACCAGCGCTTCGATTGGCCGCCTTATGTGAAGAGCGTATCGAACTTTTGGAATGCGGGGTTGCACTTGCAGGTCATGGGCGCGGCGTTGAATGAGATCTGGCGGGGTCCTGGCATATACGACTTCTCCCTTATGGACTTCTGGCCCTGGGATGCGCTGCTGCTGGATCCCGAGGTGCGCATTCTCTTTGATGTCGAGTGCCGGACTGCGCCCCGCTGGTGGATGGACGCGCATCCCGAGGAGCTCATTGTCTATTTGGATTCGGAGGGGAAGGTCTCTTATGATGAGAATAACGACAAATTTGTGGCGCCCTCCTTCGCCAGTGAGCTCTATCGCGGGGAGCTCTACCGCTTTTTGCAGGCGCTGGTGGAGTATGTGGAGTCGCAGCCCTGGGGAAAGCGTGTCTTCGGCTACCGGTTCGACATGGGGCTCTATCGGGAATGGCATTACTACGGCATGAGCTATGTGCCCGATGACTCCCAGCCCATGCGCCGGAAATTCCGGGAGTTCCTCCACACAAAATACGGCTCTGACGGCGCCTTGCAGAAGGCCTGGGGGGATTCTAGCGTGACTCTGGAGAACGCCTCCATGGCGACTCTCCGGGAACGCCGGGAACCCCGGGGCGGCGCGCTTTACGATCCCATTCTGGATGCCCGCACGCTGGATACAGTTCGATGCATCACTCGCGTCACTGCGGATTTGATGCTGGGTGGTGACAAGGTGATCAAAGAGGCCTGTGGCGGTCGAAAGCTTGTGGGCAACTACTACGGATACTTTTTCGGAATGCCCTTCTCTGCCGTGGGACAGCATCCCTATCTGCAGGAGGTCCTGGATAGCCCGTACGTGGATTTCTGCTCTGCGCCGCCGCCCTACGAGGCCTGGAATCGGGATTTCGGATATTCGCAGATCTCCCGCGGAATCCCTGAGAGCTTCCGCCTTCGCGGAAAACTGCACATGGTGGAGGCCGATACCCGCACGCATGTGGCGGCTGGCGCACGGCACTGTTACGCGAAGACGCCCCGGGACACTGTCCAGCTGATGGCGCGGGACTTCATCAATGCCCTCTGCTGCGGATGCGGCTTCTGGTATTTTGATTTTGGACAGGCCTGGTATGGCGATCCCGAGGTAGGGGAATACCTGAAGAAGCTTCGTCCCATTTGGGAGGAGCGCGTCTCCTGCGAGAGTGCCGCACAGGTAGCGGTGGTGGTGGATATGGAATCTACTCTCTACCAGTCGTGCGAAAAAATCTATCTGGATAATGCCGCAGCCGATCGGGTGCGCTACGCCCTGACGCTGGCGGGCACCCCCTGCGATACCATTCTCTCCTGCGATCTGGAGGATCCCCGTCTTCCCGATTATCAGGCGTATGTCTTCGTGAATCAAGTGTGGCACAACCCCGCTTTGGTGGCGCAGGCAAAGCGTCTGCGAGAGCGTGGAAAGACCCTGGTTTGGCTTCATCACGCAGGATATGTCGATGAGGCACGCGGCGGGGATCTCGCCGGCATGGAGGAGCTCACGGGAATCCCCGGCATTCGAAAGAGCGACTGGACCTACAAGACCCTGAAACAGTCCGGCGTGCTGAATGCGGATAGCCTGGATGGCACGCGCATTGTGCGATACTTCCCGGATGTCGACTTTGTGCCCGCGTTGGAGGTGGAGGTCCCCGAGGACGACGACTCTCTGCAGGTCATCCAGAGCCTTCCGCCGTCGAAGCCCGAGGGCGCCCGTCGCGTCACGCAGGTGATTCGCCGACATCCTGAGGGCGGCGCGACTCTCCTGGCGCTGACGCCTTTCCTGGATCCCGCAGTCTTGCGGCAATTTCTCGCGGATGCCGGGGTGCATATCTACTACTCCGGCACCGATGGTATTCTGGTGGCCAATCAGGGATATGTGGGGCTCCACTTCGGAGCCGCTGGCGGCGGCGAACGGACGGTCTCCCTGCCGCGAAAAGCCCAAAAGATCACGCAACTCCTGCCTGAAGAAAAGACCCTCTCTATCCAGGAGACAGACCAGATCAACTTCGAATCCGAACCGAATACCACATACCTCTTCCGAGTGGAGTAGGCGGTGGGGGGATACGGGGCGCAGTTCTATACGGCGCTTCTTTGAATGATTGTGAGAGAAGGCTTAGTTGTGTAGAGATTGGTTTCTAGTAATTAAAGATTAAGTATATTGTATTTGAAAATGAATGAAATGTGTTTAAGGCACCTATGTTTTCCAAAAATATACGGAGGCCTAGTCCTATGGAAACAACTTGTCAGAACCGGAATTTTACCATTCGTCTGGATGCACGAATCAAGGAGCAGGCGGAGGAGCTTTTTGATAGCCTCGGCATGAGTTTGTCGGGAGCGGTGAATATCTTTCTGCACCAGGCGTTGATTGTGCGGGGATTGCCCTTCGGGGTTTGTCAGGATCCCCCAAATGCCACGACGCTAGCGGCCATGAAGGAGGCGCTGTGTCTGTTGAATGATCCCAAGGCGAAACGGTTTTCGAGCATGGAGGAGCTAATGGAGGACGCGAAGAGCTGAGGGAGTCGGTGTCTGCAGGATTCGCTTGCCACGGCTGGGAACGCGATCCGTTTTTTGGGGTGTGTCATTGGAAAACGGTTTGGGCGCGTGTATAGTAAGCGGCGTTCCCTCGAGAATGCGGGTGTAGCATAATGGTAATGCTTCGGCCCTCCAAGCCGACCACGTGGGTCCGATTCCCATCACCCGCTCCAATTTCTATGAAAAAAGGCCACGACGAAAGTCGCGGTCTTTTTTTGTGCCTGGATGGGAGCTTCGGGGGAGATTCCCGTCACTATTCTGTCCCATCTGCAAAAAAGAAACTCCTAGGTGTATATTTAAAAGAAGGTCCGTTTGCGGAAAAAATTTTAAATATCTACGGAGGAATGAATGGAGATCAGTCGTGACATTTACTTGGAGAGGCTAAAGAGTCGGATGGGCAATGGCATGGTGAAGGTCATCACAGGCATTCGCCGTTGTGGCAAGTCTTATCTTCTTTTCCGTCTTTTCAAGAGGCACCTTTTAGAGCAGGGCGTTCCTGCGGACCATATTATCGAGGTGGAGTTTGATCGTCGGCACAATGCGCCTTTGCTGGATCCCGACGCTCTTTGCTCTTATGTCGATGGTCTATTGGGGAAAGAGGGGAGGTATTATTTGCTTCTCGACGAGGTGCAGATGCTCCCTGAGTTTGAGTCGGTGTTAAATGACTACCTCCATGTGGATAACCTTGATATTTACGTGACGGGAAGCAATTCCAGGTTCCTTTCCAGCGATATCCTCACCGAATTCGCGGGGCGTGGCGATGAGGTGCATGTTTTTCCGCTCTCTTACGGGGAATTTTGTTCTGCTGTTTCAGGAAATGGAAATCCCTGGAGCGAATATCTGACCTTTGGCGGTCTTCCGCAGGTGCTTTCAATGAAGACGGAGGAGGAGAAATCCGCCTACCTGAAGGGCCTTTTTCAGAATGTCTATATACGGGATGTCCTTCGACGGAACAGGATCAAGCATCATGCCGATGAATTGGAAGAGCTGCTTGAGATCCTTGCGTCATCGGTGGGCTCGTTGACAAATCCGCAGGGATTGTGCAATGCATTTCGGTCTATGAAAAAAGTGGTCATCTCAGGATCGACTCTAGGAAAGTATTGCCGCTTTTTGGAGGAGTCTTTCTTGATTCATAAGGCTCGACGTTATGATGTCAAGGGAAAGAAGTATATCAACACTCCCTTGAAATACTACTTCGAGGATATCGGTTTGCGCAATGCTCTGCTCAATTTTCGGCAAACTGAGGGGAATTATCTGATGGAAAATGTGTTGTATAATGAACTGCGCCTCCGGGGATATAACGTGGATGTAGGCGTAGTGGAGGTGCGGGATCATGCCGGTGGAAAGGACCGAAAAGCGCTGGAAATTGACTTCGTTGCTAACCTTGGTAGTCGGCGGTATTATCTCCAGTCAGCTCTCTCCATGCCCGATGACGCAAAGCGCGAACAGGAAAATCGACCGTTGAGGAATACCGGGGACTCTTTTAAGAAGATTATTGTCACCTCCGACGGAATGGGGGTTCGCCGAAATGACGATGGACATGTCATTATGGATATCCGGGATTTTCTTCTGAATCCTAATAGCTTGGAATTTTAGCGGCAGAGTAAGGGGAGGGGGAGATGAAAATCCCCGTTCATAAAAAACATCCTAGGTGGAAATTTAAAAGTAGGTCCGCATGCGGAAGAAATTTGAAATTGCCACGTAGGGTGATTTTTGCGATGTGAGGGGTGGGGTATTTTCTGGTGGAAGGGTGTTTTTGTGCCATATTATGCATGTTACGGGAATTCTTAACCGCACTTTGCATTTTTTATAGGAGGAAGGCATGGAAATCAAGCGTGATGGTTATTTGAATCGGCTGATTGAGTGCAAGGGAGACGGTTTTGTCAAGTTTATCACGGGGATTCGCCGTTGTGGCAAGAGCTACCTTTTGAGCAACCTATTCAAGTCGCACCTGCTGGAGGAGGGTGTGAAGGAGGAGAACATCATTGAGATTGCGTTGGATGACGACGCCTTCTTGGCCTTGCGGAATCCTCGCAATCTTTCCTCTTACGTGCGTGAGCGGATTGTATCGAAGACGGAGCAGTACTACCTGCTCTTGGATGAAATCCAGATGTGCGAGAGTCTTACGCAGGCGGTGGATGGGATTTCCACGGAATTGACGTTCTATGATGTCCTGAACGGTCTGTTGAAGTTGCGCAATCTGGATATCTATGTCACCGGCTCCAATTCACGGATGTTGTCGGACGAGATTCCCACGCATTTTCGGGATCGTGGCGAGGTCATTCGCCTGTATCCCCTGACCTTTGGAGAGTATTTCCCGGTCAGCGGGTTAAGTGAATATCGTGCTTGGAATGAGTACCTTATTTATGGAGGAATGCCGGAGGCCGTCTTGAAGAAGAGTGCTGTTGCGAAGAAGGAATATCTGAAGAACCTGTTTGAGACGCTCTACTTGAAGGACATCGTGGAGCGGAATCACCTAAGGGACGTAGGTGAGTTGTCAAAGATACTGGATGTCCTAATGAGTGGCGTTGGCAGTTTGACGAATCCGACGAATCTGACCAACACCCTTGCTTCCACCACCGGTCTGAAGCTGTCGGTGCATACCGTGGAGAAATACCTCCTTTACCTGAAGCAGGCGTATCTTTTTGAACAGGCCGAGCGCTACGACATCAAGGGACGCCGATACCTTTCCTTCCCCTCAAAATACTATGCGGAGGACATTGGCCTTCGGAATGCACGGCTGAACTACCGCCAGACCGAGAAGTTCCATTTGATGGAGAATGTCATCTACAATGAGCTGCTCACCCGTGGTGCCAGCGTGGATGTGGGGGTCATCGAGACGCACACCACCCGGAATGGCGTCATGGAGAAATGCCGCCGCGAAATCGACTTCGTGGTCAATTTGGGCATGGATAAGCTCTATATCCAGAGCGCGTTGGAGATGCCGGACGACGCCAAGACCAACCAGGAGCTCCTTCCTTTGCGGAAGATCGGTGACTCTTTCCGAAAGATCGTGGTGACAGGGGACGACCAGCCGTTCTTTATCAACGAGGAAGGGATTGTCTTCATAGGGATCATTCCCTTCTTGCTGGACAAGAAAAGCCTAGAGAACTTCGTGCATTGAGCGCGGTGACAGCGCTTCCTGCTGTAGGGGCGTTCTCGCTGCGCGCCGCACCCGTGCATGGAGTGGTAGGCGGGTTACTTCAGGAAGAAGTTTGTGATGGGGGCGGTCTTGTTGGGATCGAGGCCGTGCGGGTGGTGTAGCCGGCGCGGGCGGCGACGATCTGTTGGTGGGCTAGTCGAAGAGTTCGATGGTGACGTGATGGAAGCCCTTTTTCAGCAGATCCGGCACGCCGGTGCGGTCCACGAATGCCTCCGCCCACTGCATGGTCCAGGTCCAGGGACGCCCCTCCGCCGGGGTGCCGACGGGCTCCACGACCCACGCGGTGAAGCCCTCAAAATCGAATTTTGTGCGATGGCCGCCATACCAGATATCCTCGGCGAGGATCTTGTGCGTAGAGGCGATTTGCTCCTGTAGGGGTGTGGGATTGGCGAGCATAGCGCATGCGCAGGCGAGGCACATCGTCGTGGCAATGAGTCTTGCTTTTATGATTCGGGGGTGGTGTGGGTTATAAGAGCGTGTCCTGGGGGAGGGACCAGTCGATGGGCGGGGCGTCTCGTTGCGCCAGGAGGCGGTTGATGGTCGTGAAGGGTCGGGAGCCGAAGAATCCGCGGTATGCGGAGAGTGGCGAGGGGTGTACGCCGGTGACGATCACATGTTTTGTCTCATCCAGGAGGCGTCGTTTTGCCTGTGCGGGCGCGCCCCATAGGAGGAATGCGACGGGTCGTGGGAGGCTGTTGCATGCCTGGAGGATCTGGTCGGTGAGCTTTTGCCATCCCAGGTCTTTGTGGGAGAGGGGCTTCCCGTCTTCGACGGAGAGGATGGTATTGAGGAGGAGCACTCCGTGTGCGGCCCAGGCGGTCAGGTCCGGGTAGTCGGGCTCGGGGAGAGCCAGGTCGGCGGCGTATTCCCGCCGGATATTCTTGAGGGAGGGCGGGAGCCTTGTGCCTCGGGGGACGTCGAAGGCCAGTCCCATGGCGGCGCCGGGGGTATGGTAGGGATCCTGTCCCAGGATCACGGCGCGGAGGGATGCCAGTGGGGTGAGTCGGAGGGCGGTAAAGAGGTGCCCTTCCGGCGGATAGATCTTGTGTCCCTGGCGCCGGAGGTCGCCCACCTTTTGGACGAGTGTCTCGGCGTCATTGCCGGGCATGGCCTCGTCCCAATCCTGTGGCAAGCGTTCCGGCATGGGGGTGATATGGAGTTTGACCGGTTAGATGAGTCGGTCGAGGATGTAGTTGATGCGGGCGGTGGTGTTTTTGGTGCCCATGAGGAAATCCACGAAGCTATCCAGCTTTCGGGCGTTGTCGACGGTGACCAGCTGGAGCCGCATGGTTGTCCCGCGGATGAACTGTCCGAATTCCCCGGGGCTGATTTCGCCGAGACCCTTGAAGCGCGTGATCTCCACATCGCGTCCCATGGTCTTGACGGCGGCGTCTCGCTCTTGTTCGGAGTAGCAGTATACGGGCTTCTTGGATTTCGAGCGGACGCTGAAGAGGGGCGTGTCCAGGATATAGAGGTGTTCTGCGGAGAGAAGCTGCGGGAAGAATTTCAGGAAGAAGATGATGAGGAGATTCCGGATGTGGTATCCATCGGGATCGGCATCGGTGGCGATGACCACCTTTGCGTATCGGAGGTCCTCCATGGTATCCTCGGTGCCCAGGGCGCGCATGACGCCATAGAGCTCCTCGTTGGAGTAGAGGATTTCGCGGGTGGCGTTGACGCAATTGAGGACCTTCCCTTTCAGGGCGAAGACCGCCTGATACTGTGCGTCGCGGGTCTGCATGATGCTCCCCGCAGCGGAGTCTCCCTCGGTGAGGAAGATCATGGAGTTCTGGCAGTGTTCCTTGTCCTCGGGCTTGCGGCGGGAGTCGGTCTCGTTGAGATGGAACTTGCAGTCCCGCAGCTTGGGGATCTTCAGGGTGCTCTTGGAGGCGAGCTCCTTGGCGCCCTTCCGGATATTCTGGATCTGTTTGCGGAGGGATTCGTTTCGGGAGATCTTCTCGAAGATCGCCTCCTTGACCTCCGGATTTTTGTAGAGGAACTGGACGATCGCCGCCTTGATGTCGGCCACCAGCCCCGCGCGGATCTCCGGATTGTAGAGCTTGTGCTTGGTCTGGGATTCGAAGACCGGGTTCTGGAGACGAATGGCGATGGCGCCGAAGAGACCGCCGCGGACATCGTCGGGATCGAACTGCTTGTCCTTAGGGGCCAGCTCGTTGATCGCCTTCACTACGCCTTCCTTGAAGGCGGCCAGGTGGGTTCCGCCGTCATTGGTGAACTGCGTATTTGCGAAGGAGTAGTAGTTCTCGTTGGCGGAGCCGGTATGGCAGAATGCGAATTCCAGCTTGTCGGTTCGGTGGTGGATAATCTGGTAGAGGGGCTCCGCCTCCATCTTGCTCTCCAGCAGATCCAACAGTCCCCGCCGGGAGTAGAACTTCTTTCCGTTGAACTCCAGGGAGAGCCCCGGATTCAGCCAGGCGTAGTGCAACAGCCGGCGTTCCAGGAATTTGGTCTCGAAATGGAATTCGCCGAAGACCTCTGTGGAGGGACGGAAGGCGATGTAGGTGCCGTTGGATTCGGTGGTCGGGAGGTTCTCCTGCTTCTCCGCCAAATGGCCCTCGTGGAAGAGGACCCGTGACATCTTTCCGTCGCGGTAGCTGATGGCCTCGAAGGTCTCCGATAGGAAGTTCACCGCCTTCAGGCCCACGCCGTTCATGCCGATGGAGGCCGAGAAGGCCATGGGCTGGCCGTCCTTGCCGAGCTTGAACTTTCCGCCGGTGTTGATCTTGGAGACGCAGTCCTCCAGCTTCCCCTGGGGGATGCCGCGTCCGAAGTCGCGGACGGAGAGGAGCTTGTCGGGGGAGAGCGCCACCACCACGCGGCGCCCCATGCCCATGAGGAATTCGTCAATGCAGTTGTCTACCACCTCTTTGAAGAGAACGTAGACGCCGTCGTCGGTGTGGTCGCCGTTTCCCAGTGCGCCGATGTACATGCCGGGGCGGTGGCGCATGTGCGTCACCGGGTCCACGCTCTGGATGGCGTCTTCATCGTAGACGGCGCCATCCAGGGGTGCGGGCATCTCTGGCATGTCCAGGAGCGGGGTGCTGTTTGGGTCTTCGGCCATGTGGTGGTGGAGGAGGAACGGTGCGGAGTGTGGCTATGCCTTCTTGCGGCCCTTCTTGCCGGAGGGATTGCTCTTGGGGGCGCTGAAGCCGCGGGCACCGCCGCGGCGGCGCTTGCGGGGCATGCCATTCTCGTCGAGGGCGTCGTCGTCCTCGTTGAGCTCTTCCAGGATGTCGCGCTCTTCCTCCTCGTCGTCCCAGGTGTCCTCGCTTTCGTATTCGCCATCGAGATCCATGTTTTCTTCGTCGTCGATGTCGTTATCGAAGTCATTCTGGAGGGAGGAGGCCATGACCAGCTGTCCGCATTCGGGGCAGAAGCCGTCTTCCTTTTCCACTTCGGAAAGCCGCACCTTGCATTCGCAGTGCGGGCATTTGATGGTGTCACCAGCCATAGGTTCTTTTGTTCTCCTTGTTCTTGCTAGGGAAGGGGTGCTGTTCTTCTGGGAAAACGGGGCGTAATTTAAGCGGTCAAGCGAATTTGCAACCGCGTGGCATGCCGGATTTTCCCTGTGAGGCGTGTATGAGGGGTATTTATTCGCCCTGGTTCCGTGCGCTGCGCTGGCGGATTGCCAGCAGGAATTCGGTATTGGTGTTGTATTTGCGCAGATTGAGGATGAGGCGTTCCATGGCATTTGCGGGGTCTCCGATGGAGCAGAGGCCCTTTCGCAGCTGCCACATGATCTCCAGCTCGGCGGGATCCACCAGGAGTTCCTCGCGGCGGGTGCCGGATTTGGTGATGTCGATGGCGGGGAAGACGCGGCGGTCGGCCATCTGTCGATCCAGGTGCAGCTCCATGTTGCCGGTGCCCTTGAACTCCTCGAAGATGAGCTCGTCCATGCGGCTGCCGGTATCGATGAGCGCGGTTGCCAGGATTGTGAGAGAGCCGCCGCCCTCGATGTTTCGGGCGGAGCCGAAGAAGCGCTTCGGCTTATGGAGGGCGTTGGCGTCCAGTCCGCCGGAGAGGATTCGTCCGGATTTGGGTGCCAGGGTATTGTAGGCGCGTGCCAGTCGGGTGATGGAGTCCAGGAGGATGACCACGTGCTTGCCATTCTCCACCAGACGCTTGGCGCGTTCGGAGACCAGGTCGCAGAGGGCGGCGTGGTGTTCGGGGGGCTCGTCGAAGGTGGAGGCGACCACCTCGGCGTCTACTAGGCGTTTCATGTCGGTGACCTCCTCGGGGCGTTCGTCGATGAGCAGGACGATGAGAGTGATATCGTCGTTGTTCTCCAGGATGGAATTCGCCAGCTTTTGGAGGATGATGGTCTTTCCGGTGCGGGGCTGCGCCACGATGAGTCCGCGCTGACCGCGTCCGATGGGCGTGACCAGATCGGTGACGCGCATGGAGAGCTCGTCCTTTCCGCGCTCCATGAGGAGCCGCTGTGTGGGATAGAAGGGCGTGAGGGTCTCGAAGGAGTGCAGCCCGTGTCGCTGGGAGAGCGGGACGCCATTGACTGCCAGGATCTGGACCATTGCGCAGCGGGGATCATTCTCCCGGGGGCGCCGGATGGCTCCCAGCACGCAGTCGCCCACCCGGAGACCGTAGCGCTTCACGTAGATGGGCGTGAGGTAGATGTCCTCGGGGGACTCCTGGTAGTTGAGCTCGGCGGCGCGCAGATGCCCATAGCCGTCGCGGCTGATTTCCAGGACGCCCTCACCGTAGGTGGTTTGTTCGGCGGAGCAGTCGCGGAGGGCATTGACCTCGATGATGCGGTCCACCAGATCGCCGGCGGTGGGGTAGTCCTTGAGGGCGATGCCCAGCTGTTCGGCGAGGGTGACGAGGATTTCGGTGTCGGTGCCCAGCAGGTGCGGACGGCAGAGGCGCGGGCGCTCGGCGGCCTTCTCGGGCTCCTTGTCCACATAGGCGGGCTGGATTACCTCGTCTTCCGGAAAATCCGCCAGCAGTTCGCCGGGGATGGCCGCGTCGTCACGCACAAAACGGCCCTTCTGGCCCTGGGGCTTCGGGAAGGGCTTCTGTTTGCGGGGCTGTGCGGCGGGCGCCTGTGGCCCATTGCCGTTGTTTCCGTTTCCCTGTTCCCGGGCTTTCTTGGGGGTATCGGGGATGCGTTTCTTTTCGGCCTTGGTGGGGCTGCGCCGTGGCGGGGGCAGGGTGACTGCGGCGGCGGTGGTGCCGGGCTTGGAGAGAGTGACCAGTCCTGTTCCCAGGTTTGGGATCAGGGAGCTGAAGAGTGGCGTCTCGGCGGAGGAAGCGAAGTCATCGTGTCCGTCCTTGTCCGGGGTGTGCTGTTCCTGGTCGTCATCGGGCGAGGAATCCTGCGGGGAGAAGGTATAGCTCTTCGTCTCGTCGTTGGGGTTTTCTTCGGGATTGGCCATGAGGGGGATTTGTGTGTGTTGGTTGTGATATGGAAAGCTGTCGTGTGGCGCTAGGGGAGCCAGCGCAGGAGAAGCCGTGAGCACTTGTCCTGGAGTTCGTCCAGGGAGCCGGTGGTATCGATGACCACATCGGCGCGGCGACGCTTTTCCTCCATGGGGAGTTGTGCGTCCAGGCGATGACGGATCTCCGTGGGAGTCCATCCGCGCTGGAGGAGGCGGTGCCACTGGATTTCGGGGGGGCAGCAGACCGCCACCACCGCCTGTGCGGGCCGCACGCGATACCATCCGCTTTCGAACCAGAGGGGGATGGCGGCGAAGAGCGGCTGGGGCTCGGCGGCCTTCTCCTGGAGGCCCAGGCTCTCGCGGATGGCGGGATGCATGCGCTGCTCCAGCCACTGGCGCTCCCGGGGATCCGCGAAGATCTTCCGGCCCAGCAACCGGCGGTCCAGGGAGCCGTCTTCCTTCTTCAGGTCGTCTCCGAAGTGCTCCAGGATCTCCGCCAGAAGCGGCGTGCCGGGCTCATAGAGCTGGTGGGCAAGCACATCGGTGTCCACGCACTTGGCCCCCAGCTTTTCCAGGCATTTGAGGACGGTGCTCTTACCGGCGCCAATGCCACCGGTGATGACAATGAGAGACATGGCTTTTTACGCTTGTGCGCTTTCTTCTGGGTTGGGACGACTCGGCGGGGGCGCTTGCATTCGGCGGAGGATCTCCCCCGCCAGGATATCAGCGGTATTCCCGCAAAATTCTTCGATGGCTAGGAATTCGGCGCCGGGGTGTTGGTGCCGGAACCAGGTGAGTTGCCGGCGGGCATACTGGATGGTGCGGTTCGTCAGGGTCTCCTGGAGTGCGGCGCGTTCCCCCGGACGGCCCGCTTTCAGCCAGGCGGCGATGTCGCGATAGCCCAACGCCTGCCAGGCGGTGGGCGCGCTCTCCAGCCCCAGGGACAGCGCCCGCTCGCACTCCTCAATCCATCCGCTAGAGAGCATCCCCGCAGTTCGGAGACGGATGCGCTCTTTTAATGCCGGAAAATCGGGCAGGAGGCAGAATTGCCGGAAGCCCTCCTTGGGCCACTCGTGGCGCTTTTTCAGGAGCCAGGGCGGGGTGCCGGTGAGCCGCAGGACCTCCACGGCGCGCAGGAGATGCCGGGGATTCTGGAGGAGATCCACGGGGGGATTCCCCGTGCGCTTGAGCTCCTCCCGCAGCGCCTGGAGGCCCTCCGGTGTCTCAGCCTCCTGGCGGAGGCGCTCCGAGAGCTCCGGATCGCCGGGCATGAGGGAGAAGCCGTAGACCAGCGCTCGCGCATACAGACCCGTGCCCCCCACGAATACTGCAGCGCGCTTGCGCGCGGATAGGTCGTCCAGGAGCTCCTGCGCTTTTGGCAGGAAGAGATTCACATTCCAGGGTGCCTCCAGCGGCAGGAAGCCCACCAGGTGGTGTGGTGCTAGGGAGAGCTCCTCCGGGGTGGGCTGCGCAGTGCCAATGGGCAGGTCCCGATAGACCTGCATGGAGTCGAAGGAGACAACCTCTCCCGACAGGCGCTGCGCAAGCTGGGCACCCACCGCGCTCTTTCCGGAGCAGGTGGGGCCCAGAATGACGATGGCGTCCCCCATGCTCGTCAGTCTTCCCCGCGGGGAGCCTTTCCGTGATCCCGCCAGCTACGGTAGAGCTCGTATCCCGCCAAGAAGCAGACGGAGAGACAGATCGCGCTGTCCGCCACATTGAAGGCAGGCCAGAATTCGAAGCGCAGGAAGTCGACGACGCCCTTCGGGAAGAAGAGCCGGTCGATCATGTTCCCTAGGACGCCGCCCAGCAGGACGCCGCAGGGGATGGCGTAGAAGGAGTCCTTTTCCACCACGCGTCGCCAGAAGAGGACCAATGCCGCCGCTACCATCAAAGAGAAGATCCCCAGGAGCCAGCTGCGGCCCTCCAGCATCCCCCAGGCCGCGCCCGTGTTCCGCCAGTGCACCAGCTTGAAGAATCCCGGGATGATCACGAATTCCCCTGCGCCCGGCACCGGCCAGACACGGCAGACGACGTATTTCGTCAGCTGATCCAGGAACAATACCAGCAGGGCGCAGATGCCGGGCCAGCCAAGCAACGAGGTGCGGGATAGATGCGGATTCTTCACGGAAGGAACAAAAGGGGAGGGGAAGAGGGGATTCCCCGGGTGCTTGCAAACGGACTCCGAGAGGAGCCATCGTTAGACAAATCAGGGAAAAAGAGTGCGTCGCGTGACTGGCTAGAGATCCGGAGATCCTCCTCCGAAAACAACGCCGACACGGCGGAATCTTACAGGGAAAACTGCTTCAAGTCAGGAAAAAGCATAGGGGCCTGGCATCATATCTTGCCGGCAATGCGCGTACCATAATACGAATTCCCACGCCGCGCACCACTCAGCCCGCAAAAACTCGAATGCATCAAGTCAGCCCCCCCCCTCACAAAGAAAGAACCCCAG
>CAVGTF010000003.1:0-51049 GCA_963632245.1 Anaerovoracaceae bacterium
GCTCGCTTTTTCTACGGGAATTCCTATACCGAGCATTACGGATGTCAATTTGCAATTCCCGGACCCCGTTCCGGGAGGCATCCCCTGAGATTTATATGGTCTCCAGGCTACTCCTCCTCCTGGGGAGTGTCTTCGGTGCCGCGCTCGGTCTGCTTGATCTTGGCGGAGAGCACCGCCAGGCCGCCGGCAATCACCTCGCGCTGGACGATGACGCCCGGCGGGACCTGCAGGCAGACGTTGGCGAAGTTCCAGAGATATTTGATGCCCAGGGAGACCAGGATGTCGCAGGTCAATTGGGCGCCCACTGCGGGGACGCACAGGATTCCCACCTTCGGGGGATCCGCCTTGAGGCGCGTCCGGATCTCCGCGATGTCGTGGATCCGGAAACCGTGGACCAGGTGGCCGATCTTCGCGGGATCCGAGTCAAAGACCGAGGTGATCCGGAAGTGGTATGCCTGGAAATCCGTGAAGCCCAAAAGCGCCGTCCCCAGGGCCCCCGCGCCCACTAGCGCCGCCGTGGAGGGCTTGTCCCAGCCCACAAAACGCAGAATTGCGTCAATGAGCTCGTTGACGCGGAAACCATGGCGGCGATTGCCACGCAAACCCGTCATGGCCACATCCTTGCGCACTAAAATGTGCGGAATGTTCATGTAGGCCGCCAAATCCGCACAGGAGACCCACTCTTCCCCCGCAATCTGCATGCGCATCAGTCGATGCAGGTAGGTGGGCATGCGACGCATTGTCGGTGTACGGAGGAGTTTCATGGCGGTTTGGGGGTGAGGCGACACGGTGAAGAAGACTACAAGGCGGATACGACGGGAAAAAGATCGGCGTGCGCACGGCGGGATTTTTCCGGGTGCGCTTTTGTGTAATGCTCCTAATATATCATCCCGGAAGGGGACTTTCTTCGGGCGCAACCGGTGAGTGCGGTTCCGATTACATTACAAGCGATTCCCTTTTTCTATGGGGGCTTGGGGGGAGGGCGGTGCTGTTGTGCTGTCCGAGTCTTGTTTTCCTTTTTTGTGTCGTCAGCGTCGAATCCGAGGAGTTTTCTTCCATGCGTCGTCTGCTTCTTTCCGTTTTTGGTCTTTTGTTGTTTGCGGGGATGTGCTTTGGGCAATCTCGGGAAGCGCGCCAGATCTTTTTGAATCCGGTGTTAGGGCAGTCCATTCCGGTTCCGAAGCCCGCGCCGTCTCCCTCTCCCGCGCCTGCGTCGGTAGTTGTGCCGATGGATGCGGAGTTTGATCCGCATTTGTCTTTAGGGGGCGGGTTTTCTTCGGGATACATTCGGGATGGCTGGTGTGAGAATTCCTCGCCGGTATTGGGCATGCAGGCGGAGTTCATGGAGGGCGGCATGTATGTGGGGATTCGCTCCACCTACGACTTTTCGGGCAAGGCGGGTCGTCGTCGGCACTTCCAGGATAGCCGGCTTTATCTGGGATACTCCATGCCCTTCCGGGAAACCGGTTCTTTTGGACCCGTCTCCGTGGACATTTGCTGGACCTATAATACCTATCCTGGTCACTCTGGGGAGAACTCCGGCTCTCTTTCCGTGGGATTGAATCTGGAGGAGATTTGGCGGAGTGGCCGGTTTGTGGTGACGGGTGGAGTCACCCTGGAGCATAACTATGGCAAGAACGAGACCTTCGTTGCCACGGAGGCGGCATGCCATCTTTCTTTGGCGGGGGAGGGCGCACTCCAGTGGGAGAATGCCCTAGTGCTTTTCTGGGGCGACAGCGGCCGCATGCGCCGCATGACCGCTTCCGAGAATGCCGGAAATGCGCTGTACACCCTGATGTGGCGCAGCGCCCTTCCCTGGGATTTGGGACACGGCTGGTCGGTGACTCCCTACGCGGAGATCCTCTTCCATCCGGATCGGCGGGCGCGGGAGGCCGCCCGCGAGGACGCTTTCAACTCCGCGGCCACCGCGCTGGCGGGAGTGCGCCTCTCCTATTTCTATTAGGCGCGTAGCGAGGTTTTTGGAGGATCTGAGATATCATGGAGGAATTCGCGGGAGTCGGAGAGACAGGACACCAGGACGGACAGCCCTACTGGCGTAGAAACCTGACGGTGCTGTGGTTCTCTCAGTTCGTCTCGCTGTGCGGATTCTCCATGTCCGTGCCCTTCGCGCCCTATTTTCTGCGGGAACTCTCGGAGGGCGCCAGCGAATCCCGGGTGAGGCTCTATGCGGGACTCTCCTCTTTGTTGACGCAGCTGGCCTTCGCCATCATGGCGCCTATCTGGGGAATGCTGGCGGATCGTTTTGGTCGCAAGCGGATGGTCTTGCGTGCCGCGGGCATGGGTGCCGTAGTGTTAGGATGCATGGGGCTCTGCCAGGAGGTCTGGCAGTTCTTGGCTCTGCGTTTCCTCCAGGGGTGCTTCACGGGCACCATCGCCGCCTCCACCACTCTGGTGGCCTGTTGCACGCCGCAAAAGCGGCAGGGATACGCCCTGGGAATCCTCTCCAGCTCCGTCTACTCCGGGGATATGACCGGATTGCTTTTGGGGGGAGTGCTGGCGGGACGCTTCGGATTTCGGAACTCCTTCCATATCTCCTGCGGACTGCTTATGATCACCACACTTCTGGTGCTCCTGTTTGTCCGCGAGGACTTCACGCCCCTCCGGAAGGCGGTGGGCAGTGCGGTCCAGAAGGCGGCAAAGGCCACGGCATTTCGCACGACCTGGGCCGTGGTGGTTCTCCCCGCACTCCCCGTGTTGTTGATCTACGGATGCTGCTCTCTGGGACGCCTCATGGACCAGTCCCAGATCGCCCTCTATGTGGAACTGCTCAACGGCGGCGTGGGGTATCCAGGACGCGAACTCTACACCGGATGGATCATGGGCGCTGGCGCCTTGGGTGCGGTGACGGCCGGATTCTTGCTGGCGCGCTACATCGACCGCCATGCGGCGCGGATGGCGACGCTGATGGGACTTGGCGCGGCGCTGGCGGTGCTGGTTATGGCGGCGCTGCCCTTCGTTGTGCCCTTCACCCCCCGTGTCTCCCTCTTTGGCATGGGGCAGGCGACGACCTGGGCGGTAGTCGCAATGATCCCCCTGCGCTTTGTCATGATATTCTGCGGCGGTGGCATGGAGCCCGTCTGCACCGCCTGGATTGCGAAGGTCACTCTCCCCGAGAATCGTGGCGCCATGTTCGGGTATGCCCAGGCGGTGCGCTCCATTGGCTCTGGACTGGGACATCTTGGGGCGTGTTTTGTGGCGCCGATTTTGGGCGTCAACGCGGTATACTGGGTGATCCCCGTGGCCTTCCTCGTTATGGTTGCCATGGTGGGCGCCTTCAAGGGCCGCATCCAGCGCCGCGTCCTGCAGGTGCAGCAGGCTATTGGTTGATATTGCCGCCTTTGCGTTCTTCGCCGGCGAAGAATTGTTCGCCGATGAGTGCGGTGAAGAAGGACCCCGTGAAGAGGAGCGGCTCGTCCTGGGGGAGTTGCGCGGGGCTTTCCAGATCGGGGATGATCTCCCGCACAGGAAGACCCGTCTCTCGGGCAGCGGCCTCCAGCTGCGGCAGCGCGCTACCGCGGGGCGTGTGTGGGCTGGTCAGGATAAAGTCCCCCCGCAAGCCCTTCAGACCCTCCACAATGCCACGGACATCCTTGCCCGGGACGCTCCCCAGTACGCAGTGGAAGGAGACGCCCGGATAGCAACTCTCCAGCGCCTCCCTTAGACGTCGGGCACTGTCGCCATTGTGGGCGGCATCCAGAATCACCGGCGGATTTTCGCGGATGCGTTCAAAGCGTGCGCGGAGGCGTGGGGGGCGGAAGGCCTCCTGCTTCGGCGAGAGCCCCAGGAGCCCCACGGCCGTCCAGGCGACGCAGAAGTTCTCCTTGAGATAGGGCGGCGTGGAGGACAATTGTAGCCAATCCAGGGGACACTCCTTCGGGGACAATGGTCGATGCAGGGGCGCGTGGAGGCGCGCTGCGGTTTCGCGGACGACCTCTTCCGCCTGGGAGTATGGTTGTTTCGCCAGCAAGATCGGGGTCCCTTCTCGCAGAATCCCCGCCTTCTCCGCCGCAATTTGACGGATGTCGTTTCCCAACAGCGCCATATGGTCGTAGCTCAAGGGTGTGATGATGGCTAGCTCCTTTTTGCGCGGATAGTTCGTGGAGTCCACTCGACCGCCAATCCCGGTCTCCAGCACCGCGTATTCGGCGCCCATCTTGCGGAAATATTGCAAGGCGAGCACTGTGAAGAGCTCAAAGAGCGAGGGATGCAATCCCGCTTCCCGAACCCTCTGGCACAATGGAATCGCCAAGGATTCCAGCTCCTCGTAGGTGGCAAGCCGCCCATTCCACTGGAAGCGCTCCCGCACCGTGTCCAGGTGCGGACTGGAAAAGACGCCGCAGGAATGCCCCGATGCCGTGATTAGCGCGCCTGTCAGATACGAAGTCGTCCCCTTGCCCTTCGTTCCCGCGACGTGCACCAGCTTCAACGATTCCTCCGGATGACCCGCCGCCTCCGCCAAGGGAATCAGCCGCGACAAGTCGTAGTTCGACATGTCGTGCTGCTTCCCGACATCCTTCTCCAGGTCGTAGAATTCCTGGAAGATGCGGAAGAAGGCGGCTTCGCGAACGGGATCAAGGTCTTGTAGCATGGGACAAAAGGAAATTCGGGGATTTTGCGGGAACGGCGCATAAGGTAATGCGATTCCAACACCCCTGGCCTGAGTGATATGCCCTCCTTCCTCATTCTTCGCGCGCCGATTTGTCATAGAGAGTCTTGATGACTTGCCGGAGCCTTCACTTGTCTAGCGATCAATCTGGTTTCCTCCTAGGCATCCTTTCTTCATGACAGGGGATAAAAAAAGGATTACACCTCATTTTCTTGGGACACTAGCGGGATATGATTCCCAAAAAAAGAAAGACGCCTCATCGGGTAGCGGTGAGACGTCCTTTGGGAAAATTCGGATGTGTGTTGTGGTTACTTCTCGGCCTTGAGGGCGGCGATCTCGGCCTCAAGCTTGTCGAGCTTCTCCAGGATCTTGTCCAGCTTTGCGGAGAGGGGCATGTATTCGCCCAGCTTTTCGCTGTGTTCCTTGAAGGACTGGGAGAGCTTTTCGCGGGCCGCCTTTCCTTCTTCCACCAGCTTCGCCTTCAGGTCCTCCTTCTCGCCGGGCTTCACGCCCACCTTTTCCAGGGTGTCCTTCACCAGATCATCCACCTTGGAGCAGGCCACGGAGGCCACGCCCAGACCCAGATTGAAACCCTCTTCCAGAAGATTCAGCATTCTACATTCCTCCCGGCACTGCGGCACGGTTGCGGTTCATGAACTCACGGATCAAATAGTCAACTTTTGGAAAACGGAAGAGAATATACCCCGCTTCTCGGGAGTTTTCGCATTTTGCACGGAAATTTTCGTGCAATGCAATGCAGAATAGCTGTTCCTGCCGAAAATTTCTTAGAATTCTGGTGTGTTCTGGGTGTAGTTGTCTATATTAGACGGCATGACGAAACCGAAGTCCACCAATTTGAGCATCCGTCTGGAGATGGAGTTGAAGAAGGATGCGGAGGAGTTGTTTGGGAGTCTAGGCATGAGCCTGACGACCGCCTTCAATGTCTTTCTGCGCCAGTCATTGAAGGTGCAGGGGTTGCCCTTTTCCGTGACCCGTCGTCGCGAGGAGTCCCCTTCTGCTGCCGCTGACGACAAGCCAGTGGAGAAATCGGACGAGGAGTCCGGCGAATCCTGATACGCATCTGTGCTAGAAATGCGAAAAGGCATCCCGAGTTTTGGTTCGGGATGCCTTTTTTTTGTTGCTCTTGGAATTGTCGTGTTCGGTCAGTTGGGCGTTTACGGCAGGAGTTTGAGGATTTCCTCGCAGAGGATGCGGAGTCTCGTGCAGTTTTGGGGGCCGGTTCTGACGAGGGCCTTTTGGGCGAGGGAGAGATTTTGGAAGACGGGGTCCTTGTAGTCGTAGAGGCCGGGTCGTCCGGAGGGGATCAATTCTGGATCGAAATCGAATTCGGGGATGGACGCCAGATGTCGGAGTGCGGCGTCCAGGCGTTGCGGGAAGTCATCGGCCTGTGAGTCTCCGGCTTCGCGGAGGAGTTCCTGGAGCTTCGGGGTGGCCAGCAGGAGCCACTTCGCTATGGACTCGGCGGGGATTGCGGCGATGGCATTCACCCATGGCGCGAGTCGCTGCTGGGTGGCGGGGGTGGCAGCGAGCCATCCCTGCGCATTTCGGGTGGCGCGGAAGGGCGCGAGGGTATTGGGGAATCCTGGTGGGGGCTTCGGGAGCTCTCCCTGGGAGACGGCATCGATGGCCAGTGCCAGATATCGGAGGAAGCCCTCCTGGGAGAGCAGTGCGCGCAGCAGGGTGCTTTCGGTCAGCGTCTCGGCGGCCTGGAGGAGCTCCTGGTCGGAGGGAATCCGGTCGTCCACGAGGTCCTCGGGCTCCGGGGCGTCTTCTAATGTCGTGGCCTCCGGGAGGCCGCTGGCGTCCTCCTGCGGGGCGTCAGCGGGCGCACCATACTGTCCGGCGAGATATCCGTCGGGGGTCCAGGCGCCGGTGGGGGCGCCTGGATTGGGGACAGGCACGGCATTCTCCTCCTGTGGTGTGGGGGGCTCCTGGTGGAGTCGGACCCAGTAGTATCCGCCACCCAAGATAAGCAGGGTGACCAGCGGTGCTAGCAGGAGGAGTGCCTTACGTGTCATGTGGTGTATTTTTTAGAATTCGATTTCGCGGGGAGCGCGGGGGAACGGGATGACATCGCGGATATTTGCCATGCCGGTGCAGAAGCGGACCATTCGCTCGAAGCCCAGACCGAAGCCGGAGTGGGGCACGGTGCCGAAGCGGCGCAGATCTAGATACCACCAGTAGGTGGCGGGATCCATGCCCAGCTCGCGGATGCGGGCTTCCAGGACATCCAGGCGCTCTTCGCGCTGGCTGCCGCCGATGATTTCGCCCACCTCGGGCAGCAGCACATCCATGGCGGCGACGGTTTTTCCGTCGTCGTTCTGCCGCATATAGAAGGCCTTGATTTCCTTGGGGTAGTTCATGACGGTGACGGGGCCGTCGAAGATCTTTTCGGCAAGATAGCGTTCGTGTTCGCTCTGGAGATCGGCGCCCCAATAGGGCTTGAACTCGAAGGCATCGGCATTCTTCTCCAGCAGCTTGATGGCCTCATCGTAGGTGATGCGGGCGAACTTTGCGGTGGCCAGGCGGTTGAGGCGGTCCCAGAGGCCCTTCTCGATGCGCTGATCGCAGAACTTCAGGTCCTCGGGGCACTCCTGGACCACGGCGGTGAAGAGTGCGCGGAGGTAGTCCTCGGCTACATCGGCATTGTCCTGGAGGTCGGCGAAGGCGATCTCGGGCTCGATCATCCAGAATTCGGAGAGGTGTCGGGTGGTGTTGGACTTTTCGGCGCGGAAGGTGGGTCCGAAGGTATAGACGCTTCCCAGGGCGCAGGCGTGGGTCTCGGCCTCCAGCTGTCCGGAGACAGTGAGGTTCACGGCCTTTCCGAAGAAGTCCTGCTGCATATCGACCTTTCCGGTCTCGGGATTCCGGGGGAGCTTCTCCAGGTCGAGCGTCGTGACCTGGAACATCTCTCCTGCGCCCTCGCAGTCACTGGCGGTGAGGATAGGGGCGTTGAAGTAGTAGAATCCGCGTCCCTGGAAGAAGCGATGGGTCGCCATGGCGAGGCAGTTTCGGATTCGTGCGACGCAGCCGAAGGTATTGGTGCGGGGGCGCAGGTGCGCCACTTCGCGGAGCTTCTCGAAGGAGATGCGCCCCTTGCTGAGGGGGTACTTCAGGGGATCGCAGGTGCCCAGGACCTGCAGGGTGTCCGCATGGAGCTCCACGGCCTGGCCGGCGGCGGGGCTCTCGGTGAGCTTGCCGGTGACCAGCACCGCGCAGCCGGGATAGAGCTTCAGGACCTCGTCGTCGTAGTTGGGGAGGCTCTTTGGGGCCACAACCTGGAGGTTCGCGAAGGAGGAGCCGTCGTTGATCTCCACGAAGGAGAAGCCGCCCTTGGAGTCGCGGCGGGTGCGGACCCATCCGGCGACGGTGAGAGTGGTGCCGAAGTCCCGGCAGGCGAGGGCGGATTTGATGACCGTGTGTTTCATGGGATGCGTTTTTTTTATGGGTTGAGGGTTTCTTCCGACCGTGTGGCGGGTTTCGGGGGCGGTGTGATCAGGTAGAGCACGGCGCCGAGGAGTCCCCACAGGGTCAGGACGATGGTATGGAAAAGGGGTATGAGCGTGGCGTCTCCGGAGGCCGTCCCGAAGGCCAGTAGGAATCGTTGTGCCACGGTGTCGCGCACGCCGAGTCCTCCGGGGGTGAGGGGGAGGATTGCGGTGGCGTTTGCCAGTTGCGCGACGAGGAAGCAGGGGAGCACTGCCGTTTTGCAGTCGGGGAGGGCGCTCCCCAGGCAGAAGAGCTCCAGGCCCAGTAGACCGTGGATGAGGAAGGAGATGAGAAGCGCCTTCGCCAGGGCGCCAGGGGCATCCCGGTAGAGGGACAGCGCCTGGGTGAGCCGCCGGAGCGTCCGGCGGAGAAAGCCCGCGGATGGCGTCTCGGAGTCGCGGGCCGTCCTGGCGTGTTTCAGGAACCAGAGTGCCAGGAGGACCAGGAATGCGATTCCGGCGAGTCCGCCGACGAGGAGCAGTGCGGCTGCCAGCGCGGCCTGCCGGGGGAGGGCGGCCAGTTCGCCGGTAGCCAGGAGGAGTGCCAGTGTGCAGACGCCGGCCAGGAAGAGTCCCGCCAATCCGATGGCGCGGTCCAGGAGATCGACAAGCGCCAGTTCCGGGGCCTTTCCGGGATGGGCGCAGGTGGCGGCGCCGACCTTCACGATGTCACCGGAGACTCCGCCGGGGATGACGAGGCTGAAGAAGTTCCCGCCCATGGTCAGGCGGAATGCCTGCAGGAAGGGCAGCTCCAGCTTTGGCGGTTGCAGGAGGATTTGCCAGCGCCAGGCGCCCAGGAATTGCACGAAGAGGTAGAGTGCCAGTGCGGCGATTCCGGGGAGTGAGGCAACGGCCTGGAGGAAGCTCTCCAGCAGTCCTCTATCCTGCTGGACCAGGAGCCTGTGCAGCAGGAATGCCGCCAGGACCAGGCAGAGTGCCCGCAGGAAGAGGATGGCGGTGCGCCGGAGCATGTGTGGGGAGGGTGGCGGCTACTTCTGGTCGTCGTAGCCCCGGGGGTGCTTTTCGCGCCATTCCCAGGCGGAGCGCACGATGGTCTCCAGATCCTGGTATTGGGGCTTCCAGCCGAGGATGCGCTTGGCGGCGGTGGAGTCGGCGATGAGTCGCGCGGGGTCTCCGGGACGCCGGGCGGCGACTTCCACGGGGAAGTCGTGTCCGGCGATCTTCCGGACGGTGTCGATGACCTCGCGGACGGAGCTCCCGCCGCCGGTGCCCAGATTCAGGGCGCCGCAGTAGTCGGACTGCAGGGCCAGCAGGTGTGCCTGCGCCAGATCCAGCACATGGATGTAGTCACGCACGCAGGTGCCGTCGGGGGTATCGTAGTCTTCGCCGAAGATGGAGATGGACTTCCGTTCGCCCTTTGCCGCCTGGATGATGAGGGGGATGAGGTGCGTCTCGGGGTGGTGGTCTTCGCCGTGGAGGGCGGTGGCGCCGGCGGCATTGAAGTACCGCAGTGCGGTGTATTTGAGGCCCTTGAGCTGGTTGGTCCAGGAGAGGACCTTCTCGAACATCAGCTTGGATTCACCGTAGGGATTGATGGGCGCCTTGGGCTCCTCTTCGGAGATGGGCATGTGCTCGGCCATGCCGTAGACGGCTGCGGTGGAGGAGAAGACCACCTTCCGCACACCGTGGTCACAGGCGGCCTGCGCCAGGTTGATGGCGTTGCCCACGTTGTTGTGGAAATACTTCAGGGGATCCTTCATGGACTCGCCTACCTCGATGAAGGCGGCGAAGTGGATGACGCCCTCGGGTTGCGCCTTGTCCATGGCGCGCTGGAGAGCCTCCAGATCGCAGAGATTCCCCTGGATGAAATCGGCGCGGGGATCCACGGCGTCGCGGTGCCCGTTGAGGAGGGCATCGAAGACGGTGACCTGGTGTCCGTGGTCGAGGAGGTATTCTGTGGTGCAGCTGCCGATGTATCCGGCGCCGCCGGCAACGAAGATTCTCATGATGGATTTGTGTTTGAGGCTATTTCAGGACGATGCCCTTGACGGTGACCAGCGGTCGGCTCCAGCCGCGGCGGATCTCCTGGAGTCCGGAGACAGTGACCTCCTGGCACTCCCAGTCCTTGAGGGGGAAACGGTCCGCCTTCAGGTATGCCAGGGGGACATATTTGCCGTTCTCTATCTTGCAGAGGGCATGGGAGGTATCGGCGTTGGCATTGGCGCCCAGGGGCACCACGATGCCACTCAAGGAGACGCGGGTGGTTTCGCCGGGTGCGGCTACGGGAATGGCGTCCAGTCCGGCAGAGAGCTTCTGCTCTTCCTCAGAGGGCTTTTCGGACTCCTTCTGGGCCTCCAGGGCGGCCTGCTCGGCTTCCTTCTGGGCTTCTATGGCGGCCTGCTGGCGCTCTTCCAGCTGCTGCCGTGCGGCGTCCAGGCGGGACTGTAATTCGGTGGTCTCGTTCTGGAGGCGATCCAGCTCGGCCTGGGTCTGTTCCCGCTCCTTGCGGGCCTCTTCGGCCTTGGCGAGCTGCTGGCGGTTTTCGTCTGCGAGTCGCTGCTGTTCTTGTCGGAGGGCCTCCAGTCGCTCGGATTCCTGTCGGGCGGCCTCCTCGAGATCCTGCCGTTCCTGTCGGAGCTGCCGGGTCTTGTCGGCGGCGGAATCCACTTCCTTCTGGAGGGATCCGATGGCCAGCAGGAGCTCCTGCTGCTTCGCCTGTGCGGCCTCCTGCTCCTTCTGGGCACTCTTCACATTTTCCAGGGCGGCCAGGGCGGCCTCCTCGGAGCGCTTCTGCTCGGCGGCCATGGCCGCGGCTTCGGCGCGATAGACATCCTCACGGCGCTTCGCCTCCTGCTGGAGTGCCAGGAGCTTCTCGCCGGCCAGCTGCGCCTCGCTCTCCCATTTGGCGGAGTCCTCTTGCACCAGGCGCGCCTTCTCTTTTGCCTGGGTGAGCTCTTTTTCCAGCTGCGCCTGGAGCTCGGATTGCTCCTGCTGGAGGCGCTCCCGCTCGCGGGCGGCGTCCTCGATGCGCTGGCGGGTCTGGGCACGCTCGGTCTCCCACTTCTTCGCCTCTTCCTGGAGGCGGCTGACCTCCTCGCTCTGACGACCAGCACGCGCCTTGAGCTCCTCCGCCTGCTTCTGCAGACCGGCCAGCTCCTCTTCGCCACGACGCAACTCCTCCTGGCGCTTCGCCAGCTCCGCACTCTTGTCGGCGGGGATTACTGTGGCGGCGGCCACGGTCGGCTGCTCTTCAACGGGCTTGACTTCCGCGGGAGGTGGCGGCGGATTTCCGAGGGCGACGTATTCGCCGCTCACCCAGGCGGTGGCGTCAGCGGGCAGGACGACCTCCATCCAGGGACCATCTTTGCGGCCGCTGCTACTGGCCTTCAGGACGGTGCCCTCCTTGGCATTGTAGAAGGCGGTGAAGAGCTGTCCGGCGCCGGTGTAGACGGGGCAGGGCGGGTGGATCACCTTTCCGTCGCTGTCCAGACAGTCGGTCTGGACCCATCCGGTGACGGTGACGGATTCGGGAACGCGGACCTCCATCCACTGACCATCGCCCTGGCCCTGCCGGGAGACGATCTCCACGGGGGTGCCCTCCTTCAGGACGGCCAGCCGCTCGTAGTAGGACGCGGGACGGGAGCGCAGGATCACGTTCTTGCCGGCGATGTAGCCGTTTGTGGTCTGCGCGTAGGCGCCCAGTGCGAGGGGGAGTAGAATGAGGTGCGTAAGCCAGTTGCGCATAATGGTATGTGTAGGTATGGAAGGAGGTGCGGAAGTGTCGTCTGCTCAATGTAGCCGACCGCGGTCAGTCCGCCTTCGGGGCGGCTGTGTCGTTGGCGTTGTTCCGGAGGTCCTCCTGTAGCTGTGCCAGAGTGCCTTGGGCCTTCTGGAGGATGTCCTTCTGGAAGCGCTGCTGCTGGAAATGGAGGAGGAGTGCGTGGAAGCCCCCGCGCATGCGTCCGGTGGCGGGAGAGTCTTCTTGGAAATCCCGCCAGAGGACCTGGTCGTCAGCTTCGGAGAGCATGGGGATCAGCGGCATGGCGAGGAAGAATCCGTGTCCCATGGCATCCAGGGCGGTAGCGATGGTCTCGTGGTCGCGGAGGCTCTCCTGCTGGAGGGTCTTGGCGAGGGGCGTTGTGCTCAGGAGCTCACTGGCCTTTTGGGCATTTTCCAGGAGCCACGCGTGGTCCAAAAGTGCCGTTGCGCGGCGTGCCAGGGTTTCCCAGCGTTCCAGGAAACGGCATGCCGCCTCCTTTTGGGCGAGGGAGTCCTGCTGGTAGAGGTGTGTGGTGAGAGTCAGGAAGTCGGCCAGCGCATTTGTGGCGCCGTCGGCATCCCGCAATTCCATGGCGACCAGGAAGCGCCATTCTTCCAGGAGGAAGAGTCCGGGGGCTAGTGGCGCGTCGGGGGTCTCGTTCAGGGCACCCAGGAGTTCCTCCTGGGTCTTCAGGGCGGGCTCCAGGAGGGTCAGCTCCTGGCGCAGCGCCTGTGCGTCCTCTTCATCGGGGCCCTCCACGGGCGGGAACCACTGCGCCAGCGGCACGAATTCGCCGCCCTGCGCGGTGGCGTAGAAGTTCTGCCAGAGGAAGGGCGCATCGGTGCTGACATTCTCCCGTGGCTCGTTTTCCAGGGAGACCAGGAGGGTCCCCAGGTCCTTCTGTCGGAGAGAGAGGCTCCCCTGTGCCAGGTCCTCGTCTGCAGAAGTGGCGGGTGCTAGCGCCTCCCAGGCGGAAAGGCGGTCCAGCCACTGGTTGTGGATATGGTGATAGACGCCCTGTACGAAGAGGACTGCGGCCACGAAGAGCGCCAGGGCGGTCCGTGCGGCGGGATTCAGGAGGGAGCATGCGGGGCGATTCGGGAGCGCCTGGTGGTAGAAGTGCACGCGCAGGAGTGCCGCCAGGAGGATTGCGGCCTCCGCCAGTGCCAGTGTGGTGGCGGTGCCCAGATGGTCTTGGAGGGCGTGTGCCAGGAAAAGGATGGGCGGGAAGGGGAAGTAGTGTGCCTGCAGAAACTCGACGCCGGAGAGGTCCATGTATCTCAGGATTGCCTCCAGGACGATGGCGAGAGTCAGGAGCCATCCCAGGAGATGGAGGAGTGTGGAGGAGACCGCTAGGGTCAGTGCGCGGGCGTCCTGCTGCGCTTCCCGGAGGGTGAGATAGAAGATGAGCGCCTCCAGCGCGAGGAGCAGGGAAAAGAGTCCGCCGGTGGGGCTTTCCAGGGGGAGGATTCCCTTGAATATGATTCCGGCCACCAGAATCCAGTAGCTCGCCAGGGTGATGTATCCCGCCAGCCGCATATTGGGTAGCCCCAGGGCGCGGTGGAAGCGCGCCAGCTGGATCACGTATCCGCCGGAGAGGGAGAGGGCGCCCACCACCAGGATATTGCTTGCCAGGGTGGCGGAGAGCCATCCCAGGCACCAGGCGCTCCATAGCAGGAATAGCAGCGCCAGGGAGCCGAAGAGCGCCAGGACGCCGCCGCTGGCAGAACGCCGCGCCACGGCATCGAGCTGCGGGGCGGAGAGGGGTGTTTGGGGCTCGGGACGGGGGAACTCCAGTCCACCCAGCTTGAAATCTTTCGGTGCGTCACCCATTCGTCCGGACTACTTGCGGGTTTCGACGGCGGCCTCGAGGGTCCAGGAGAGTTCCGGCGCGGCTTCCACGGTGATGGTGACCGGCTTGGTGGAGTGGATCCATCCGCTGGATTCGCCGCCGGCGATCTGGGTGGTCCGCTGGAAGAGCACAGTTTCGTCTGCAGCCTGCACGGTGACCTTCATGGGGACTGGCTTGTAGCCTACTGCGGTGATGCGCCAGGGCGCCTCGCCGGGCTCAAAGGCGACCGTCTGGGTGCCCTCGCCAGTCCAGAAGCCGCGTTTGCGGAAGACGGCCTTTTCTTCGTCTTCCAGGGCGGTCTTGAGTCGCCATTCCTGGAGGGAGTCCAGATAAAGATCCAGGGAGATATCCCATCCGCGGGGATCGCCCTCAATGATGAGATACGCCTGCTGGTATCCGGAGTATTCCCGATAGCCGGCGGTCGCCAGCAGGGAGGAATCCACCACGGTCTTGGGGGACTTCTTGCGCGCGGCCTGGGAGGCATCCACCAGCGTGATCTTCATGGGTGCTTTGCGGCGGCTGGAGTAGTGGATGCGGAAGGGCTCGCCCTGGAGGTCGACGATCTTTGTGGCAACTACGCCGCCGGCGTGCCACTGGTAGGGTGCCTTGACCCAACGGAAGTCGCCGGCCTGGAGCATGAGGCCGAGGAGGAACAGCAGACAGAGGGAGCCGTGTGCTTTCATGGTGTCGTGTTTCGGACGGTGTGGGTGAATAAGAAGGGGGGTCGCTTTCTCTAGGGCTGGAGGGCCTCTTCCAGGAGGGTCTGCCAGCGCTGGAGTTGTTCGCGGACCTGCCGGGGCGCGGTGCCGCCGACCAGATCGCGGGCGGCGGTGCTGTGTGCGGGATCGAAGAGCTTCAGAAATTGCTCGGTGGCGGTGGGGATGGACTCCCGCATCATCTCCAGGCCCGCTTTGTCCAATGCCACGCCCTTCGCCTGGCAGGCGCCCACGAAGCGCCCCACCTGGTGGTGGGCTTCCCGGAAGGGGATCCCCTGGCGGACCAGCGCCTCGGCCAGGTCGGTTGCCATGAGGGCGGGATCGGAGGCGGCCTGCAACATGCGCGCGGGGCGGATCTTGACGGTCGCCATCATGGCGGTGAGGGTCTTGAGGACCAGCTCCACGGTGTCAATGGCGTCGAAGAGGCCCTCTTTGTCTTCCTGGAGATCCCGGTTGTAGGTGAGGGGCAGGCCCTTCATGGTGGTCAGCAGCCCCATGAGGGCGCCGTAGACGCGTCCGGTCTTTCCGCGGGTGAGCTCGGCCATATCGGGATTCTTCTTCTGGGGCATGAGGCTGCTGCCGGTGGTGAAGGCGTCGCCGATTTCGATGAAGGCGAATTCCTGGCTGAACCAGAGGATGATGTCCTCGGCCAGGCGGGAGAGATGCATTGCGATGATGGAGAGATCGGACAGGAATTCCACGCTGGTATCGCGGTCGGCGACGGCGTCCATGGAGTTCTGGAGGACCTCCTCGAAGCCCAGCTCCTTTGCCACGAAATTCCGGTCCAGGGGCAGGGTGGAGCCGGCCAGTGCGCCGGCGCCCAGGGGCAGCCGGTTGATGCGGTGGCGGGTGTCGGCGAGGCGCTGGCAGTCGCGGCGGGTCATCTCCAGGTATGCCAGCAGGTGGTGTGCGAAGAGGATCGGCTGCGCGTGCTGGAGGTGTGTGAATCCGGGCATGATGGCATCCCGGTTCTGGTTTGCGAGAGTCCAGAGTGCCTTCTGGAAGTGCCGCAGCTCCGAGAGGATCTGGTCGGTGGCGTGGCGCAGATAGAGCCGTTCGTCCGTGGCGATCTGGTCGTTGCGGGAACGTCCGGTGTGGAGGCGCGCGCCGGCGGGGCCGATGAGCTCGGTGAGGCGGCTCTCAATATTCATGTGGATGTCTTCCAGCTCGGTGCGGAAGGGGAAGATCCCGTCGTCCAGTTCCTTGAGCACCTGGAGCAGACCCGTCTGGATCTTCTCGCCGTCCTCGGCGGGGATGATTCCCTGGCGCACCAGCATCTTTGCGTGCGCCTGGCTTCCCTGGATGTCGAAGGGATAGAGTCGGCGATCGTAGCTGATGGATTCCGAGAGTTTGAGAACGAGGGCATCGGGGCCCTCCTGGAAGCGTCCGTCCCAAAGAGGCATGGCAGTATAGAGGTGTGGAAAGGGGGGCTTGTTTTTGCACCGGAGGAGTGCCTCCGGAAGGGGTGGGGAAGTGGTTATTTCTTGGGCTCTTCCTTGGCGGGCAGGGGTGCGGCCGTCGGTTCGACGGGCGGGTGGACGATGTCCTCCAGCAGCTGGCTGGCGGCCACGGTGATATGCCCGTTGTTGAAACCGGCCTTGCGGAGTCGCCGATAGAAGGCGTCGGCGAGGGTGCGCACCATCTTTCCGGGATTTCGCACGCTGGTGACCAGCAGCTGGTTGGTGGCCTTCGCGGCATCCTTCGTGGCGTCCTTGGAGTTGCTGGAGAGCAGTGGCTCCAGGTCATTGAGGGCGAAGTGCTGTTCCAGAAGTTCGGAGGCCTTGGTGTTCTCCACGATGAGGGAGACGAAGGGTCCCAGGAGGGAGAAGAGCTTCCGGCGCATGGGGTTCTTCGATTGCTCCGGATCGGTGGCTCCGCCTGTGATCAGGTGCCCGATACGGTTTCCCTTGAAGAAGATGGGCATGGCGATGATGGGGAATTTCAGTCCCTGGATGCCGGAGTTGATGTAGTTGATCTGGTGGGTGCTGCGCAGCTGGAAGAGGATATTCTGGAGTCGCTCGGGGAGTTCCAGGGGCTCGCCGTCTTTCAGCGGGGTGCCCTCCAGGCCCAGGGGTGCCCGGACAATGAAGGCCTCCTTCTCTTCATCCAGCATCAGCAGCGCCGCCTGGGTGGTGCCCATGAGGCGGCAGGTCAAGTCCACGATCTTGTGGAGACCCTCGTCTACGGAGTAGCTCTCCTTCATGGCCTCGTTCAACAACATCAGCACATCCACGCTGCGCTCAAACTGGCTCTTGTTATCGGTTTCGCTCATGGGCGGAGGCCCTCCTTCGGCAGGGTTTGACACAGAAAATTCTCTAGGGCCAGCAATTCGCTGGAGATGCCGCCGCTGTTGATGGCGGCGATGATGTCCCGGAGACGCTGGATGGCGCGCAACAGCTCCTGGGGAGTGTAGTTCATGCTTTGGTCGGCAAGGAATTTGATACGCCAGGTGCTCTTCTGATTGACGGCCTCGCCGTATTTCTCCGCGAGCGCCTTCTTGCCGTCCGCATCCAGGGAATCCAGATGCTCCTTCAGGGCGAATCCGTTGCGGAAATGCATCTCCGCCATGCAGATGCGCAGTGCCATGTAGTAGCGGAACTGCTTCGCTAGTGTGTACAGCATCATTCGCGCGTCGACCAGGGGGGTTCTGCTGACGCTGGCGACCTGCTCCGTTAGAGCGAGGGACAGGGAGAGATTGCGGGCTCCCACGGGATCCCCCAGGGCCCAGTTTTCTGGGGCCTCGTAGACAGAACCGAGGAGTTGTACGGCCTCCCCGGAGATGGGCGTCGCGCCATCGCCACCCATGTAGCAGACAAGCTTCTCCAGCTCGTTGTCTACGTAGGCCTCATTCCAGCCCAGGTTGCTCACCATGGCGGTGCGCGCCTCTTTAGAAATGGTGACGCCCTTCTGCGACGCACGCTCGGAGATCATGGTCTCCATCTTTTCTTCCCAGTTCTTTGGCCTCGGGGCTTTTGTGTCAGTGATCAGCAGGGAGTATTCCTCTACCTGCCCGAGGTCCTTGCAGATGATGTACAGCGGGCTGTCGCTGGCACAACCTGTTCCTTCCAGGAGCAGGTAGATGTCACTGGGAAATTCGGGACGGGGATCCGGGGTGGGTTTGGCGCCCTTCGGAGTGGGTCGCTTGAACTTGTACAGGAATTTTGCGAGTGCGCGTACGCCCAGGGAATCCGGCTCCTCCTCGTCAAATTCTATTTCGGGGGGCTCGCCGGGCTTCTGGCGCTTGCGGGGCTTCTTCGGCGCGCCTTTCTCCTCTTTTTTGTCATCGCTTGAGGCGGGTTTCCCTGTGGAGAAGGCGAAGCGCTTGAGCCAGATGGTCTTGGTATCCTGTCCCATGAAGGGCGGTTCCCGGAGGGATCCAATGACCCTCGAGAGCATCTGTGAGGCGGGGGAGTCCTCGCTCTCCGAAATGAGATCCACGGCGAACTCGTTCGGCGATTCGCCTGCCAGCAACCGGTAGAGCTCCTTCGCACGGGCATGGATTTTGCCAGTGTCAGTGCCTGTTACCAGGTAGACATGGGTCTTCTTTGCCAGGTCTTCTGGTTTTTCGGTTTTGTCCTGTTCGGGAGTGCTCGCCATAAGGGCGTACTGTAATGCAAAAGGCCGGGCGCATGTTGACGCGCAGGCGCGTACGAGTAGGCCGGCGGTACGCAAAAGACGGCCCCTCGGCGCATGTCCGAAGAACCGTCTGTTGCAGGAAAGTTTGGGAGAAGAAAGAGGGTGGCGGAGCGCGCCGCAGGCGGTCCAAAATCTACTCCCTACTACCTCCTCCTTTCTACCTATTTCTTGTGTTGTTCCAGATACTGGTTGATGCCGCGGGCGGCCTTTCGACCCTCTCCCATGGCAAGGATGACGGTGGCTGCTCCCAGGACGATGTCACCGCCGGCGAAGACGCCGGGGATGGAGGTCTCGTTGGTCTCGGGATTCACCACGATGTTCCCCTTCTTGTTGATCTCCAGGCCGGGAGTGGTGGTGGGGATGAGGGGATTGGAGCCATTGCCCACGGCGACGATGACGGTATCCACATCCAGAGTGAACTCGCTGCCGGGGATTTCCACGGGGGAGCGTCGTCCGGAGGCATCGGGCTCGCCTAGCTCGTATTTCAGGCACTCCAGGGCGCGGACGCGTCCCTGCTCGTCTCCGAGGACCTGTTTGGCGTTCTGGAGAGTCCGGAACTCCACGCCCTCCTCCTGCGCGTGATGGATCTCCTCCTTTCGGGCGGGGATCTCCACCAGGGAGCGGCGGTAGATCAGGTAGACCTTCTCGGCACCCAGGCGCAGCGCCATGCGGCTGGCGTCCATGGCCACATTTCCGCCGCCCAGGACCGCCACGCGCTTGCCGTGCCAGTAGGGGGTGTCGGCCTCGCCCTCGCGGTATGCCTTCATGAGGTTCGCGCGGGTGAGGTATTCGTTTGCGCTGAAGACACCGGTGAGATTCTCGCCGGGGATGTTCATGAACTTGGGCAGTCCGGCGCCGGCGCCCACGAAGACGGCATCAAAGCCGTCCTTTTCCATGAGATCGGTGAGCTTCCGGGTGCGTCCCACCACGTAGTTGGTCTCCAGGTGCACGCCCAGCTTCTGCAGCCCCTGGATCTCCCGGCGGACAATTGCCTTGGGGAGACGGAATTCGGGGATGCCGTAGACGAGGACGCCGCCGGGCTGGTGGAAGGCCTCGAAGACGGTGACCTCGTGACCCGCGCGGGCGCAGTCGGCGGCCACGGTGATGGAGGCGGGGCCGGAACCGATGACGGCGATGCGGCGGCCGGTGGCGGGCGCCTTCTCGGGAGCGGCATCGGCGTTGTCGTCCTGTGCGGCCAAGTCAGCGCAGAAGCGCTCCACGCGTCCGATGGCCACGGCCTTGTCCACATCCTTGAAGATCTTTCCCACGGTGCAGTTCTTCTGGCACTGCTTTTCCTGGGGGCAGACGCGTCCGCAGACGGCGGGCAACAGCGAGCTCTTCCGGATGGTGGCCAATGCGCCGGCGAAATCGCCGGTGGAGGCCTGTTCCAGGAAGGCGGGGATATCGATCGAGACGGGGCAGCCCTCCACGCAGGGGTGGTTTGCGCAGTGGAGGCACCGCGAGGCCTCCAGCTGTGCCTGGGCGGGAGTGTAGCCCAGGGCGACCTCTTTCATGTTGTGCGCACGGATCCCGGGCTCCTGCTCAGGCATCGCCTGAGGGGGGATCGCCATTTTTTCCTTGGGAGTCATTTCGTGAAGATTCCTGCTTTGCAAAGGTGTTCGCGTGCCTGGGCTTCCTGGGGCTTGAAGGCGCCCATGCGCTGGATCATCTGGTCCCAGTCCACTTCGTGGGCATCGAATTCGGGGCCATCCACGCAGACGAAGCGGGTCTTGCCGCCTACGGTGACGCGGCAGCCGCCGCACATTCCCGTGCCGTCAATCATGATGGTATTGAGAGAGACGGTGGTCTTGACGCCGAAGGGCTTGGTGGCCAACGCGCAGAATTTCATCATGATGGGCGGGCCGATGGCGATGACCTCGTCAACCTCGCCGGCCTCGCAGAGCTCCTTGAGGGGATCGGTGACCACGCCCTTGCGTCCGGAAGAGCCGTCGTCGGTGATGAGGATCAGCCGGTCGCCGGCGATGCGGCGCATTTCGTCTTCCATGACGAAGAGGCCCTTGTTGCGGGCGCCCATGATGATGGTCACCTGGTTTCCGGCGGCCTTGAGGGCCTGCGCAATGGGGTGCATGGGCGCTACGCCAATGCCGCCGCCGACGCAGACCACGCGGCCCGGCTTCTCGCCATTCTCGCCGCGGATTTCGGTGGGGCGTCCCAGGGGGCCCAGGATGGCGGGGATGTCGTCACCCACATTCAAGGCGCCCAGACGCATGGTGGTGGCGCCGACCTTCTGGAAAATAAGGGTGATGGTGCCCTTTTCGGGATCGGCGTCGGCGATGGTGAGGGGGATTCTCTCTCCCAACTCCTGGTCCACCATGAGAATGATGAACTGTCCGGCCTTCCGCTCGCGGGCGATGAGGGGCGCCTCCACTTCCAGCAGGAAGACGTTCTCCGAAAGCTGTTGTTTTTTGAGGATTTTGTGCATAGATGGGAATGGGGGATAGTCCGTCCTGCGGTTCCGAAAAGACGGCCTTGTGTGCGTTGCGCGTGTGTTCGCGGAATGGCGCTCTTTTGCGGAATGTCGCAGGACAGGAAAACCCCTGTCGCGTGCTCGATCGGTGGGGACCGCGGGCGGCAGGGGAGTCGGGCGGGGGAACCGATGGATTCGGCTCCCCCGCCTCGGATTGGTTGTGGGGAGGATAGACTCTACACGCCCTGTGCCAGCATGGCGTCGGCCACCTTGGTGAAGCCGGCGATGTTGGCGCCCATGACGTAGTTGCCCTCGTGACCGTACTTGGCGGCGGCCTGGTAGGCGTTGTCGTGGATGGCGCCCATGATGCCCTTCAGCTTGCTGTCGACCTCGGCGGCGCTCCAGGAGAGACGCTCGGAGTTCTGGGTCATCTCCAGACCGCTGGTGGCAACGCCACCGGCGTTGGCGGCCTTGCCGGGAGCATAGAGGATCTTGGCCTCCAGGAAGGCCTCGACCGCCTCGGGAGTGGAGGGCATGTTGGCACCCTCGGCAACCAGCTGGCAGCCGTGGGCCAGCAGATACTTGGCGTCAGAGCCATCCAGCTCGTTCTGGCGGCTGCAGGGGAACGCGCAGTCCACGTGCTCCACGACCTGCCAGGGACGCGCCTTGGCGAAGAACTTGGCGCCGGGAATCTCCTTGACGATCTCGCTGAGCTCGCCGCGGCGGACGCCCTTGAGTTCCATGACCAGGGAGAGGGTCTCGGGAGTGATGCCGCTCTCGACATAGAGAGCGCCGGAGCGGTCGGAGAGGGTCACCACCTTGGCGCCCAGCTCCATGAGCTTCTTGGCGGCGAAGCTGGCGACATTGCCGGCGCCGGAGACCGCGCAGACCTTGCCTTCCAGGGTGCCCTTCTTCACGGCAACCATGTTCTGGGCGAAGTACACGCAGCCATAGCCGGTGGCCTCGGGACGGATCAGGGAGCCGCCGAAGGAGAGGCCCTTGCCGGTCAAAACGCCAGTCCAGTCGTTGCGGATGCGGCGATAGGCGCCGAAGAGGTAGCCGATCTCGCGGCCGCCAACGTTCATGTCACCGGCGGGCACGTCGGTGTCGGGACCGATGTGGCGGAAGAGCTCGTTCATGAAGCTCTGGCAGAAGCGCATGACCTCCATGTCGCTGCAGCGCACGCCGGGGGTGTGGGGGCTCTGCTTGGGGTTGAAGTCACTGCCGCCCTTGGCACCACCCATGGGAAGGGTGGTCAGGGAGTTCTTGAAGACCTGCTCGAAACCCAGGAACTTCAGGACGGACAGGTTCACGGTGGGGTCGAAGCGCAGACCGCCCTTGAAGGGACCAATGGCGGAGTTGAACTGCACACGATAGCCGCGGTTCACACGGACAATGCCCTTGTCGTCAACCCAGGGAACACGGAACATGATGGTGCGCTCGGGCTCCACCAGACGCTCCAGGATGGCCTGGCTCTGGTAGGCGGGGTTGGCGTCAATGACGGGGGCGAGGGTGGTCAGAACCTCCTCAACTGCCTGCAAAAACTCAGGCTGGTCGGCGTTCTTGGCACGGACATCCGCGAGGACGGAATCAATGTACTGGCTCATCTTGGACGATGCTCCTTAACTTGCGTTTGGGGTGGAATCAGGGAAACAAGGCAAAAAACAAAGGGACAATGACCGGTACGCACGCAAAAAAAGCGAATAATCCCCCCTTGGTTCAAATCAGAAACAGGAGGGAACGCTATGCGGGCGGAGTAGAGACAAGGGGGAATATTCCCCTTGTTTGCTCATGCGGTCATCCCAAATGAGCAAAATATATGCCATAGGGGACGGTTTTCCGGAATTTGAGGGGAAAACGCCCCTTGGATTTTACAAAATATGTAAATTCAAAATCCGACTGTTACATTTCCCGTAACAATCTTTCAAGATCTTGTTGGCTCGATCTTCACGAAGTTTCCGCGCTGGTTTTTCCAGTCCTCCAGGAGTTCCTTTGCCCGTGGGGAGTTTGTGACGGCCACGTGTTCACGGACCAGTCGTTTGAGGGTTTTTTCCTCGGGGGTATCGGGGAGGATTCGTTTTGCGGGGTTCGTGGGGCGGTGGAGGAGTTCTCCGGCGGGGTCGTAGGCGTACGCGGCGCCTGCGGCGACGACGCTGGCGAAATCGGTTCCTGGGAAGGTGAGGATGAGTGCCCTTCCGCCGTGGAGTTCCCGGCAGTCACCGGGGCCTGCGGAATCGGCCACGAAGGTGATGCCCTCCATGGAGGATTCGCCGACCACCTCTTCCATGGCGCCCAGGACATGGATGGTCATCCATTCCGGCGGGGCGCCGGAGTCCTTCGACGCGGAGTCTCCCCGGTTCCGGGAGGCATTGCGGCCCCCAGGAACGCCTGCGGCACCATCACGGCGGTCCTTCGGGGAACGCCTGCGGTCCAGCAGGGAGGTTGGATTCTCGTTGTCGGAGTTGTCTTTCATGGAGGGAGTTGCGGATTTTCACCAGGGGAATCTTTGGACGTAAAGAAAAGCAAGGGGCGTGCCAGACGCCAATCCGAAAATTGTCTCCGGGAAGTGTTACAGAAAATGTAAAGAATGGTCTTTTATGGATTACATTTCCCTGTCGTGACCGGTTGCTGGCACGGTGGTTGCTCAAGTTCCGAAAGTGTTTTTGTGTTTCTCCCTTCACCTCCTTTTCCGTTATGATTTCCAAAGAGATATCGATTTTGCAGGAAGTGACCTCTGTTGTGGTTCGCGAGCGGAATGTCCGTCGTCTTTTGGAGGAGGTCATTGAGGTTTTGGAGCGGAATTTGGGGATGATGCGCGGCACCTTCGCGTTGTTGGAGGGTGACGAGCTTCGGATTGAGGCCTCCACGCACAGTCTGAATGCGGAGGAGCGTGCGTTGGGTCGTTACCACATTGGCGAGGGCATCACGGGGTTGGTTGCCAAGACAGGCAAGACCGAGGTGGTTCTGGATGTTCGGAAGGACCGTCGTTTCTTGAATAAGACGCGGAGTCGTGTGGGCAACGAGGCGTTGTCCTTTATCTGTGTGCCGCTGATTTATTTAGGGCAGGTGGTTGGGACCTTGTCGGTGGACTGTGCGATGCGTTCGGACACCAGTGCTTTGGTGAAGGACGTGGCGTTTTTGGAGGTCATTGCCAACATCACGGCGGAGGCGGCGGCTGCCTGTCGTGAGGAGTGTGCCGAGCGTGAAGCGCTGATGGAGGAGAACCGCCAGCTGCGGGATATGCTCCCCAGCAATCCGGGGCGGCTGATTGGGAATTGCCAGGCCATGCGGGATGTCTACGAGCAGATTCACCAGGTGGCCGGCAGCGGCGCCACGGTGTTGATCCGCGGCAGTAGCGGCACCGGTAAGGAGTTGGTGGCGAAGGCAATCCAGGGGCTCTCTCCCCGAAAGGACAAGCCCTTCGTGGTCCTCAACTGCGCCGCATTGCCGGAGGCACTGGTGGAATCCGAGCTCTTCGGCCATGAGCGGGGCGCCTTCACGGATGCCCGGGAGCGCCGCATTGGGCGAGCGGAGGCCGCCGATGGCGGGACGCTCTTCCTGGATGAGATCGGCGACTTGAGTATCCCCGTGCAGGTGAAGCTGTTGCGTTTCTTGCAGGAACGCACCTTCTGCCGCGTGGGCTCCAACGAGGAGCTCCACAGCGATGTCCGCTTCCTGGCGGCCACCAGCCGGAATCTGGAGGAACTCATGGAGAAGAAGCTCTTCCGCGAAGACCTCTACTATCGACTCTCCGTCTTCCCCATCTTTATGCCGGATCTCAGCAAGCGTGGCGGCGATATCATTCTGCTGGCACAGCACTTCCTCAGTAAGCTTAGTGCAAAATACGGCAAGCGGATCACCCGCATTTCCTCGCCGGCAGCCAACATGTTACAGGCTTATGCCTGGCCCGGCAATGTCCGGGAATTGGAGAACTGCATGGAGCGCGCGGTGCTTACCGCCAAGGACGACGTGATTCACGGATACAATCTGCCGCCCACTCTGCAACGCCCCGAATTCGCCGAGGATCCCTACCGTCCCGATGAACACCAGACTCTGGAGGAGCAGCTGGCCGCCGTGGAAAAGAAGATCCTGGAGGGCGCCCTCAAACGCCATGACGGCAATCGCGCGGCCGCGGGTCGGGAACTGGGGGTCTCTCCCCGCATGATGAACTATCGCCTCAATAAGGCCGGCATCCACTAGCCTTTGCTGTCAGAAGGGCAGAGGGGAGACGGCGGCTCCCTTTTCCCCGGCATGAAAAATTCCCCGGATTTTCTTGGATTTTCCGGGGACTTTTGCCGGGTGGGGTCTGGCGGGGGAAATACATTATTTTCGCTTTCCGAGGAACAGGGGATTTTGCCATCTGTGCCCGGTCGCTTTCCGGATGGATTCGGCGCTTGTGAGTGCCGAGAGGGAAAAGGGGGTGAGAGGGAGGAATGGCGTGAGGTTCTGAGGGGCATTTCGTAATGCTGTTTCTGTTTGCGCGGGAACGGTATGTTGTGTTAGGATGCGTGTGTGTCCGGGGTTGTTTCTTCAGGGAGGTCTGACGAATGAATCGGGGAATTCGGGGGCTGTGCTGCGCCCTCGTCGTGCTGTTGCTTGTTGTGTCTTTGGCGGGGAATTTCTATTTCTGGAAGCGGAGTTGTCAGGCACCTTGCGGACGCCCGCCGCGATCCCTCCCGCCACCATCGCCTCATGGCCCCGGAATGCCCGGCGGCGAAAACCGTCCGAAGCTCCCGCCGCCACCGCCCGGAATGGTGCCGGAAAAAGCGCCGGAGGTAGCTGCGAATCCTATTCCTGTGGAGGCGGATGCATTGTTACAAAATGCCGCCACGGAAGACGGTACTGTGGAGGCAGTGGAGGCTGTCGAGGACGAGTGCAAGGAGCCCCCCTTGACGATTGTGAAGGTCGAGTGGGATTCCAGCAGTCGATATCTTGAGTTGAATTTCAATAAGAGACCGTCTGTCGAGAAGAAGGACATTACCATTGATCCGTCTCTCGCAGAGGGATTTGATTGCTACCACTATGGTCGGACCGTGGAGATCTCGGGCGAATTTGAGCCCGGGCAGGTCTATGTGATTACTGCGAACAACGGGGAGGAGAGTGCCTCCGCCGTGGTGGTGGGGCCGGATCATCCCTCTTTTGCAAGGCTTGGCATTCGGGGCGAACAGTTTACGCTGTCTTCTCCCCGCTGGACCTTCCCCGTGAATCTGGAAAATCTGAAGGGTGACCTAAAGGTCTCGGTTTACGAACCCTACGAGAACCGCCTCCTTTCCTTCCTGGATAACAGCTACAACCGCCAGTATTCCCGGTTGGTCACCCAGACCGAGCTACCGGTCAAGCTGGAGAAGAATCGCCGAGAGCGCGTGGAGCTGGATCTGGAGAAGATCGGTATCCCCCGGAAGCCGGGAATCTACATGCTCCGCATTGCGGATTCCAAGGCCAGCTCCGATTACTATTCCGGCGAATCCACCATGGTCCTGGTCTCGGATCTTGGCATCTCCGCCACGCTCTTCCCACAGGACGCCGTGGTCGCCGTGCGCTCCCTCCAGGATCAGCGGGTGCTCCCCGGCGCGCAGGTGCGCCTCTATAGCGCAAAACAACAGCTTCTGGGCGAGGCGGTTACGGATGAACAGGGCATCGCGCGGATTCCGCTGACGCCCCTGGCGGACAAGGGCGACTCCCCCGCACTTATTCTGGCGAGCCTGAATGGCGACCGCGCCTTCTGCAATTGCTACGGCACGCCGGAGAATGTCGGTCCCATGGAGGCCTTCCTCTTCCCGGAAAGGGAGATCTGCCGTCCCGGCGAGGAACTGCGTGTCCATGCGATCCTCCGGGATGCCGTGGGTGTGGCCGCCTCTGCGGTTCCCATGGAGTTCCAGCTGCGGGATTCCCGTGGACAGTGTGTGGAGAAGCGCGTAGTGACGGACGATGCGGATGGCCTTTATTCTCTGTCGTGGCGGATTTCCGAGACCGCGCCTCTGGGGCTCTACCAAACGCGGATGGGCCTCCCCGGAAAGGACGATGCGTTGGAGACGGTCTTCTTCCAAGTGGGCGAGGCGCTGCCGGATCGGGTGTGGGTCTCCTTGGAGGGGGAGGTGATTTGCGGCGAATCCGCGTATGTGCAGGTCGATGGCAGAGCGGAATACTACTACGGCGCACCCGTCGCCGGTGGGGAATGCCGCGCCTCCGCTGGATGTCTCTATAAGACCTTCGCCCCCAATGGATACGAGGAATTCTTCTTCGGTTGCGAAAATGCGCAATCCTGTCCCGCGAACTCCGGTTCCGCCGCCCTGCCTACCGACGGTGAGGGCAATTTCCAGGGTGCGGTCTCTTTGCCGGGGCTCGCGGATTGCGTGACCTCGCCGGTGCAGGTCAATCTGGCGGTTACTTGCTTGCCGGGAAATGGCCAGCGGGGAGTCACCGCCTCCAAGAGCCTTCTGTATCATGTGGCGGATTGTTACGTGGGCGCCTGGAAGCCCTCCGGCGATGATCAGAACGAGTGTCGGGTGAAGCTGGTGGGCGTCACGCCTCAGGGGCAGGAGGCCTCTTTGGAGGGCCGCGGACTCTCCTGGAAGCTCTTCCGGCAGGAGTGGAACTATCTGCTGAAAGAGGGCCGGGATGGCTCCCTCCAGCGGGTCTGGGAACGCCAGGAGACCCAAGTCCAGGAGGGTTCTCTCCAGCTCCAGGAGGGATGGCTCCGCTTCCCCGAACGCGTCGCCCCCGGTTCCTATCGGCTCGTAATTCAGGACGACAAGGAACGCCCGCGGTTGGATTTCACCTTCTGGCATGAGGCCAACGAGGGCGGACAGCGCCTGAAGGATCCTCGTCGGCTGGTCTTTGAACTCGACCGCGAGGAGTATCTCCCCGGTCAGAAGGCAGTCTTGACCTTTCAGAGCGCCTTTGCGGGACAGGGTGTGCTGGCATCCGGACTCCGCGGCGTCGGGCAGTGCTTGGCTTTCCCCGTGGTGGCCGGCGAGAACCGCGTTGAGGTGGAGATCCCCGCGGATCTGCGCAAGGGCGCCTGGTTTGCGGCGGTGACGGTGTCGTGCCGGGAGAACGAGTCCGCCGATCCCCAGTTGCTGGAGGGCGTGGCGAAGCTTCCTGTCCGCCAGGAGGAACGGCTCCTCCGCGTGCGCCTGGATGCCCCCGAGGAGGCTACTCCCGGCGAGACCATCGAACTCCAGGCCACGCTGACCAATGCGAAGACCGGCGCTCCCTGTGCTGGACGGGTGCTGATTTGGGGTGTGGACGAGGGCATTCTTGAGCTCACCGCCTACAAGACCCCCGATCCCTTCCGGGGACTCTATGGCGACGAACAGAACGAGCCCTGGACTGTGGATAGCTACGGAAAGCTCTATCCCATTTTGAACAGCGGCACGGAAAAGACGGGCGGCGATGGCGCTGGCGCCCTGGCGCGCTTTCTCTCCACCAAGCGCGAGAAGCTCCCCGAATCCGCGCTCTTTTGCCTGGGATGGCTCGCTGCCGGCGAGGATGGTGTGGCGCGGAGCAGGGTGGCGCTGCCGGCCTTCATTGGACGGTTCCGCATCATGGCGGTGGCGGCAGGACGCGATGCGGCGGGCTCCGCCGAGAGCGCCCTGACCATGCGGCGGGATGCGACTCTGACTGTCAGTGGTCCCCGCGCCGTGGCGCCAGGCGACGTCCTGCAGATCTCCCTCCAGGCGACCAATCACCGGTTGCCTGCTGGCGAGGCGAAATGGCGTGTGGAGCTTGAGAATGGCGAGGTGCTTTCTTCTTCGGCATCGGAGGGCGTTTTCCTCCTGGAGGAGAAGGGCGTCGGCCGTGCATCCCTGATGGTGCGCGCTGGCAATGAGGAGGGTCATCTCCGCGTGAAGGCGGAGCTCTCTGCAGGCGGTCAAGCCTTCTGCGAGGAGCTCACTCTGGTGGTGCGCACTCCTTGGCCTGCCGTGGAGACCACCGCCTTTGAGACCCTGGCTCCCGGCGAAGAGCGCACCTACACCGTGGGCGACTTCGGGTCTTTGGAGGCGGGGAGCCCCGCGCTGGCGATCTCCGGCGCTCTTCAGTGGCTGGCACAGTATCCCTACGGCTGTCTGGAACAGACCGTGGCCGCCGCATTCCCCCTGCTGGCAGTCCGCGATCTGGTCCGCGTCGGAATGCTCCCGGAGGCCTATGAGGCGAGTGCCGCCGATCGGATTCGCCTGACCATCCAGGGACTTGCCGCCAAGCGCTGCGCCAATGGGTGGTTTGCCATGTGGGATGGTAGCCGCGAGCCCTGGCTGGAGGGGAGTCTCTTCGCTTATCTCTTCCTCCTGGAGGCCCGGGAGCGCGGCTTCGACTTCCCCGCCGAATGGCAACCCGCCATGGAACAGAATCTCCGCGGTCTTCTGAATCTTACCGGCGAGGATCCCTGCCTCCGCGCCATGGGGAATCTGGTCCTGGTTCTGGCGAATCCCCGCGTGGGCGTCTCCTATGCCGGACTCCTCCCCGATCAGCACCCGGATTCCTTCGCGATCTTCCTGAAGGCGGTCTGCCTGCTGAAGGGCGGTCGTGCTGCGGAAGGCGCGGTACTCTTGGAGAAGTCGCTTGCCCATGTGGATGCCCTGGAGGGCACCGGTTCTTTCGCCGGATTGGACTCCCGGGTTCGGCGGCTGGGAATGGGCCTCTGGCTCCTGAAACAGGTGTCTCCCAATCACGCCGCAATCCCCGTGCTGGCGCAACGGCTCCTTCAGGCGCGCAGCGCCGAGGGGCACTGGGGCACCACCCAGGAGAATGCCTGGGCGGCACTGGGACTCTCCCAGTGCCTGGAACCCGCGAATGGCAAATTCGCCGTCCGATTCCAGGCACCCGGTTCCGAACAGGATGCCCTCCTGGAGAGCGGTTTCCGCTGCAGTGCACCGGGCGAGTATCGTTTGAAGAATGCGGGCGAGTGCCCGGTGTGGATTGCGCTTCGCAACCGGATTGTCCCCGAGGCGCCCGAGGCCTTCGCCCAGGGCGTGGAGGTGCATCGGGAGTATCTGGATGAGTCCGGAAAGCCCATTGCGGGACGTGCATGGAAGGTAGGCGAGGTGGTGCAGGTGCGCCTGCGCTTCCGCTTCCACAATCCCGGCGTGGAGTCCTTCGTCCTCTGCGATATGCTCCCCGGATGCCTGGAAATCGAGGACGACGCCCTCCAGAATGGCTCCCGCGTCTTCAATGCCTGGGAGCGCGGAAAGAGCGGCTCGCCCCTGGATCGGCTGGAGAACCGCTTCGACCGCTTCCTGGCATTCGGCGATGCCTCGTATGTGGACACTGAGACAGAGAATATGGTCACCTACCGCGCCCGAGTGGTCACTCCCGGCGACTTCGCGGCGACGCCTGTTTCTTTGGAATCCATGTATCGTCCGGAGCTCCGGGCACAGGAGCTCTCCGGCGAATACCGAATCCAGGTCGTTCCCTGAGGAGACTGAGGCTCCTTGAGTTCCACCGAAAGTCAATCGGGAAAGCGCGTCGGCGTCCACAGGATATGGCGCCGGCGCCTGGCGGCATTTTGCGTGCTGCTGGCGGCCTTTGTGGTTGGGGGCTGGATTGTCTGGGAGCTCTCGGTGCGTCTTGTTCGCATGCCATTGGGGGCATTGGAGCGGGAAGCCCCCAGTGTCTGCTATTATGACGCGGCGGGGACGCTGGTGCATGTGGATCGCGGATACGACTACCGCTGGTGCTTTCCCATTCGCTACGAACAGATTCCCCAGGAGATGATCCGTTTTTTGCTGGCGGTGGAGGACAACCGCTTCTGGGAGCATGATGGCGTGGATTTGCGAGCGGGAGGCAGGGCGTTTCTGCAGATGCTGCGGAGTGGCCGGGTGGTCTCTGGCGCCTCAACCATCACCATGCAGGTGATGACTGCCTACACCGGCCGTAGCCGCACGCTCTCCTATAAGATTCGGCAGATGCTGCTGGCGTGGCAGTGGGAGCGCTCCCACACCAAGGAGGAGATCCTGGAGCGATACTTCAATCTCCTTCCTTACGGCGGGAAGCTCTACGGCATCGAGGCCGCCGCACAATTCTATTTCGGGCGCCATACCTGGGAGTTGAATCGTGGGGAGATGGTGCTTTTGTCGGGGCTGCCCCAGAGTCCCGAGCGATATCGTCCCGACCGCCATCCCGAGGCCGCCCTCCGCCGTCGTGAGATCGTGCTCTACTTGCTGGTGCGCAATGGCGCCCTCACCGAGGAAGAGGCACAGGAGGTCCGGCAGGAGCCCCTGCGCTATCGCTGCTTCGAGACGCCCTGCTGGCCCCGCATGACAGACACACACTTCCTACAGGTTGTGCGCTTCGCATATCCCGGACGCACGGAATACCACCTCTCGCTGGATTCCCAGCTGCAGCAGGAGGTCCTCTGGACCCTCCGAACCGGGCAGGCGGTTCTTCCGCAAGTGCGGGATGGCGCCGCCGTGGTGGTGGAGAATGCCACAGGGAGGGTCCGCGCCTGCGTGGGCACTCTGGATTTCGCGGAGCCCCGGACGGGCGCAGTGGATGCCACCCGCGCCTGGCGCTCCCCCGGTTCTGCCTGGAAGCCCTTCCTCTACGGAGAGGCAATCTATGGCGGACTCCTCTGTCAGGATACGAAGGTTCTGGATGCGCCCCTCACACTTCGGGACTACCGCCCCGAAAACTACGATGGCGATTTCCGCGGATGGGTCCCCGCCTCCCAAGCCCTGGCGGACTCCCTCAATACGCCCGCCGTCCGAATCCTTCGCGAACTGGGAGTCTCGCGCTTCCAGACGCTCCTTCAGGAAATGGGAGTGCTTCGTCCGCCCAGAAAGACCGTGCCCTCCGGCGAGGCCTTCTACGGGCTCTCCCTGGCAATCGGTGGAGGCGAAAGCACCCTCGTGGGACTGACCAGTGCCTATGCACGGCTGGCCGATACGCCCTCGGGACTCCATTGGCTGGAGGACGAGGAAAATGCCGCGGGGAATCCGCAGTCTGCCCCGCCGCCTCTCTGGAATCGCGGTGTGCGGCAGATGGTCTTGCGAATGCTCCGCACCAATCCGCTTCCCGGTGCGCCCCAATGGGATGTGTCGTGGAAGACCGGTACTTCCCAGGGAAATCGGGATGCCTGGTGTTTCGCCGTGACTCCCAAATGGACGGTCGGGGTCTGGTTCGGCAACAAGGACGGCGCCGCTTCTCCTGCATTGGTGGGAGTTTCCGCCGCCGCTCCCGCTGCCGGCGCAATCCTCCAGCTCCTCTGCAAGGACGATCCGCCACAATGGCCCCCCGAGGACACCGGCGCACTCCCCGGAGAAGCACCCCTCTGGGAACGACACGCACTCTGCGCTCGCAGCGGCCTGACGCCCTCGCGCTTTTGCCAGGAATTCCAGGAGGGCACCACTGTGGTCGGAATCCCCTTGGCACTCTGCACTCTCTGCAAGGAGGAAAAGGCCGACGATGCCTCCACAGGACCACTCTTCCTGGATCCCGCACCGGGAGACTATCATCTCCTCCCCGGACAGGAGACCCTGGAATTCACACTACACTTCCGCCCCGCAGAGGCCCATCTCTACGTGGACGGAGAATATCGCGGACTCCGCAAAACCGGCGAAAGGCTCTCACTTTCACCAGGAATTCATAGTCTTTCCCTCTGGATCCCGGAAAACAATGGCACTGCTACGCTTAAACTGGGAGTCAGATAAAGCCGAGGAGTAGGGAGGAGGTAGTAGGTAGAAAGTGTGGTCGCTTCGCGGAAATTCCAGCCGCTGGGCGGCGGCACTGGCACCGCAGCACAGTGATGCGGAAATGTTGTGTAGCGCCCCTGTGGGGGGTGTGTAAAGAAGGGCAGGGATGTCCAAGGGACTGAGGCTACCGCCCCCGCACCCCCGCCTCACTTCTTCCGCCGAACGGTGGCACAGGCACCTCGGAAGAGCGCCTGCGGCACTAAATAAACCTTACTCCCCACTATCTCCTCTCTCCTCCTTATTCCCTTTCCAGGTTTTTGAGCCTGGAATCTACGACTTCCTCTTCCAGAGGATTGGGGAGTGGCAGAATGGGTATGGTGGTCTTTTCCGTCGGGATGGGGATCTCTGGATCGGTGAAGATCAAGACGGTATGCGGGGACTTTTCGGCGCCCTCGAGGAGTCTCTGGAGTTCCTCTTCGCTGGGAGCATAGAGCGCCAGGCAGATATCGGTCTCTGGGGGCATGTCGGAGGCGGCCGCCAGGAGTTGCGGGCTATTCTCCCCATCGCCCAGGAGAATCAGCGGGAGATCGTGGACTTTTGGGGATTTCTCCCGCAATTGTCGGCAAAAGGCAACTATCTGGCTCTCCCAATCCTCTCCCAGCGAGAGGCGGTTCTGCCGTGCATGACGTGCCTCCACGCACAGCGCGCAGAGAAAGAGTGCCAGGAGTGTCCCTGCCAGGGGGAGGCCGTGGATGTTGGCGAGGCTCAGCAGGTCATTGAGAGAATAGTAGTAGTGTGCGTTGAGGGAGAGAGGTTGATACCAGGCGTCATAGAGATACCCTACCTCCTCCGCAGGCGCACCCGTCAGGGGCGTCTCGGCAATGACGGCGCAGGTGCCCTCCCAAAGTCGGAGACGGTTATAGATCGAGCCCTCGCCAAAATCCCCCGCGCTGGCCACACGCGTTGCTGTGCCCGGCAGGACCACCAGCATCAGGCAAAAGAGCGCCAGCCAAAACAACGGACGCAACCGACGCAATACCCCCGACAACACCACCAACGACACCGCCAACGCCAGGTAACTCCCCCGGGAATAGGTCAGCGATACCCCAAGAAGCGAAACCGCCAGCCCGCACCGCACACCCCACAGCGCCACACGACGACGCCCTTGCACACCGCCGTCAGTCGCATCACGACGACTCAGCCAACATTCCGCTACGCAGAGCACCACCACAATCCACGATAGAAAAAGACCGCAGATATTTGGTGTCTGAAACCATAGCCGCAATCTATGATGGCCAAGAAAGGTGTACTGCATTTCGCAAGTGGAAGAGCCCGCTACCCCGTGGCGCGCCGCCAGTGGCCCCTAACACCTCACTTCCCATTCTCCATATCCGCGCTGTCACGCCTGCGCCGCAAGAATAAAGCGGTAGCGAGGAACAGGATTCCCAATGCGCCAAGCGGGACATAGAGGACCAGATTCCCATGAGTGGCATACATCCGCCGGAACCACGCCTCTAACGCCGACGGACGATGGTACGTACGGTCGTTGATATTTCGAACTTCTCTATATTTCGGATCTCCGAAATGCTTATACATAAATTGTTCATTAAGTAATAGGCATTCTCGCTTGACCTCCCCAGAAGGTGCGAAATCCCTTTCGGAAATTTTTGGATTCAGAACCAGGTGTCGCATTGTCCGACCATAGATCTTTTGTTTTCGATGGTTAAAATGAAATCGGGAAGTCACGATTCCATTGGTAGGGTCGATCGTAAAGATCCTATGCATAGGGCGTTTGGCGTAATATCGTGATCCTAGATCCGTGACTTCCTCTTTTTTGCCGCCCAACAAAAGCTGAAGGTTGCCGCCACGAAGCTTTTTTGTGTCCTCAGCGGTATCCATTCGAATACGGATTTGCTGTCTGCCGCCATAGCTCATCGTCTGTTGGGAAAAGACCGCGATGCTCTTTTCATAATCGTCCAAATCGCTGGAAATATGGTCGAAGTAGTACAGCGGAAAGATCTCCATGATCTTCGCCCATTCGCCCTTGGCATAGGCAAAGCTCCCCTCACGATTCTGCGTGAGAATTAGCACTGCCTGTCCCTGTGCATCCCGCAATTCCATCTTCCGACAGACAAAACCGTCCTTTAGCACAAGTCGCCAGAAGGTGCCTTCTTTGGCCTCCGCCAGATGCACCAGTATCTCATCATCCACGTCACAGCAGTAGGACGCAGTCCGAGAGCACTCCATAGCCTTTTGCAATACCTCCCGCGCGCTGGGGTCGTCTGCCTGCGTAATGGTTTCCTCCACTGCAACGTCAGGCTGTGCTATATCCTCCGCTGGCGTGGTTTCTTGTGCTTGGACGGCATTCACAAACAACAAAGCCGCTACAAAATAGAAAAGCCTTCCAAAAAGCCCCGCAAGTTGATTTTTCTTATGCATTCTTCTTCTCCTATATTTTTATCTAATACCATGTTGTGAAAGCGACATACCAATTTTTCCCGTATGAAACGGGCTGGTACTCTCCTCCGTCATAGTGCGCAACCGTTTCCGTAAATTTCACCAAATTTTCTGCAATATTTATGCGGTATGTGTTCTCTGCAGTTTTCAAAAAAGAATACTGAAGTAGCCGTTCCTCTTTTCCATCCGGACGAACTAATCGAATGCAGTGTTGTTCTGGCAATGCTTGACTCTGAGGATTTACAGGCGCATAATCCGATTCATTCTGGAGTTCCGATAATGGTGTAACAAGTACCTCCTCTGTGGAAATACAGTCATTTTTCTCTAAATAATAACATACAAGCATCAAACTCGGCGGACGCTGTTGTGGTGCGTACTCATGCTCCTCTAGAGCTCCCTTCCTAAGTGCCAAGAATACCCCCCCCCACATGCCAGAAGCGCTACTCCAAAAATTCCAAACAGTACGATCTTTTTTCTCCCACGTAAGGTCATCTGAAGTCCTTTTTTAGAAGTTAGTTATTTCCCCATCGAATGCTTTGCTCCTAGTCTAATCTTGTCCCCCCTCTTACAAAGGCGGAGATACTATAGCAGAAAAAGAAGGAAGGAGGATGGAGTCAGATAAATTCAAAAAAAAGAAGGAAGGAGGGGGGCGGAAGGAGGAAGTGTGGTCGCTTCGCGGAAATTCCGTCGTAGGGGCGGCGGTGCCGGTGACGCTGCGCAAGTGTCGTGGAGGAGCGCCGCAGGCGCCGAATAAATCTCCTCCCTACCACCTCTCCTCTACTATCTGTCTACTACCTGCGGTGCCGCTTGTGCGGCGGCGCACCCGCTGGCACGAAATCTGCTATAATTTTGATGGTCCGCGTGGTATCCGGCGTTTCTCTTAGGAGTATATTAAGCGGACTTTCTCCCCTAGTGGGGTGTTGGCGTGTGCTTTCTTTGTACGCGTCTGCGCCCGCGCGAGGTGTTGAGGAACGCTGGTTTCCCGGAGTCGCGCTGTTTGTTTTCGCGTGGTCTCCCCGCAACAAGAAACATTGGAAGACTATATGCCTGACGAATCCCTAAATCAGTCCAGTCTGACCCCGCGTGCGAAGCAGGTCGTTGACCTGTCGGCGAGGTTAGCCCGGACTTATGGCCAGAACTATGTGGGGGTGGAGCATTTGCTCCTTGCGATCCTGAAATCCCCCAACGCCTCCACCTTCGCCCAGTCCTTTCTGAAATCCCTGGGTGTGGATGCCGAGGCCGTGTGTGCGGAGTTGCTCCTGGAACTGAAGAAGCCGGAGAGTGCCTCTGCGTCCTCTTCCCCCAGCAACAAGCTGGAGTTGTCGCTTCGCGCCCGTAGGGTGCTTCAGATTGCTGTAGCGGAGGCTGTGAGCCTGGGCTTCCACTTCATCGCCATCGAGGAGATCCTCCTGGCGATCCTGAAAGAAGGCGGCAGTCCCTCCGCGAAGATCCTGGGGACTCACGGGGTGACCTACGATGCCTTGCGCAAGTGGGTCTACAAGAGCCTGGATCCCCGCTATGTCCCGGAGGACACTGCCGACGATGTGGAGAAGGGCCCCGATGACACGCGGAACGACTCCGGCGACAATCAGCCGCCCCAGCGTCGCAAGCGCAGCATGGATCGTGAGGACGCCTCCGTGGAGGAGGGCGCGCGTCCTGGCGGTGGCCGTGGACAGCAGGGCCGCATGAATGCGCTGAAGACCTACGGCCGGGATTTGACCGAGCTGGCTCGCCAGGGCAAGCTCGACCCCGTGGTGGGCCGTTCCCAGGAGATCCAGCGTGTGATCCAGATTCTCTCTCGCCGCACCAAGAACAACCCGGTGCTCATTGGCGAGGCCGGTGTGGGCAAGACCGCCATTGTGGAGGGCCTGGCGCAGGCCATTGTGGAGGGTCGCGTCCCCGAGAACCTCTCCAACGACGTGGTGATTGCCTTGGACTTGACCCTGCTGGTGGCCGGCTCCAAATACCGCGGGCAGTTCGAGGAGCGTTTGAAGTCGGTGTTGAAGGAGACCCAGGATGCGGGCAATGTGATTCTCTTCCTGGACGAAATCCACACCATGGTGGGCGCCGGCGCTGGCGAGGGCACCATGGATGCCGCCAACATCATGAAGCCCGCGCTCTCCCGTGGTGAAATCCAGGCCATTGGCGCCACCACCATGAACGAATACCGGAAGAGCATCGAGAAGGACGCCGCATTGGAGCGGCGTTTTCAGTCGGTGCTGGTGAATCCGCCCACTGCGGAGGACACGGTGAAGATTCTGGAGGGGTTGAAGCCGAAATACGAAGAGTATCACGGCGTGGTTTACCCCGAGGAGTCCATCCGCCTGGCAGTCCGCCTCGCCGACCGATACATCCCCGCCCGTTTCTTCCCCGACAAGGCGATCGATGTGCTGGACGAGGCCGGCGCACGCTCCCGGATTCATCCCGAACGCCACCGCCCTGATACCACCGCCATTGACAAGGAACTGGAGGAGCTTCGCACCAAGAAGCTGGATGCCGTCATGTGCGAGGACTTCGTGCAGGCCGGCGAATTCCGCCAACGTGAGAAGGGTTTGCAGACGAAGCGCGAGGAGCTGTTGAACCAGTGGAAATCCGAGAAGGTGCAGGATCGCAAGGTGATTACGGGGGATGACATCCGCGCCGTGGTGGCCTCCATGACGGGCATTCCGCTCACCCGCATGGCCGAGGAGGAGGTCCGCCGCATCTTGAAAATGGAGGAGGAGCTCCAGAAGACCATCATTGGACAGGATCAGGCCATTCAGACCGTCTGCCGCGCGCTGCGGCGCTCCCGCGCAGACCTCAAGGATCCCCGCAGGCCCATCGGAACCTTCCTCTTCCTGGGACCCACCGGCGTGGGCAAGACCTACCTGGCCAAGAAGCTTGCCGAGGCAATGTTCGGGGATCCCGATGCCCTCATCCGCATCGACATGTCCGAATACATGGACAAATACAACGTCTCCCGCCTGGTTGGCGCGCCTCCCGGATATGTGGGCTACGAAGAAGGCGGACAGCTCACCGAGAAGATCCGCCGGCGTCCCTACAGCGTGGTCCTGCTGGACGAGCTGGAGAAGGCGCATCCCGATGTGAGCAATATCCTCCTCCAGATCTTTGAAGAGGGTCAGCTCACCGACGGACTGGGGCGCACCGTCTCCTTCCGCAATGCCATCATCGTCATGACCTCCAATGCCGGCGCACAGCGCTTCTCCCGGCCCTCCAGCCTGGGATTCTCCGCAGGCGACCCCGCCCAGGAAGAGAGTGGCATGCGGGATCGCATCCTGGAAATCGCCAAAAAGACCTTCCGACCCGAATTCTTGAATCGTCTGGACGACATTGTGGTCTTCCGGGCGCTGCAGCGTGAGGACATCCGGAAGGTCATCGATCTGGAGGTGGGCACCATCGCGAAACGCCTGGCCGCCAAGGGGCACGAGCTGACTCTCACCCCCGCCGCAAAGGACTACCTGTTGGAGAAGGCGTTCAGCACCGATTTCGGTGCCCGAGAAGTCCGCCGCGTCATCGAACAGCGTGTGGAAGACCCCCTGGCGGACGAGTTGCTCCTTCGCCAGGAAGGCGCCGAATTCTCTGGAATCCAGGTGGATCGTCTGCCGGGCGAGGACAAGTTCTCCTTCGAATTCCTCCCCGTTCCTGCAGCCGCGCCCGCGCCCGTCGAGAATGCGGCGCCCGTGTTGGTGGCGGAGCCCGTTGCGGAGGTCTCGGAGGGCGGCGTGCCGAAGATCGCCTCCCGTGACGAGGGCGCACCGCCCAAGAAGACCCGCCGGGGTTCCCGCCCGAAGCAGCCCCCCGCGAACGAGTAGCTCCGTGAAGAAATAACATCCTATGCCCTTCCAGCTGCTTCTTCGACACTCGGACGCGGGAGATCTCTCCGCCCTCTTTGCAAGGGGACGGAGCTTCTCTTTCCCCGAAATGCCCTTCCGGCTCTCCGAGAAGGATGGTCTCCCCGTGGGGGAGCTCTCTTTCCGGGAGGAGTCGGGCGTGGTGCGCGTGAAGAATTGCGGCGAGTCCCCTGTACTCCTGGGGGAGTCCCCCTTGGCTCCCGGAGAGGAGGGCGTCCTTCGGCAGGGCGGCGCCATCCGCTGGTCCTCCGATGACCGCGAGCTGCTCTTCTATCGCCTCCATGGACGCCCCGGCGCCTCTGCCATGGCGAACGCCATAGGCTACCTGGCGATTTTGGGCGTGGTGCTGGCCTTCGTGGTGGAGATCGGTGTTTGCGTGGGACTCTCGCGGTTGCTTATGAAGACCGACGCCGTCCAGAACCAAGTGGAGGCGCAGGCGCTCACCAACCGTGTGGACGTGGTCCGCAAGCGCCTGAAGAGCAAGGAGATCACCTCCTTGCTGTCGAAGGACACCCTCTCCGAGACCTATCTGGAGGCCCTCCGACAGGAGATGGAACAGCGCGTGGTCTACTTGCGCCGCTACGGCGAGGTGCTCACTCCCCAGGAGCGACAGGCGCAGATGGCGAATCTGGAGCGCCTGGAGGCCTTCCTGGATTCCCTGGAAGCCGGCGGCGGATTCTCCGCCGAGGCACCCGAAATCCTCATAGACGGACCCGTGGACTCCATTCTGGAGAATCCCTAATTCACCCTTTCGCGCGAGGCAAGACGCCCCGCATGCCTTTCTTTTCTCTCAAAACGCATAGAGAGCACCATGACTCAGAAGCAGACACTCCTTGATATCCTGAAGCGCTTTTCCCGCTGCCGCGTGGGCGTAGTGGGCGACTTGATGCTGGACCGCTACCTGTGGGGACAGGCCACCCGTATCTCCCAGGAGGCGCCCGTTCCCGTGGTGCTGATTTCCCGCGAGAGCCAGGTGCTGGGCGGCGCAGCCAATGTGGCGGAGAATGTCCTCTCCCTGGGCGGAAAGGTCTCCGTCTACGGAACCGTCTCTGATGACGTGGATGGCGGGAAGGTGCTGGCGCTTTTGAAGGAGTCCGGCGCCCAGACGGACGGCGTCCAGGTGATTCCCGGCGGTCACACCACGGTCAAGACCCGCGTGTTGGCTGACAATCAGCAGGTGGTCCGCGTGGACCGCGAGGTCCCCCAGGAGGTCTCCGCCGAGGTGCGCAAGGGCATTCTGGCGGCTCTGGAGCGGGATCTGTCTGCCGGCGTGCTGGATGCGCTGGTCATGGAAGACTACGCGAAGGGCGTCTTTACCCGGGAGTTCATGTCCGAGGTGGCGCAGCTGGCCGCAAAACACCGCGTGCTCTCCACATTGGATCCCCATCCCTCCCATCCCTTCAATGTCTCCGGACTCACTCTCATGACCCCCAATCGCCTGGAGGCATTCTCTCTGGCGGAGGTCCCCTTCGTTCCCGGCATCGGCGATCCGTTGCACGACAAGCCGCTGGCGCGGGTAGGCAAGATCCTCCTGAAGCGCTGGGAGGCGGAGATGCTCCTGATCACCCTGGGTGCCGAGGGCATGGCGCTCTTCCGGAAGGACGAAGCGGAGCCCCTGGTGATTCCCACCCAGGCACGACAGGTCTACGATGTCTCTGGCGCTGGCGATACCGTCATGGCCACCATGACCCTGGCAATCTGCGCTGGCGCACCTCATGCGCTGGCCGCCACGATGGCGAATTCCGCGGCCGGTGTGGTGGTGGGCTATGTGGGCACCCGCGCCATTCAGGCGAAGGAGTTGGAGCAGGTCCTTCGGGAACAGCGCTAGTCTTTGGGGGCAGGATATATGGAAGCGAAGAAGCTCTTTTTAGCCCCGAAGCGCGAGGCCTCCCTGGCGCGCCGTCATCCCTGGCTCTTCTCGGGTGCCGTCGCGCGTGTGGAGGGCGATCCCGCCTCCGGCGAGACGGTCGCCGTCTGCGACGCAAAGGGCGCGATGCTGGCCTGGGCTGCGTATTCCCCGAACTCCCAGATCCGCGCACGCGTCTGGACCTTCGATACCCGCGAAACCGTCGATACCGAATTCTTCCGCCAGCGGATTCAGAAGGCCTACGAATATCGTAAGGGACTGGGCTTCCGGGAAGAGGACGCCTTCCGCGTGATTCATGGCGAGGCCGACGGATTGCCCGCCCTAGTGGTGGACAAATACGGGCCATTCCTCTCTTGCGAATTCCTGGGCGCAGGCCCCGAGGCCTGGAAGAGCACCCTGGTCGGGCTCCTCGCCGAACTGCCCGGCATTCGCGGAATCTACGAGCGCTCCCAGGCGGATGCCCGAGTCCGGGAGGGCCTCCCGCCTGTGGAGGGACTCCTCTGGGGCGAAGAGCCCCCCGCCGATTTCACCATTCGCGAGAATGGCGTGGTCTTCCGCATGGATATGCCCGGTGGCCACAAGACTGGCTTCTATTTGGATCAGCGGGAGAATCGCCTGGCCATTGATGCTGTGGCGAAGGGCGCGAAGGTGCTGGATTGCTGCTGCTACAGCGGCGCCTTTGGCATTCGTGCAGCCCTGGCAGGCGCCAGGGAAGTCACCTTCTTGGATGACGCCGCCGCCGCTCTGGAGCTGGCGAAGGCCAACTGCGCGCTGAATGGTCTGGGGGATGATCCGCGGCTCACCTTCCAGCACGCCGATATGTTCACGTGGCTGCGGAAGTGCCGCGATCGCCGGGAGTCCTTCGATGTCATCGTCCTGGATCCCCCGAAGTTCGCGGCCACCAAGGGGCAGCTCCAGCGCGCCGCCCGCGGCTACAAGGACGTGAATCTGCTGGGGTGCAAGCTCCTGAATCCCGGCGGCACCCTCCTGACTTACTCTTGCAGCGCCGCCATGACTCCCGAGTTCTTCCGGACGATCCTGGGCGAGGCCCTGGTGGATGCCGGACGACAGGCGCGGGTGGTGCGGACCTTTGCACAGGCACCCGACCACCCCCTCTCTCTTACCTTCCCCGAGGGATATTATCTGACGGGACTGGAGCTGAAACTCGACTAGCCTTTTGATTGCGCCTTCGAATGCCTCCCGAAGCCTTCCAGCCGAGTCTTTCACTGCAGACCTCCCAGTCCCAGAGCCAGCAGCTCCAGCAGGGCATGGTCCTGCGCCAGGAGCAGAAGATGGGCCTGGAGATCCTCCAGAAAAATACCCTGGAGCTCCAGCACGAGATCCTTCAGCGTCTGGCACAGAATCCCATGCTCGCCGAGGTCTCCGGCCCCGCCGCTGTGGTCTGCGAAAGCGATCTCCCCGAATCCCCGAAGAACCGCGCCGAGGAACAGCGCCGTGAGCGGGAGTGGGATGGCGATGGCGGAGAATACCGCGACGATCTCCTGCGCGCAGATACCGAGAATCCCACCGAGGGAAGAGTCCCCTCCCAGGAGCCCAATGGCGATGCCGCCAACACCGGCGAGTCCGATAGCCTTCAGCATATGGACGAGACCTGGGAGGGCGGGCGTCTCTGTTCCGAGACCAACTGGGATGCCGATGCCGACAAGCGCCGGCAGCACTTCTTTGAGTCCATTACCCGTCAGGAGGGGCTGACGGAGCAGCTTTCGCGGCAGTGCAAGCAGCGCTCCGAGTGGCCGCCCCGCATTCGCGTGATCTGCCAGGATCTCTGTTTGGCCATTGACAGCCGGGGATACCTGGAGGGCACCGACGAGGAGCTCATGGCATCCACGGGCGCCACGAAAGAGGAGCTCGCGCAGGCGATTCGACATCTTCAGAGCCTGGAGCCCGCCGGCATTGGCGCGCGCTCACTGAGGGAGTGCCTGTTGCTGCAATTGGAGCGGGAGCGCCTCAAGGGCAGTCTGGAGTGGGAGATCCTCCATGATTATTCCGATTTGCTGGAGAAGAACCGTCTCCCCGAGATTGCACGGAAGATGGATTGCGACTTGGATGAGATCCAGGAGGCCATCCAGCGCATCCGGAAGCTGGATCCCTATCCGGGCGAAGATCTCTACTGCCCCACCGCGCCCGCCGTGCTCCCCGATGTCTACTTGGAGCAAAACGCGAAGGGCGACTGGCTCATTCGCTCCAATCACGATGCCCTCTCTACCATTGCCTTGGATGCCGAGAATGTGGCACGCCTGAAGGAGCTGGAGGAGGAGGCGGTCAGCGGCGAAAAGGGCGTTACCCGCCAGGAGGCCCGTGAGGCACGGGATTTCCTCCGTCGGAATTTGGCCGATGCCACTGATTTCATTCACGCCATCGATCTGCGTCAGCGCACTGTGGAGCGGGTGGCGGAGGTCCTTTTGCGCTTCCAGCCCGAGTTCTTCCGTACCGGTCGCCTGTCGGATCTGCGGCCTTTGACCCAGGGCGATGTGGCGCGGGAGTTAGGTCGCGCGGAGAGCACCATCTCCCGCGCTGTGAAGGGGAAGTATCTGAGTACTCCCTGGGGCATTTTCGAATTCGGGAAATTCTTCTCTTCCGCCAAATTCCGCTCTGAGGACGGCACCCAGGATGTCTCCAGCCAGCGCATTCAGCAGCGCATTCAGGAGATGGTCAAGGCGGAAAACCGCCGGAAGCCCCTCTCCGACCAGGCGATCTCCGATATGCTCGCCAAGGAGGGATTCGCGGTGGCGCGCCGCACCGTGGCGAAATACCGCGATATCCTGAAGATCCCCTCCACGAGCCAGCGGAGAGAACACGCATGAGCGCTAGACTCTACGCCATCGATGACTTCCCCTTCCAGGATTACTGCGGAATCCCCTGCGCATTGCTCACCAATGATGCCGCACGGGATTCTCAGGGCGTCCGGACGACGGATCGATTGCTCCAGGGCGGCGTGAATCTGACGTTGCTGCTCTCTCCGGAACACGGTCTGGCGGGCGCCCTCCAGGCAGGCGAGGAGGTCCCCGATGGCCGGGACGCCGCCACCGGGTTGCCGGTGGTTAGCCTCTACGGAAAGGAGAAGAGCCTCCCCGAGGACGCCTGGAAGCGCTTCCAGGCGCTGCTCATTGATCTTCCCGATGTGGGCGTCCGCTACTACACCTACGCCCACACGGTCTTTCAAGTGCTGAAGGGCTGCGCCGCCCATGGCATCGAGGCCAGCATCCTGGATCGTCCGAATCCCCTGGGGAAGATCTTGGAGGGGCCCCTTCTGGAACCCTCACAGCGCTCCGATGTGGGCGCCTGTGCGGTCCCCGTGCGCCATGGCATGAGCCTGGGAGAATACGCGGGCTATGCCCACATAAAGGAGGGCATCATCCCCGACGCGGATTTCGTTGTCTTAAGCTACGAACTCCCTGGGGAATCCGATCGCAACCGCCCGGTCCTCTTTCCGCAATTCGGTGTCCCCTGGGTCCCCCCATCCCCGAATCTGCCCTCCTTCGAGGCACTCTGCTGCTATCCCGGAATCTGCCTTTTCGAGGGCACGAATCTCTCGGAGGGTCGCGGCACGGCGGCGCCCTTCCAGCTGGTGGGCGCTCCTTTCGTGGATGGCGCACGGGTCCTCCAGGCCATGGATCATCACGAATTTCCCGGATTGACTCTGGAACCGGCGACTTTTATGCCGACTTGCAATAAGCACGCCGGAATTCCTTGTGGCGGAGTGCGTTTCGTGGTTACGGATCCGGTGAAGTGCCGGAGTTTCGCTCCTGCCTTGGAACTCCTAGATGCCGTCCGACGGGAATACCCCGACGCCCTCCAGTTCAACGCTACCCATTTTGATCATCTCCTCGGTTCTTCCTGCTACCGCCGGGGAGAGGAGTCCTGCCAGCAGTTGCTGGCGCGCTCCGAACATGAATGCAGAATCTTTAACAAGCTATGAACAACCTGACTGCCGCATTGGATACCTCCCTGGGATTCTCTCTCTGCCTGGGAGATGAAAACGGAAACACCATTTTGCAGGAGAGACTCCCCGCTGTGGGACGCGAGAGCGACCGGCTCCTGGTGCCCTGGCTCCAGGACTGCCTGAACAAGGCAAACGCCACCTTCTCACAGGTCAGCAAGTGGTCTCTGGGCATCGGACCGGGATCCTTTGCGGGTCTGCGTTGCGGCATTGCGGCGGTGAAGGGCGTGGCGCTCTCCAGTGGCGCCGTCCTCCGTGGCGTCCCCTCCGCCTACGCCATTGCTTGCGCACTCCCCGAGGGCGCGGCCGGCGAGATCCTGGGCTCCCTCCATGACGGCCGTTGCGGCGAGGTCCTCCTGGCGCGCTTCCAGCGGCAGGCCGGTGGCGCCCTGAAACTCCTGGCTGCCCCCGAGGCACTGCCTCCCGAGGCACTCCTGACCCCCGAGAACGCCTGCGCACGCTACGCAACTGTCCAGCCGGAAATCCTCACCATTTGCCCCGCGGAGGTGAAGGAGAAGACTCTGATCTTGGAGGGCGTCCCCGCATGCTGTCTTCTGACCGCCCCCGAAGAATTCTATCCCTGGCCCAAGGATGCCGCCGAACAGGAGAAGTCCACCGAGCCCCTTTACGTCCGGCAGGCGGTCTTTGTGAAGCCGGCGGTTTTGAGAAGCTAATCGCAATCGGTTGGCACTCCGGAAGTTATTGCGATATCTTTGCGGCGCTGCAAAACGGCTCTCGAGGGGGGATGTCTGGAACGGGTGGAGCCGTAGGGGGGAGAGGAATCAAAGAGGGGGGAGACGAGGTGGCTTTCACGGGCTACCTTACCAATACAGCGCAAAGCGGTAAATCGCCTTGTTGTCGAGCAATTGTCTAGGGATGTTGAGGTTATAGAAATCGCCTGGACTGCTCTTGTGGGCTTTCTTATTGCGTTGGCCAGCGCTGGGAGCGAAGAGTGTGTAGATGGTCCGGAGGGCTCCGGGAGTCCGGTTGCCGGATCCTCTGGTAAAACTAAGTCATAACCCATTGAACCTAAGGAGAGAACGAAGATGTCACGCGGGATCGATTTCTCAAACGTAAATATCTCCATTCAGGAGTTCCAGAAGCTCTCCCAGGGCGATTACAATGCCGGTGAGGTCAAGTTGTCCAGTGAGACGCGCCTGACCAAGATCAACAACCACGTCCATTGGGTTAGCCTCAATAACACGAAGCTGGACCACACCGAGGTGATGGTGATCAAGGACGCCTTTATCAGGGCGCTTTCCTCCAATGGCGTGGGCGTTGACGAAATCAACCGCGTGCGTTCGGAGCTCGGTCTGGCGCCGACGGGCGCAAACGACAAGACGCTTGCTGATCGCAGTTGCAAGCCGTTGTCACGCCAGCAGATCCGGCAGATTCTGGATCGCAATGCGGAGGCGATCAATGCGTCTGCGGGCGGCACGACGATTCGCACGAGTGCGCAGTTGTATGCGGGGCGTTCGGAGAGCAAGCAGGCGCAGGTCCTGCAGAAGCGCGAGGCGGCGGAGGCCGCGACGGCGAAGCAGCGCGGGATTGATACCAATAGCCTCATCTCTGTCTATCAGCAGACGTTAGCGGGGGATACGGATTTCCTGTCACAGTCCGATCGCGAACTGGCTCTGGGGTATGCGAAGGATCAGCGCAATAGCATCCTGCAGCGGTCAAATAACATGCCCAGCGCGGAGCGGCAGTGCGAGCTGACCTTTACGACCTCCCTCTCGGGAGCAAGTGTCCGAATTGCGGCCGGTGCCTCGGAAGCCGAGGCGGTTCGGCGCCTGGATGAACAAATCCTTCGCCTCACATACAGCAAGGGCCCGAATGAGGCGCAGATGGCGGCACGCGAAGAATTTCTCGCGGTCGGCAGAGGCTGCTCGTCGCCAACGGAGTTGACACATGCACGGCGCGAGTGGGTTGACTCACGAGATTTTCAGAGAAATTCGTTCTTGGTGCGCAGTACTGCTGTGGCACTCATGCAGGAGCGCGGCATCAACGATTTTGAAACTCTATCCAGTGTCAATAATCAGAGCATACTTTCTGTGAAGGTGTTGATTCGGTGTTTATTGAGTGAAGCAGGAAGCGATCATTTTGGGATATTTGGTCCCAATTGGGGCGACATGAATACCGATGAGCTACGCACCAGCATAAGAAATTTCTCTACGATTCCAGATTCGCAGGTGCCTTCTGATGAGCAGGCGTATATCCCCGCGTTTTCCCCGACGGAGCGCAATGCCGTGCTCAGTGATGTGCTCACCTCGAAGGATCCCCAGAGGGTGATTCCCCATGATGTCGTAACGATGGCGAGCGAGTGCCGCGCCGAGGCCGCCAGGCATTTTGGCGATGGGATCGCCGCCGTGGAGGAGGGTGTCAGCGGTTTTGCCAGGGATGCCGATATCCAGAATTTCTGCGATGTGGAGAGTGCGGCGGGCCGCGAGGTCACCCTGAATTCGCTGCGGGAGTGTTATCTCCAGAGCGGCCTGGAGGTCTGTGCTGATAAATTTGTCGCGGCGGAGTTCAAGACGATGCTTGAGGGTGCCGGTTGCAAAAATGCCGAGACGGCGAAGCGCCTCGCTGGCTTGTTAGAGAAGGCGCATCCGGAGTTGCAGAAGCAACTGGTCGACGCCGGCAGCCCGGAGGCCGCCCGCGGAATCCTCAGCGGCCTCGCGGAAGAGATGCACGCTCTGGCAGAGCGTGGCGCAACGGTCGATTCCTTGCATAAGGATGGATGGAAGCCGTTGCTCCAGGATTGTCTCATGGAGTCGGCAAGCACGGTAGGAATGGCTCTCGGTTTGGAGACAATCGGCTTCTCTGAGGCAGAGATGGGAGTCCTTCAGGAGCTGAGCGACAAGATTGAGAGTGGCGAGCATTCCGCGAAGAGTCCCGAGGAGATCCGTGGCGCCTTCCGTGCGATATCACAGCCGATTATCCAGGAGCGCATGGCGATGATTGACCAGACGGTCCTTGCGGTAGTGAATGGCACGCTGTTTAACTACCTCCCTACAAATGCGGAAAAGCTGGCGATCTTCGGCCTGGGCACCGAGAAGGGCGCGGCGTTGCGCGAGGCGTATGGCCGTCTTTCGGCAGAGGAGAAGACGCAGCCCGAGAGGATCAAGCGGATTGTCGTTGATATCCTGTTTCAGGCGGATAACGTGGAATTGCAGGGTCGTATCGAGGCCTCCTATGGTTGCCGCCAGTACGTGGAGCAAGCGGCGCTGAAGGCCGGCTATCACCCGAGCGAGATCTCCACCTTGTGCAATGTTTTCCGGCTGTATCAGTCGTCGACACACTGTTCCACGGAGGTCGCGCTCAAGGCGGCGCTCGACAGCAATAGCCCTGCCCGACGACTCTATAGCTTCGGCGGACGCTTCGTTACCTCGTTGGAAAATTTCGCCAAGGGATTGCGCCTCCAGGAGCAATTCAAGGACTGGTTTGCGGGAATGGTGCAGACGATTGAGGCTCAAAAGAATGCCAATGCGCCTCAGACGACAGCCCATTCCTCCATCACTCTCCTGAATGCGTCGGATACGCTTTTCCACAGCAACTGCGCCCCCGCATTCGAAAAATTCCTCTTTGAGGAGATCGCGGGGAACGCGGAGATTCCGCTGGAAAGCGAGGATCCGGAGCAAATCTTTGGCATGGAGCATAATCCCGCCACGGCACTTTTTGGACGAAATTATTCCACAGGATACACCACTTCACTTGCGCAGATGCCGCCGAAGCTCCGTCATTTCGTCTACGGGCTCTTTGAGCTCGTCGTGCCACTGCGCACCAGTGTGGATCAGCCGAAGGTGAAGGATTTCAGTTCTGAGGCGCAAAGATTCACCGCGTGTGTCATGCGTCACCTCGATGAAATCCGCCTCATGGAGAGCAATGGCACGTTGACACGCGAGAACTTGCTGACACTGCTCTTCCCGAATGTCCCGGATCTTCTCGAGAAATCTCCGGCCGAGATCGTTTCTTGGGATCTTTATCGCATTCAAGATGAAATTATTCCCAAGGAGTTCAATGGCGATCAAAGTCTGCTGGGGCCAATAGGCCTCGCGTTGAATTCGAGTGGCTTGCCGCTGGAGGAAGTCGCCAGGCTCATGAAAGAAAACAGCTCGATCCCAGATGCGCCCTATATGGCAAGCTATACCAGTAGTTTCCACGAACTGGATGGCACTGCACAAGGCGCCCGTGACATAGCGGTTCGTGATCTTTATCGTCCAGATGGGATGAGGTATCACGGTACGGCTAACGAGGTGCTTTCCGATGAGCAAAACGCATTCGTCGCGCGTTTCCCCGATGGAAGCGAGGTGCGGATCCACCGTGACATCATTAGTGCGGCGGGCCGGCGCGCTGCCGAGGAATTCGCGGATACGGTGGAAAAATTTGTCGGCGCCAGCCATCCGGAGCAGCTCAGTAGCGTCCTCTATGGCATAAGCCAGAGTGGACTGTCGTGTCTGAAGCAAGGCCTTGTGCAGTATGGCATTTGGAGCACCGAACACGCTCCGGCCAGATTTACCTTTGCGCGGGATGAAAATAGCGGCGCAATCACCATCCACTACTCGGAACCAGAGGGCTGCCCCGTGAAGTTCCATTGGGATTGCTATATCGCTCTGGACGGCAAGTCCGTCACGACGCCGATGGTCGTGGAGGCGTAAAGAAAACGCGCAGGAAAGTCGGTTGCGGAACGCAAGGTTCCTGCGTGCGTTGGGATAGTCCTGAACATGCGAAGGGCCCGTCGGTTTGCATGCCGGCGGGCCCTTTTTTGTGTAGCGTTAGGCTTGTTGCAGTCGTGTGCTAGTCTTTGGGGAAGACCACGCGGAAGCCGTAGACCTCCAGGAATTCGCTGCCGGCGGAGGCGTAGTCGCAGAGGTACCGTGTGCCCTCGGCGTTATTGGGGAATGCCATGCGGTAGCAGCTGGTAACGCGGTGGTTTCGGTTCAGTCGGGCGTCTTCTGCCAGGACCACGGCGCCCTTCATGTAGCAGAAAGTAGCGGGGGTGGTGGGCAGATCGCGCTTGCGCAGAGTGTAGTCGAAGTGGATGGTGATGACATCGCCGTCTTTCCACTCCCGGTCCACAGTGAGGTAGGTGCCGGGGACTGCGTCGTAGGACTTTCCGTTGACGTCCAGGAAGGCTTTTCCGGGTTCCCGTGCAGGGACGCGGAAGAGGATGGGGAAGGATTTCGGGGCATCCATCTTCAGGGTGATGGTGATTGCCTTTTCGGAGAAGGGCCATCCGCCGGCGACCAGATACTTGACGCCTTGGTAGTTGACCTCCATGTCTTCGTAGAGATTGAAGACGGGGGCGTTGGTGTCCCTGGTCGCCATGACGCCCAGGATGGGAGCTAAGCCGAGGCCCTCGGGGCCCTGGACTCTGCAGCAGTCCATCCCGTAGAAGGGTTCGTTGTAGCAGACCAGCATCTGGTCGGGGTTGGGGATTTTCCAGGCCCCTGCGTAGAGGGGGATGGGGTTCTCGGGGGTGAATCTGGTGCCGGCGAGGGGTGTGGGATTCCGATGAAGGAAGTTCGTGCCGTCCGGAGTCATGGCTCCCAAAAGGGCGTTGTAGAAGGAGAGTTCGCACTGGTCGAAGACCTTTGCATCGCCGGTGAGCTGGAGGATCCGTTCCAGATAGTGGAGCCAGGTGACGGTGACGCAGGTCTCGCCCATGGCGCCATCCACCTCGGGATCGGGATACTGCAGGTTCTGCTTGAAGGCCATGTCATTCCACTTTTCTCCCCAGCAGTCGCCGCCGCCGCCCACACCAGTGCACATGATCTCACGGTCGCGGACGCCCTCGTAGTAGTTGAGGAGCACCTCCATGGCCTCGGGAAAATCGTCGGTCTCCGTGCAGAGCTCGCCCAGTCCCTGGAAGCAGCTGGTCATCTCATAGCCCTTGTGGTTGGCGATCTGGTTGGGATGGCGCTTCTCCAAGGCGGCCTTGAAGATGTCGTCGCCTTTGTAGCACCCGGACTTCGCGAGGTATTTGGCGTAGTCCAGATACTTCTGGTTGCCGGTGATCCGGTAGAGTCGGACGATGATGTCCATCATGGAGCAGGCGGCCATGCCGTTGTGGGAGCCCACTTCGGTGACGGGCAGGGCGCCTTCGGCGGGGCCCATCTGGGTCATGATGTGGTCCGCCAGCTTGCAGGCGGCCTCCAGGACTTTGGGATCCTGGTCAAGATACTGGTAGTAGCGCAGGAAGCCCCACAGCACATATTTGCGGCCCCACATGTCCCAGGTGCCCGGCTGGTTCTCCGGCGCAGTGGTGCTGATGCAGCCATTGGCGTCCTGGGTGGAGATCATGTCGTAGATGGTCTCCTTGATGAGCTTCGTTAATTCTTGGTCCTCCGTGGTGTATGCCATGAGGATGGCGCCACGGAGCAACTTTCCCCAGAATTCACTGCGCCAGGAGGTGGTCTCCAGACGGGTGCGGAAGACGTCCACAAGGCCCTTCCAGTTGGTACGCTTCAGAAAGTTTTCACGACACAACTCTGCAGCTTAGCCTAATTCGCCCTTCAGCGTCACGGCACGAGCAGGAAGAATCTGAAAATGGTTGGTAAGCATGGGTAGGGTAAAAATGGAATTTTCGAGGGATGCACTGAGATCGCTTGGAAATCCCGGTGGTCCATTGCGAGGCAAGGCACTCTGCCTAGAAAGGGCGGAAGGCGCTGGACTTGTTTAAGAGACCACCACGGCGTTCGCTGAATGTATCATGTCATCCGGGGACTTTTAGGTTTTTGATGAGACGAAAAAAAAGTTTGAAAATAGCAAAAAAAAGTGGGTGTGTGCTCTTGATT
>CAVGTF010000004.1:0-46849 GCA_963632245.1 Anaerovoracaceae bacterium
CGGCAAAGGACCTAGAGGATGTGCACGAGGTCATTTTTGATCTGGGCCGCATGGCAGACGAGGAGATGGAGTCCCAGGTGGAGTTCCTCGCCCAGCGCGTGGGCAAGGACCGCATCCGCCTGGCTCTTCCCGTGATCCAGCGCGACACTGGTCTCCATAAGTGGCGGGGAATCCTCCGCAGACTCTTCGTGGCGGGTTATCGCAAATGGCAGATCGCCAACCTGGGCGCGCTCCCCTGTCTGGCAGAGGTCAGTGTCACTCCCCAGAATACCTCCATCACCGCGGATTGGCCCCTCTATGTCCATAACGCCTCCGCTGCGCGCTATCTTCTGGAGGAAGTGGGCTTGAAGCGGGTGACTCTCTCCATCGATGACCCCCAGGAGAATACCCTGGAACTCGTGAAGTGCCTGGGCGGCGTGGCCGAGGTGCCCGTCTTCCAGGATACCGCTCTGGCGATCTCCGCAGTGTGCGCCAATGTCTCCCTGAAGGGCCATTGTGACGGCGATCAGTGCGAGTTCCGGGAGATGACCCTGGAGAACCGCGCAGGCGAAAAGCTCCTGGTGATCAATGACCATTGCCAGAGCGTCTACCTGAGAAAGGAGTCCCTCCAGCGCGAGGGACTGGCTGCCAAGGCTGTGGCACGGGGCGCAAAACTCCTCCGCGCGGACTTCTGCTGGAGGGATTGGTCCCCTAGGAAAATCCACGAAATCTGGCAGGAATTGCGCTGATCCAAAGAGTCCGCGGCCGCGCATCGGGAAAGTGCCCGGTGTGTCGGCTGTCGCAGTGGCTGGGGCGGGTGTGACAGGGTGTCGCATTCGCCCCCTTTTTTTACCCTGAAATCCTAGGTGTCTCTGGCACGTTCCTTGCTATCCGGCGCGCCCGATTTTTGAACCGTAGGATTTCAAGAAAAACCACTTACTTGTAGGAGGTACATTTATGGATAAAGAAAAGATCACTGGAAAGGTGCTGGGCATTGACCTGGGCACTACGAATTCTTGCATGGCCGTTATGGACGGCTCTGAGGCGAAGGTCATTCCCAACGCAGAGGGTCATCGAACCACTCCCTCTGTGGTTGCTTTCACGAAGAATGGTGAGCGTCTGGTAGGCGAGCAGGCAAAGCGTCAGGCGGTTGCCAACCCCACCGGCACCATCTACTCTATCAAGCGTTTCATGGGCCGTCGGCTGGATGAGTGCCAGGACGATGTGGCCCGCGTCCCCTTCAAGGTCGTTGCCTCTCCCAATGGTGACGCCGCGGTTCAGGTGGGTGACAAGACCTATACTCCTCCTGAAATCTCCGCTATGATCCTGCAGAAGCTGAAGCAGGATGCCGAGGCCTTCTTGGGTGAGACCATCTCCGATGTCGTCATCACCGTCCCCGCTTACTTCAACGATCGTCAGCGTCAGGCTACCCGTGATGCCGGCCGTATCGCCGGCATGAATGTCCGACGGATCATCAACGAGCCCACCGCGGCCTCTCTGGCTTACGGCATGGACAAGAAGAAGGACGAGAAGATCGCGGTGTATGACTTGGGTGGCGGTACCTTCGATATCTCCATCCTGGATCTGGGCGAGGGCACCTGCGAGGTCATGGCCACCAACGGCGATACCCATCTGGGCGGCGATGACTTCGATGCCGCGATCATCGACTGGCTGGCAGACGATTTCAAGGCCGCCAATGGCGTTGACCTGAAGAAGGAGCCCGTGGGCTTCCAGCGTCTGAAGGAGGCCGCAGAGAAGGCAAAGTGCGAGCTCTCCACTGCTATGAGCACGGAGATCAACCTGCCCTTCATCGCCAGCGTCAACAACGATCCTAAGCACCTGCAGGTCACTCTGAGCCGCGCCAAGCTGGAGCAGCTCACTGACAGCCTCTGCTCCCGGACTCTGACTCCTTGCCAGAACTGCCTGCGTGACGCCAAGCTCTCCAGTAGCCAGATCAACGAGGTGGTCATGGTCGGTGGCATGAGCCGTATGCCCCTGGTGAACAAGACGGCCGCCGACATCTTCGGCCGCACTCCCAACAAGAGCGTGAACCCCGATGAGTGCGTGGCCATCGGCGCTGCCATCCAGGGCGGCGTGCTCCGCGGTGAGGTCAGCGATGTGTTGCTGCTGGATGTGACTCCTCTTTCCCTGGGTATCGAGACCCTGGGCGGCGTCTGCACCAAGCTGATCGCCCGGAATACCACCATCCCTGTCAAGAAGAGCGAGATCTTCTCCACCGCCAGCGACAACCAGCCCTCCGTTGAGATCCGTGTGTTGCAGGGTGAGCGACCCATGGCCGCCGACAACAAGGAGATCGGTAGCTTCCGTCTGGATGGCATTCCCAGCGCTCCCAAGGGCGTCCCGCAGATCGAGGTCACCTTCGATATCGATGCCAACGGCTTGCTGAAGGTCTCCGCCAAGGATCTGGGCACCGGCAAAGAGCAGAAGGTTACCATCACCAGCTCCAGCGGACTCTCCGAAGAGCAGATCCAGCAGATGGTCCACGATGCCGAGCTCCACGCTGAGGAAGACAAGCGTCAGCGCGAGAAGGTCGACACCAAGAACCAGGCCGAGTCGGTCATCTACCAGACTGAGAAGCAGCTCCAGGAGAATGGCGACAAGGTGCCCGCTGAGATCAAGTCCAAGCTGGAGGGCGCCATCGCCAAGCTGAAGGACGCCGTGAAGGCGGACGACACCGATCAGATGAAGTCCATCATGGCCGACATGGAGAAGGAGATGCACGCCTTCGCCCAGGAGCTCTACAAGAATGTGAACCCCCAGGGCGGCGCTCAGCAGGCCGGCCCCAACCCCGGTGCCCAGAACCCCGGCAACAACGGCGGCAATGGCAACAACGGCGGCGACAACGGCAACGTCTTCGATGCCGAGTACCACAAGGACTAAGGTCGTCTCTCTTCAAAGAAGGCATTTTTCCGCGTTAACGAATGCAACAGGCCGGAGGGCGTCCCCCGGGGCGTCCTCCGGCTCCCACCACCACAAAATCCATAACAACAGAGGAAATCAACCATGTCTACTATCAGACCGTTAGGTGACCGCGTCTTCGTCGAGCCCGTCGAAGAGACCGTGGAGCAGAAGGGCGGCATCTACCTGCCCGACACCGCTCGTGAGAAGCCCCTGAAGGCGAAGGTCATCTCCGTGGGCCCTGGCCGCCGCGACGAGAATGGCAAGCTGATCCCCATGGAGGTCAAGGTCGGCGAGTTCGTGCTCACTAGCAAGTACGGTGGCACCGAGATCAAGATCGACGACAAGACCTACAAGATCCTGTCCAGCTCCGATATCCTGGCCGTCGTGGAGTAACCCCGCGGTTCGTTTTCTTTTCCCCGGCGGGAATGGGGCGTTTCCGATGAAGTCGCCCCTCCTGGCCGATTTCCGGTTTTCAAGCATTAAACAAGGAGTTTCTTACTATGGCTGCCAAGCAGATTCAGTATGACAACCAGGGCCGTCAGGCCATCCTGGCCGGCGTCTCCGCCCTGGCCAAGGCCGTGAAGGTCACCCTGGGACCCAAGGGCCGCAACGTCCTCATCGATAAGAAGTTCGGCTCCCCCACCGTCACCAAGGACGGCGTCACCGTCGCCAAGGAGATCGAGTTGCAGGATCCCTACGAGAACATGGGCGCCCAGATGGTGAAGGAAGTCGCCAGCCGCACGAATGACAACGCGGGCGACGGCACCACCACCGCCACCGTCCTGGCCGAGGCCATCTACCGCGAGGGTCTGAAGAACGTGACCGCCGGCGCCAACCCCATGGATCTGAAGCGGGGCATCGACACCGCCGTCGCGGCCATCGTTGACGAGCTGGCCAAGATGGCCGTGAAGGTTGACGACCAGAAGCAGATCGCGCAGGTCGCCACCATCTCCGCCAACTCCGACTCCACCATCGGCAACATCATCGCCGATGCCATGGAGAAGGTCGGCAAGGACGGCACCATCACCGTTGAGGAGGCCAAGACCATCACCACCAGCTGCGAGGCCGTCGAGGGCATGCAGTTCGACAAGGGATACCTCTCTCCCTACTTCGTGACCAATGCTGACAACATGACCTGCGAGCTCTCCGACGCTCTGGTGCTCATCCACGAGAAGAAGATCTCCAGCCTCCAGGATATGCTGCCCCTGCTGCAGATGGTTGCCAAGAGCGGCCGTCCGCTGCTGATCATCGCTGAGGATGTGGACGGCGAGGCCCTGGCCACCCTAGTGGTCAACAAGCTCCGCGGCTCCCTCCAGATCTGCGCCGTCAAGGCCCCCGGATTCGGCGATCGCCGCAAGGCCATGCTCCAGGATATCGCTATCCTCACTGGCGGCAAGTGCATCACCGATGATCTGGGCATCAAGCTCGAGAACGTGAAGCTCGAGGACCTCGGTTCCGCCAAGAAGATCACCGTCGACAAGGACAACACCACCATCGTGGAAGGCGCCGGAAAGTCCTCCGACATCGCTGCCCGTGTCTCCCAGATCCGTCACGAGATTGAGAAGTCCACCAGCGACTACGACAAGGAGAAGCTCCGTGAGCGTCTGGCCAAGCTGGCTGGCGGTGTTGCCGTTATCAAGGTCGGTGCTGCTACCGAGGCTGAGATGAAGGAGAAGAAGTACCGCGTTGAGGACGCCCTGAACGCCACCCGTGCCGCAGTCGAGGAAGGCATTGTTCCTGGCGGTGGTGTTGCTCTGATCCGCGCCGGTGCCCAGGCTCTGAAGGGCCTGAAGCTGACTGGCGACGAGGCCACTGGTGTTGACATCGTGCGCCGCGCCATCGAGGAGCCTCTGCGCCAGATCGCCCGCAACGCTGGTGTCGAGGGTTCCATCGTTGTCATGAAGGTCATCGCCGGCAAGGGCAACGAGGGCTATGATGCCGCCAACGACGCCTACGTCGACATGCAGAAGGCCGGTATCATTGACCCCAAGAAGGTGACCCGCTGCGCTCTGCAGAACGCCTCCTCCGTGGCCGGTCTGCTGCTGACCACCGAGTGCATGATCACCGACATCCCCGAGAAGAAGGCCGATGCCCCCGCCGGAAATCCCGGCATGGGCGGCATGGGCGGCATGATGTAATGCCGTAGGTTCCTCTCGGAACTGCGAAGCCCCTTTCCTGTCAGTGTTTGACGGGGGAGGGGCTTTTTTGTGTCTGGGAGTCTTGTCTGTGTGGGGGAGGGTGCCGCATCTGCAAAAAACGGGTAGAAAAAACGCAGGAGCGCAGGCGATTCTGCCGTCGGTGAAAAATAGGGATATATTAGAGAATTCCGTTTCGCCTTTCCCTAGTACCTGACTTCGTATCGTCACATACTGTTTCCATGAAAGAAATCAGCTATCGTCCCCGGAACCTATCCCTTGCCGTCATGGGTGGCGGCATTGTTTTTCTGGCGGTGGGGCTCTTCCTGGCCCAGTCCGGCCACGCGAAGGCCATGACTCCCGCCTGCATCGCCGCCGTGGTCACTGCCCTGCTGGGGCTCTTGGCTGCGGGACGCACCATCTTCGAACGCCGGCAGCGTCAGGAGGAGCGGGATGCGGTGGAGTATCATCGCCAGCACGGCGCTACCGATCTCTTTGGTGACGCAGACGAGGCGGTCCGCCTGGCCACGCGCTCCAATCACCAGTTCACCAAGTATTTCATCCCCGCGGCCACCGTCGGCATGGGCGTGGCGCTGGGCGTGATGGTGCTCAATCGGTGGAATGCCCTGCGCTACCTGGACTACCAGTATGTCGTCCAGAATCCCCTCTCTCTCGCCATTCTGGCATTCTGCTGCTGCATTGCCACCCTGGTGGCAGGGAGCTTCTTTATTGGCGTCTCCCGGGAACCGGGATGCCGCTGGATTCGCCCCGCCGCCGCCTGGCTACTTCTCACTGGATTCTTCTTCCTGCTGGGAAGTGTCATCTATTTCAGCCGACACTTCAACCGCTTCCAGGAGAGCCTGGATCGCTCCCTTACCAAGCTGGGGCTGGTGGTCCTGGGAGTCCTGGCGGTGGAGATGATCCTCTCCTTCGTGATTGAATTCTATCGTCCCAGAATGCCCAATGAAGAGGAGCGTCCTCTGCCCGAAAGCCGGCTGCTCTCCTTCTTCACCGAGCCTGGAAGCATGGCGCGGAATGTGGCAAAGTCCCTGGACTACCAGTTCGGCTTCCGCGTCTCCGATGCCTGGTTCTACCATTTCCTAGAACGCACCATCGTTCCTCTCTTCATGGTCATGGTCCTGGCCTTCTGGCTCATGACCTGCATCGTGGTGGTGGACTCCTCCGAGACCGCCATGCGCGAGCGCTTCGGACGGGTCGTCTCTGCAGAGCCCATGGGACCTGGCGTCTACTTCAAGCTCCCCTATCCCTTCGAGACCGTCTATCGCTTCTCCTCCGACAAGGTCCAGGAAATCACCATCGGCGGTCACAATGAGGATGAGAAGGAAGCCATGTCCGCGAAGGATGAAGAGGAGGACGACGGCCATGGTCACTCCCATGGCGCCAAGAAGCATGAGAAGAATGAGGCGGTGATCCTCTGGACCGTTGAAGAGGACCATGCTGACGAGGGGCATTTCCTGGTTGGTGCCCGCAATGTGGGCAACATTGATCTGGAAGTCCAGGTCAGCGGTAGCCAGCTAGGGCAGTATGGCGTGGGACTCTTCAGCGCCCATATTCCTCTCTTCTTCCGCGTGAAGGACCTCTACGAATACGCCTATCAGAATCGCCAGACCACCGAGATTCTCAAGAATCTGGCCCAGCGCGAGCTGTTGCTCTACTTCATCCAGTGCGACTGGGGGGATCTCCTGGGCGCAGGGCGCGGCAAGGCCATGGAGGTGCTCAAGGAGCGCATCCAGAAGGCCTCCGACGACCTGGAGCTCGGCGTGGAGATTGTCTTCGTAGCTCTGACGGGCATCCATCCGCCCTTTGGCGTCGGGCAGTCCTTCGACCGCATCACCTCCGCGACCGTGGATCGGAAGCGCATGGTGCAGGATGCCGAGACGGTGGCCAATAGCAACCGCGTGATTTCCGAGGCCATGAGCCAGCAGATCCTCAGCGGTGCCCAGGCCTACAAGGAGACCCAGGTGGTGGCCGCCCAGGCCGATGCCCAGCGCTACAGCGGGCAGTTGCTCTGCTACAAGGCGGCGCCCCGGCAGTATATGCTGAACAGCTACTACGATGTCTTCCTCCAGGAGGGCGCCGCAGTCCGGAAGTACGTGGTCACCGGCAATTCCGACCAGCAGGTCTTCTGGCTGAATCTTGAGAAGAAGGTCAAGAGCGGGATGCTCGACCTGAGCCTCCCACAATAGTAGGCCACTTCTCTAACGCACGCTTTCCCCATTGCCTTTCCGAATATGACTTCAAACTCCCTACAGGATAACACGATGAAAGAAGAGACGAAGAAGAAGAATGTTGCCCGCCACTGGCCCGTGGTGTTGCTGGCCCTGGTGGTGGTGGCCGTCTTCCTGGTGGTCATGGTCACCTTCCAAGTGAAGGAGACCGAATACGCCCTGCTGAAGACCTACTCCGGCGAGTTGGTGGAGTACAAGAGCGGCCTGCATTTCCGCTGGCCCTTCGTGAACTCCATCTGGCGCCACGATAAGCGCATCCAGTGCTACGAGTTGGCCGTGGGACACGACGAGCAGTATATGACTCGCGACAATCAGCAGATCGTGATTTCCACTTACGTGCTCTGGAAGGTGGGTGATCCCGTCCAGTTCCTCCGCTCCCTGGATTCCACCGAGGCCGCCGAGCGCAAGATCTCCGACGAGGTCCGCGGCGCCCGCTCCGCCGTCATCTCCCGCTATTCCTTCTCCGAGATGGTCTCCGAGCAGGATGGCGTCAGCGTCCTGGAGAAGATCGAGGACGAGATGCGCGATGCCATCCACGACAGCGTCCTGGAGAAGTTCGGCGTCGATATCGTGCGCATTGGCTTCCGTCAGCTGGGCTTCCCCGCTGCAGTGACCCAGAACATCTTCGCTGCCATGGTCTCCGAGCGTGAGGCGAAGGCCCGTCGCTTTGAGGTGGAGGGCCAGGCCGAGGCCGAGAAGATCCGCAATGACGCCAATACCCAGGCCCAGAAGATGCTCTCCAAGGCGCAGGCCGAGGCCACCAAGATTCGCGGCGAGGGCGATGCCCAGGCCGCCGAGGCATACCGTGTCTTCGCCCAGAATCCCGAGCTGGCCAGCTTCCTGCGGAATTTGGATGCCCTGAAGGGCGCCCTCGGCGAGAAGGATACCCTTATTCTGGATACCACCACCGCCCCCTTCAATCTGCTGACGCCCGACGCCCTGGACTCCCTCCAGAAGGACCGCTAGCCCACGGAGACGAAGATCATGGCACCAGAGAATATCAATTCCCAGAGGCCGGCATCGGAGCCCCAGGCATCCGGCATGGCAAGCCTCATGAGGATGCTGCGCATCCTCTTCTTCTGCTTCCTCACTCTTATCGTCGGCGTCTTCCTCTACTACTTTGTCTTCAGCGGAATCTTCCGCGTAGACGAGCAGTTCGAGGCCATGCAGCTGCGCTTCGGCGTGCTCCAGAAGCATGACACCGATTCCGGGGTCTCTCCCATTCTCCAGAGCGGCAAGTGGTATTGGTCCTTCCCGTACCCGGTGGACGAGGTCATCATGGTTCCCGCCAACAAGTCCATCTCCGTCTCCACCGGAAACACCTTCAAGGCCTGGATCAATCCCGCCGGCGTGGTGAATTCCTCCACGGGACGTGAGTTGCGCAATGGCGTTGACGGCTATCTGGTCTCCGGCGACATGCACATCTTCCACGCGGAGTGGTCGGTCTCCTATCGCGTTGAGGATCCCGCCAGCTACTACCTGAACTTCTATGACGACACCAAGACGCCCTCCAGCTCCGTATTGCCTTCTTCCGAGCAGGTGAAGCGTCAGGAGCGCCTCCGCGGCCATGAGCTCATCATCCGGAATCTCCTCTCCGATGCGGTGCTCTCCGAGACCGCCTCCTGGAATACCGAGGAGCTCATTCGCGCGAGCCGCACGGTGTCCGGCGAAGATGGCGCTACCTCCACGATCCGCCTTGAGGACCGCGTCCGCGCCCGCATGGAGCGCATGGTGGAGAAGATCCACCTGGGCATCCAGTTGCAGAGTGTGAATCTGGTGGGAATCTACCAGCCCCCCGCTGCCGCCCTCCAGGCCTTCAACCAGGTCAATGCCAGCGAGCGGAACCGCCAGGTGCAGATCCAGAATGCCCAGACCTACGCCAACCAGGTGCAGGCACAAGCCAGCGCCTCCTGCGACCGTTTGGTGAATGAGGCCCGCGCCTACCAGGAGACCGTGGTCAGCGATCTCACCGCGCAGGCGCAGTATTTCTCCTCGATTCAGGCAGAATACGCCAAGAATCCCCGTTCTACTCTCACCGTGCTCTACGCCAACGCCATCCGTGACATGTTGCAGAAGGTGCCCAACAAGTACATCCTGCATCAGACGCCGGAGGGAGTCCATCAGGAGTTGCGCCTCCAGATCTCCCAGATCCCCGACGAGGCGCCTCGTGCAGATGCCGCGCCCCAGGAATCCACCTCCACTCAGCAGAGCGCCAGCGAGACGCCCGCCACCACCGCGCAATAGCGCCGGATGCCCGGCGTGGAAAGGGACCGGATCCTTACACCTTCATTCGAACCAAACAAGGCTTTCATGGAAGAACCCATTTCTCAAAATAGCAACGCTCCGAAGCGCACCTCGGTTACCCGGGTGACCCGCTCGGATATGGGCCGTCTCGGCGCCGCGCTTTTCGGCGGCATCCTGGTGCTGGACTCCTATCTGGCGGGACTCTTCTTCGGAGGCAAGATTGACCAGTTCACCATGGATCTCTTCGCCCTGATCGGTGCAGTGATCCTCTCTGTGCCCATCTTCTGGGAGGCCGCACGCGACCTCTTCCGGGGCGTGGTCGGCATGAATGAACTGGTGGCTCTGGCGCTTCTGGGCGCCTTCGCCTCCGGTCCTACCAACTACCGCACCGCCGGCGCCGTCGCCTTCTTCATGCTCATCTCCATCACTATCGAGAAGCGCACCGCCATTGGCGCGGAGGCTGCCATCGAGGCCGTGGTCCGGATGACTCCCCGTACTGCGCGACGCATCCGCGAGGATGGCACCGAGGAGAAATGCGACGCCATTCAGGATCTCCAGCTGGGGGACGTCTGCCGTGTGCGCCCCGGTGAGAACTTCCCTGCTGACGGAAAGATCATCCAGGGTATCTCCACCGTCAACCAGGCCTCCATCACGGGTGAATCCCTCCCCACGGACAAGGGCGTGGGTGACGAGGTTTACGCTGGAACGCTGAACCTGACCGGTCTGGTGGACTTCAAGGTCACCCGGAAGGGCACGGATACCACTCTCGGAAAGGTCCGCAACCTCATTGCGGATGCCGAGCAGTCCAAGATGCCCATCCAGCGGATGATCGACCAGTATATCGGTTACTACACCCCCGTGGTCCTGATGATCGCCGGACTGACTTGGTTCGTGACCCGCGACATGAGCCGCGTCATCGCCGTGCTGGTCATGGCAGTGCCCGCCGCCCTGGTGCTGGCGCATCCCTCCGCCGTCATCGCGGCAATCTCCGCTGCCTCCCGTTTGGGCATCTTGATCAAGGATGTCTCCCAGATCGAGCTGGTGGCGCGCATCAAGGCGATCATTTTCGATAAGACTGGTACCCTCACCGAGGGCAATCTGGAGGTCTCCCGCCTGGAGCCCGTCCAGGATGTGGACTTGGCGCAGCTGGTTCAGATCGCCGTCTCCGTGGAACACCACTCCAACCACCCCACCGCCGTCGCCATCAAGAAGCTGGCCGCCAAGGTGGGCATTGATGTGGTGGTCCCCGAGAAGTATGAAGAGGTGGCTGGTAAGGGTGTCTCCGCCGTCGTGGATGGCCAGCAGTGCTATGTGGGTCGTTCCACTTGGCTGGCCGAGGTGGGCATTGATGTGGCCGCGCTGGAGGAGAGCCGCCAGAGTGTTGCCAAAGAGGGCATGTCCATTGTCTGCGTCGCTTGCGATGGCAAGGCCCTTGGTTGGGTCGGCCTCCAGGACGCCATCCGTTCCGTCTCCGCCGAGGCAGTCGCCGATCTGAAGGAGATGGGCGTGGAGCATTGTTGCATGGTCACGGGTGATAACCAGCAGGTGGCCGATGTGGTGGCCCGCAAGATCGGCATTACCGAGGTCTACGCCGGATGCCTCCCTGAGGAGAAAGCGAAGGTGGTGGCCGAGATGAAGAAGGCTGGCAATGTAGTCGCCGTGGTGGGTGATGGTGTCAATGACGCGCCCGCCCTGGCGGCCGGTGATATCGGTATGGCCATGGGCGCCTTCGGTAGCGACATCGCCGTCCAGTCCGCCTCCGTGGCCCTGATGAACAACGACCTGCGCCGAATCCCCTTCTTCATCGGACTGGCACGCCAGACCCGCGTTCTCATGGGACAGAATTTGGCGGTGGGTCTGACCTTCATCATCGTCGGTGTCTACTTCGCCATCTCCGGCGATCTGGGCCCCATCGGTGCCGCCTTGATCCATACGGTCTCCAGTCTTCTGGTGATCTTCAATAGCGCTCGTCTCGTGCGCTCTGGCGAAAATCTGAATTCCGCCGCGGAGACCGCCGAGGCAATGGATACCCAATCTTGAAAAGAGAATCCCCAACCCCCTTTTGATCATACCCCACACAGGAAGAACCAACCATGGCTGAAGAGAAGAAAGAAGAAATGGTGGTAGAGGCCGTCGGCCTGACCAAGATCTTCAAGGATTTCTGGAATCGTCCGAAGGCGCGCGCCGTCAATGGTCTGAATTTGCAGATCCGGAAGGGCGAGGTATTCGGTCTGCTGGGCCCCAACGGCTCCGGCAAGTCCACCACCATCAAGATGATTTTGGGACTCCTCTATCCCACCCGCGGCGAGTTGCGGGTCTTCGGACAGGATCCCCAGAATGTGGCCATCAAGAGCCGCATCGGATATCTCCCCGAGGAGACCTACCTCTACAAGTACCTCACCGCCGCCGAGACTCTCGATTTCTACGGCGCACTCTTTGGACTGGATGCCCAGCAGCGCAAGGAGCGCTCCGGACAGCTCCTGGAGATGGTCGGTCTGGCACACGCCGTCGATCGCCCCGTGGGCGAGTTCTCCAAGGGTATGGCACGCCGTATCGGTCTGGCACAGGCGCTGGTCAATGACCCCGATCTGGTCATTCTGGATGAGCCCACCAGCGGTCTGGATCCCATCGGTTGCCGCGAGGTCAAGGACGTGATCCGGCTGCTGGCTAGCCGCGGAAAGACTGTCATCCTCTGCAGCCACCTGCTGGCCGATGTCCAGGATGTCTGCGAGCGCGTGGTGGTCCTCTACGGCGGTCAGATCCGCGCTGAGGGTATGCTGGACGACATCCTTCGCGAAGAGGACAAGACCCAGATTGTCACCCCCAAGCTCTCTCCCGAGACCGTTTCCGAGTTGCGGCAGTTCTTCGCCGCCCACGGCATCAAGGATCTGGATCGCGTGAAGGTGGACAACCCCGGACGGGATCTGGAGGACTTCTTCCTGGAGGTGGTCCGGAAGGCCACCGAGCAGAATGTCTCTACCGCAGGTGCTCACGCCCCCGGCGCCATGCCCGAGTATCTGCAGGGCGGTGCCGAGGCTGCTCCCTCCGGCGCCGATCTCCTCAAGTCTCTGCAGGGTGACCGCGAGGCGGATGCCCGGAAGGCGGAGGCCGCCAAGGCAGAGGCGCAGCTGCGCGCTGCCAAGGAGGCGAAGGATGCCGAGAAGCAGAAGGCCCTGGAGGGCCTGAAGGGCCAGTCGGAGCCCACCGCCGCCGAGGAGGCCGCCGCTCAGAAGGCCGCCCGCGACGAAGAGGACGCCAAGGCCCGCGAGGAGCTCAACAAGAAGCTCGCTGGCCTCAATCTCAAGAAGTAGCATGCTCTCTCCCGTTCCCCCGGATTTCCCTCCGGGGGAACTTTTTGCTTTCACGCCATGGGGGTGAAAAACGACGACAAGCTTCAGGCGCTCCTGGCGGCCTCGGAGGCACGGAAGCGGGGGGAGACCCCCGATTCTGCCGGCAAGACGGGCTGGAAGGTCCTTAATTTGCCGCGGACGCACGCGCGGCCGCAGGTCGTGGATTCCCGCGGCGTGGTCGAGCGGGTGCGCATCCTGGGAATGGATACTGCCCTTCGCAAGACTGGCTGGGGAATTGTGGATGTCCAGGGAAAGAAGTGGTCTGCCGTGGATTGCGGGGTGATTGTGAATCCCCCCAAGGCATCCATCACGGACTGCATGCGCCACCTCAACAATGCCATCAAGGGTCTCATCGAACGCTATTCTCCCGACGCCGTGGCCATTGAGGGCGGCTTCTACTGCCGGAATGCCCGCACCGCCATTGTCCTGGGAACCGCCCGCGGCGCCGTCCTGGGCGTCCTGGCAGAGGCACAATTGCCGGTCTATGAATACGCGCCCCGTCGCGTGAAACAGACTGTGGCCGGTCGCGGCGATTCCACCAAGGAGCAGGTGGCCCTCATGGTCTCCAAGTTCTTGAAGATCCAGGTGGATAACCTGGCCAACGACTCCACCGATGCCCTGGCGCTGGCAATCTGCCACGCCGCCGCCCTCATGAATCCCGCCGTGGAGCTGGAAAAGCCCCTCTAGAACAATCTCCGGGCGAATGCGCCCGCTCTCTCCTTCAAATAGCTTGATACTATGGCTGACCTCTCTGTGAATCTAGGCGGAATCTCCCTGCGGAATCCCATTGTCACCGCCTCCGGCACCTTCGGCTATGGCGAGGAATACGCCACTCTGGTGCCCCCCGAACGGCAGGGCGCCATCACGGTGAAGGGCGTCTCTCCTTTCGAGAATCCCGGAAATCCCATGCCCCGCACCACGGAGGTCTATGGCGGCATTCTCAATGCCATCGGCCTGGAAAATCCCGGCATCGAAAAGTTCATCCACGATCCGCACTATCTGCCGCGACTGCGCACTCTGGATTGCCCCATCTTCGTGAATATCTGGGGGCGCACCATTGAGCAGTATGCCGAGGTGGCTTCCCGCCTGGAGGCGGAGAAGGAGGGCATTGCTGCCTTGGAGGTGAATATCTCCTGTCCTAACGTGAAGGCAGGTGGCATCGCTTTTGGCACAGATCCCGTTCAGGCCGCGAAGGTGGTCTCCGCGGTCCGAAAGGCCACGAGCCTCCCCGTGATCACGAAACTCTCGCCGAATGTCGCGCGCATCGGGGATTTTGCAAAGGCCGTGGTGGATGTGGGCAGCGATATGGTCTCTCTCATCAACACCCTCACCGGACTCGCCATCGATCTGGAGACACGCCGCAGCAAGCTGGCGAATTTCACGGGCGGATTCTCCGGACCCGCCCTGAAGCCCGTGGCACTGCTGAAGGTCTATGAGGCGCACCAGGCTGTCCCCAATACGCCTATCATCGGTATGGGAGGCGTCTGCAATGGCAAGGACGCCCTGGAATTCATGATGGCGGGAGCCACCGCCGTGGGCGTGGGGACCTCCATCTTTACCAATCCGAAATGCCTCCTCACCATCCCCGAGGAGATGAACCAGTGGCTGGACGCTCACAATGTCGCGAAGGTCTCGGACATCATCGGGACTCTCCAGCGGTAAGCTCGCAAATCAAAAATCCTAGTCAATCCACGGGCGGAGAAGGGCACCAAAAAGCCTCCTCCGCCCGCTTTGTTTTTGGGAAAAGACAGGGGATTTTCAATGCGCGGAAAAGTGTCGCGGAGTGTCTCAAGTTGTTATGATATCTCTTTTGTTGTCATGAATTTACATAATTCGCTGGCGAAAATTTTTCAAAATAAGCTCTTTTGAGGCTGTTTTTGTCATGGCGCATGGGTGTGTTCCGGGGTAAATTATTGGCGTTTCGTATTGGGGGAAACGACCGGATCCTATGTGAGTTTGGTGTATCAGGACCTCTCTCGCTTCCTCGTCTCCGTTCCGAAGTGTCCCCGTGCCTCCTATTGTGCTCTCCTCCCGCTTTATGGAATCCAAACTGATTGAACAGCTTTCTTCCTTCAACCCCTGGAAACGCGTAGCGGCCCTTCAGACTCTCGCCGCCTCTACGGAATTTCTCCCGTGTTCCCGGGCGATGAATATGCACGTCCACTCCTTCTACTCCTACAACGGAGAGGGGTGGTCTCCCAGCCGCATTGCCTATGAGATGCGCAGAATGGGCCTCTACGGCGCCGCGCTGTGCGATTTCGATGTGATCCAGGGCGTAGAGGAGTTCATGGCCGCCGGCGATCTGCTGGGGCTGCGGGTGGCCGCATCCTTCGAGAGCCGCGTCTTCTTCTCGGAATACGCCGACAAGGAGATCAACTCCCCCGGCGAACCCGGCGTCTTCTATTTCATGGGCGCAGGCTTCGTGGATGGCTCCAACTCCGAGGCTTTTGAGGAGCAGCTGGAACAGTCCCATAGCCGCAACCGCGCGCTGATCAAGCGCATCAACGAAGCCCTTCCCGAGTGCTGCCACCTCTCCTACGAGGATCACGTGCTGCCCCTCACTCCCGAGAAGAACGCCACGGAGCGGCATATTGTCCGTGGATATTATGATCTCCCCATTCGCCACCATGGTTCTGTGGAGGCCGCGGTTCGTTTCTGGGCGGAGGTCTTCCAGGAGGACGAGGCGGAGCTGGCTTCCAAGAGTCCCAATGCCATGAACGAGTATTTGCGTGGCAAGCTCATGAAGCGTGGCGGCTTGGGGTATGTGCAGCCCACCGAGGAGACCTTCCCGCCTCTGGAACAGGTCATCTCTCTCATTCACTCCTGCCGCGCGATTCCCTGCTCCGCCTGGCTGGATGGTTCACTGCCCGGCGAGGCCAACCCCCGCGAGCAGCTGGAGTGCCTGAAGTCCAAGGGTGTGGAGATGGTGAATATCATTCCTGACCGCAACTGGAACTTCAAGGATCCCGAGAAGCAGGCGGTGCGGGTGAAGGCCCTCAATGAATATGTCGCCGTCGCCAATGAGCTGGAAATGCCCATTATCGTTGGCACCGAGTGCAACAAGCCCGGACAGCGCAAGGTGGATGACTTCGAGGCCGATGCCATGAAGCCCCTCCGCATGAGCTTCCTGCGCGGTGCCAATGTGCTCTTCGGACACACCACGCTGCTCCGCTATGCCGATGTCTCCTACACCGACGCACGCACCAAGGAGGAATTCCCCAATGTGAAAGAGCGGAATGACTTCTTTGCCGCCGTGGGCGCGCTCCCCGTGCCTCCCGCCGCAGTCCGCCGGGAGCTGGTCGACAACGAGCCGGAGAAGAATCTGGAACGCATCCGCGTCGCCGCGCATCGTGGCACCTGGGAGTTGTAGACATCGCTTTCTAGGATAGTCCGCAAACGCAAAAAGGGCCGGAAGGATCTCGTATCCTCCCGGCCCTTTCGTTTGCGTTACCGTTCTATTGGACTTCCAGTCCCATGGTCTCCGGGAAGCCGCAGAGCAGATTCATGTTCTGGACGGCCTGTCCGCTGGCACCCTTGGTCAGATTGTCGATGGCGCTGGAGACGACGAGGCGGTTTGTGCGGGGCTCGTAGACGCATCCGATCTCGCAGAGATTGGTGCGGGTCACATGCTTGGTGTCCGCCAGTTTTCCGGGAGGTAGGACGCGCACGAAGGGCTCTTTGCCGTAGGCAGCCTGCAGTGCCGCCAGGGCGTCTTCCGCGGTCTTGCCGGCGGCAGGTGTCATGAGGATGGAGGAGTGGATGCCGCGGTTCACAGGCACCAGGTGTGGCAGGAAGTTCATGACCACCTGCGGCACGCCTGCGGCCACCGCCAGCTCCTGCTCAATTTCCGGCAGATGACGATGGGAGGTCACGCCGTAGGGACGCAGGCTCTCGTTGCACTCGGGGAAGATATAGTCCAGAGAGACCTTCCTGCCTGCGCCCGTGACTCCCGACATGGACATTGCCACAATCCCCTCGGGGGACGCCACACCCGCCTTCAAGAGCGCGGTAGTCGGCAGCAAGATGCTGGTGACGTAGCAACCGGGATTGGCCACCAGGGACGCGCCTTTCAATTCCTCGCGATAGAGCTCCGGGAGACCATAGACCGCCTTCTTGATTAGCTCCGGCGCCGGATGCGCCATCTTGTAGTATTTCTCGTAGACTGCGGGATCTCGGAGGCGGAAGTCGGCAGAGAGGTCGATGATCTTGCAGCCCTTCTCCAATAGCGGCGCGGCATACTGGGAGGCCAGACCATTGGGCAGTGCCAGGAAGACCACCTGGCACAGCCGCGCGATCTCATCCACATCGGGTGCCATGAAGCGAAGGTCGCACTCGGAGTAGCGGGGGAAGAACTCGCCCACACGCTTGCCGGCATTCTCGCGGCTGGTGATGGCGCTGAGCTTCACGCCGGGATGGTGCAGCAGGAGCCGCAGGAGCTCCTCGCCAGAATAGCCACTGCCGCCGATGATGCCGACGCTGATGACGGATTCGTTCATGAATTTTTGCCTCCTAGAGAGGGAAGGGGAGGGGAGAGTTGTGAAAAAGGGGAAAATGCGGAAATAAAAAAGACGGCCACCCGAAGGGGGAGGCCGTCTCTTGAAAGGCGTCGAGAGGGCGAGAGAGGCACTCCGGAATTCCCGGATGCCTCCTCTGTCCGACTAACGCTTGCTGAACTGGAAGCGCTTGCGGGCTCCGGGCTGACCGGGCTTCTTACGCTCCTTCTCGCGGGAGTCACGGGTGAGCATGCCGGCCTTCTTCAGGGGAGCGCGCAGGGCCTCCTCGGACTTCTCCAGCGCACGGGCGATGCCGTGACGCAGAGCGCCAGCCTGACCGACCTCGCCGCCGCCATTGACGGTGGCGTAGATGTCGAACTCGCCAGCCTTGCTGGTCAGCACCAGGGGCTGCTGGATGAATCCACGAATGGACTCGGTGGTGAAATACTCGCTGAAGTCACGGCGGTTCACCGTGATCTTGCCGGTGCCGCGGGTCATGCGAACGCGCGCGCTGGCGCACTTGCGGCGACCGACGGTCAGAATCACTTCGCTAGCGTCTTGGGCCATAATGCTCGTCTGTCCTCAAAAGTTGTTTAGACTAAAACTGGTTCTTCAGGGTCAGGGGCTGAGCACCCTGGGCCACATACTTGTGTTCGGGGAGCTCGCCGGCGTAGACCTTCAGCTTGCGGAACTGGTCACGGCCGAGCTTGCCGTCGGGCATCATGCCCCACACGGCACGCTTGATGATCTCCTCGGGATGCTTCTCGCGCATCGCCTCGGCGCTGGTGCGCTTCAGGCCGCTCACCCAGCCGCTGAAGTCCTGGTATTCCTTGTTGGTGGACTTGCGTCCGGTGAGGACCACCTTGGCGGCGTTGGTGACCACCACGTAGTCGCCGGTGTCCAGGTGGGGGGTGTAGATGGGCTTGTGCTTTCCGCGGAGGATCATGGCGATCTGGCGGGCCATCCGTCCGAGCACCTGGTGGTCCGCATCTACGATCCACCACTTGCGCTCGATTTCGTTTTCCTTGGGGAGAAAGGTTTTCATGTTAGGGGAATTATAATTGGCTATCAACAAAAAAAGTGTTCCTGTCGGCAGGTGTGTTAATCTAGCGCTCCTTCCTGCGTTTTCAAGCTATGAAACAGAGGAATTGCACAGGATTGTCCGGTTGTTTCCAGTGGCTAGTTGGGAATCTTGCCCAGCATGGTCCAGGGGCGTCCGGAGTGGATGGCGAAGAGGAGGTATCCGACCTCGGCTTCCAGGGGACGGGAGACTCGGGTTTCCAGTCGGGAGGGCTCGTCGCAGAGAGTGACGGAGAATTCGTTTCGTTCGCCGTCCAGGATGGTCGCGGTTGCGGAGCCGCGTGCGCCGGTGGCGGTGAGGCGGTAGCGGAAGTTCGCGTCGGGGAGTTCCTCGAAGGAGCTGGAGGTGTCATTTCCGTAGGCGGAGAGCCAGTTGAGCAGATCCTGGTCGCGGAGCCGTTCGAAGATGCCCTGTCCCTCGGGCTTGGAGAGATGGAACTGCTGGAGGTTTCCCAGCACGCCGCTGGTGATGATCTCCTTGAGTCGGACCATGGCCCATTCGTAGCGCCAGGAGCCCAGCCAGCAGACCTGGATGTGTCGGCGCTTGGCGGCGGCCCAGAGGCGTTTGAGGGAATCGGGGGTCTCGCCGGCCAGTCCGCAGAGAGCGAAGGGCAGCTTCGCTTTCAGCAGGAGCTTGATGGTGTCCTGGCGGCGTTCGTCGTCCTCGTCCACGATGGCGGCCTTGGCCTTGGCGAGTGCCTCGGTGCAGTCCTCGTCGGGATTGAGCACGAGGATGTCGTCCAATCTCTTGCAGACGGCCTGGCTGCAGGGGGAGAGGAAGTTCCTGGTGAAGTAGATGACGTCTTCTTTCATGGTCAGGATTGTGTGGGGAGAGGGGGAGTGTGAGAGGGAGAAAGGGGGGCGTGTTTTATGCGCTGGGGATGCGCAGGGTGCTCATGCATTCTGGGATTGGCGCGGGGCCCAGGGCGCAGTCGTTGTGGGGGGAGTCTTCCAGCAGGCGCAGGATGGCGTCCTGGACCTGTGCGGCAGTGGTCTTCTGGGTCTTGTCAAATTGCTCCTGCCGGCGTTGGTTGGTGGTGCCCTTCATGAGGGAGCCCAAGCATTGTGAGGCGGCGTCCGAGGGGCGGAAGGGCGTCAGGTATGCGCCCAGGCACTGGAGGATGGAGTGATCCACCTGCTGTTGGGTAAAGGGGTTCTTGCGGAGGTATTCCGCGATGCGGTCGTAGGTCTGGTAGGTCTTGGCGCAGTTGGGATCGTCGTGGGCATGGAGGTATGCCATGCCGGTGTCGGAGCGGTATTTCAGGGTGCAGCCGTATGCGCCGCCCTTGGCGCGGATTTCGTCCCAGAGGAATCCGCTGGAGAGGATGTTCCCGCCCAGGGAGAGGGGGATGGCATCCGGGTGCGTCGCATAGGGGGCGGGGAAGGCGCGCACGCAGGTATGCACCTTCGCGGGGACTATGCCGTATTCGCGGCGGCCATTGGACAGGCCCGCGGGGGCTGCGGCGAGGAGGATGCTCGCGTCGCCAGCGGCGGTTGCGCCCTTCCAGAGGGAGGTGAATTCGCCGATGGCGCGCCAGGCGTCGTCGTCCTCCGTGGAGACTCCCGCGCCCACGAGGGGCGCGCTCGCCAGCCAGCGTGCGATGGCGGAGAGCTTTTCGCAGAAGGCATCGAGTTCCTTGTCGGAGGCCTTGGAGAGTTTTGCGATCTGGTCGTAGGTGACAAGCCCACCAGTCCAGCTGCCGTAGTTTCCGATGGCGGAGAGGCCCTCGCCGGCCCGTGCGTATGCAAGGGTGGAGTTTTCGCGGCCGAGGAGGGTGGAGAAGAGCTTTGCTGCCATTCCGCGCAGGAGTTCCTTCAGATGCTTGCGCTCGGAGAAGGAGCCCTCCAGAAGCTGCTCCCGGAGGAATTCCAGGGCTTTCGGGAAGTGCCGGTCCAAGGCGCGGACGCTCACGCTGACCAATTGATGGGGGATGGGCTCGCCCCAGGCGGGGGTATAGAGGGAGGTATCGAGTTGGAAGGAGGCGCCCAGCAGATTCCAGCGTTCCGCGACCTGGTCGTAGGTATGCTGCGTGGTGCCCAGCTTCTTTGTCAAGGTTGTGAAGCTCTTCAGGTAGGGAATCAGTTCGACGGGGAGGGTGGAGGTATCCAGGGCGAACTTGAGGGTGGAGAGGCCGTTTGTGATGTCGGTGCTGCGGCGCACGGTCGCTCCGTTGGGGAGGACGCCATCCTGGCAGAGGAAGGGCGTGACCTTTTCGGGGAGGTCGGTGCGGTGCAATTCGGGAATGGTCGCCAGCGCCTCGGGAGTGTCCTCCTGCAATGCCTTCTGCTTGAGCTCCTCCTGGAATTTCTCTACCTTGGCACGCTTCGACGGGGACCACTTCGCAATCCGCGCAGAGAGTCTCTCCGCCAGCTTCTTGTCCTGGCGTTCCTTGAGGTCGTTGTCGGGACGCAACTCCAGGCGCACTCGCCGGGGATTGTCCAGGAGCCATTTCTGGATTAGGTCTTCCACATAGCGGGGATTGGCGTTGAGGCGCTCCTGCAGGTGCGGCAGTTCGTCGGCCTGTTTCAAGAAGAGGAAGGGATCGTCGCCATATTGCCAGGCGGCCATCACATCTTCGAGGGTGTCGTAGACATAGTCGGAGGTGATGTTCTGGTTCTTTGCCTGGAAGCCCGTGATGACGCCCTCTACCTGGTCGCGGGGGAGGCCCTTCTCCACGCAGGAACGGAGGGTATCAAGCACCAGGTGTTCAAAGGCAGGGAAGTCCTTCGGCTTCACGCCACGCATTCCCACGCAGAAGCTGGTGTAGCGGGTCTCGTTGTCATAGCCGCTGGAGAGGGGCGCCGCGCCAATGCCGGATTCCATGAGCGCCTTGGAGAGGGGCGCCGCGGCATTGCCCAACAGCACGGATTCCATGAGCTGGAAGCCCAGATCCAGATCCATGTCGCGGGTGTCGTCGAGCGCCCAGGCCACGGAGACCAGTCCCGTGCAATTCTTGCGCGAGGAGGCATCCGGGGTGAAATACGCGCGGCGCACCGCGGGCTTCGTGGGACGCGCAACCGGGCGGATGCCGGCGGACTTCTTCGGCTTTGGGGGCGGGGGCAGGACGGTCAGGTCGTGCTCCAGGTGCTTCTCCAGGACGGCAAGCTTTTCCTCAGTGGGGATATTTCCGTAGAGGACTACTTTCGCCACGGAGGGATGGTAGTGTCCGTGGTGGAAATTCAGGAACTTCCCGTAGGTGAGTCCGGGGATCTTTTCGGGCACGCCGCCGGAGTCATAGCGCAGGGGCGTGTCGGGGAAGAGGCTCTTTTCCAGCATGCGCCCCAGCACCGTCGTCGGGCTGGAATAGTATCCCGACATCTCGTTGTGGACAATGCCATTGATGGTGAGGCGGCTCCCGCTCTTTCCCCGGGAAATCTCGTAGTGCCAGCCCTCCTGCCCCAGGATATGCGGAGTCAGAAGCGGATGGAAGGCCGCGTCCCAGTAGACCTCCAGCAGATTGAAGTAGTCCTGTGGGCAGCAGGTGATGAAGGGATAGAGGGTCCTGTCGGAATAGGTGCAGGCGTTCAGGAAGGTCGCCACACTGGTCTTCAATAGGCAGACGAAGGGGTCCTTCACCGGAAAGCGCTCGGAGCCTTCCAGGACCGAGTGCTCCACCACATGGGCCGCCCCCGTGTCGTCCACGGCGTCCGTGGAAAAGCAGAGGCAGAAGAGATTCTCCGGATCATTGGCCTCCAGGCTCAAGACCTCCAGCCCGCAGTCGTGGCGATAGCGCTTTGCCACGAGGCGTCGGGAGGGGAAGGAGGTGGTGCCTGTCAGGGTGAACATTGCAGTCTGCAGATCCGGCAAAAAATCAAAGGCGAAAAATAGCTCTTCGGCAAACAGGACGCGCGAGGCGCCCTCTTGCCTAAAAAAAGAGCCGGCGCCCCCGAGGGAGCAACCGGCTTGTTTCGGCAGAAGCTAGACTACTTCTCCTCGGCGGCGGGAGCCGCGGCCTCCTCGGCCTTGGCCTCGGCGGCGGGCGCAGTCTTGGCGGCCTTCACCTGCTCGTCAGTCTCCACGAAGGAGAGCAGAGCCATCTCGGTGGCGTCACCAATGCGGGTGCCCATCTTGATGATGCGGGTGTAGCCACCCTGGCGCTCCTTGTAGCTGGGAGCCACCTCGTCAAAGAGCTTCTTGACGATGGTGTTGTTGTGGAGCTTCGCCACGGCCAGACGGCGGGCGTGCAGGTCGCCCCGCTTGCCCAGGGTGACCATCTGCTCGGCCAGCTGGCGGATGCGCTTGGCGCGCACCAGCGTGGTCTTGATCTGGTTGTGCTCGATCAGGCTGCAGACGGCATTGGCCAGCAGAGCCCGCACATGGGCGCTGCTACGGTTGATCTTGAAGGTTGCGACGCGGTGTCTCATTGGGGTTACTCCTTATTAGTCTTCTGCAGCAGGGCAACCTTGTTCCGGTCAAACTCTTCTGCCACTTTGTTGTCAATTGTCATTTCAAGCGCAAGGCCTTTGTCCTGAAGCTTCTCCTTGATCTCCTCAAGGGACTTCTTGCCAAAGTTGCGGCACTTCATCATCTGGTTCTCCGTCCGAGTCACCAGGTCGCCCAGGAAATGGATGTTCTCCTGGTTCAGGCAATTCTCGGAACGAACGGAAAGACCGAGGTCCTTCACTTCCTCCAGAAGCTTGGAGAGAAGAGCCTTCTCGTCATCGGTGAGCACCACGCCACGGTTGCCCGCGCTCTGGCTGCTCTCGAACTCGAAGACCTCCAGCTGACGGCGCAGGATCGACGCGGCACGCTGCACGGCCGCCTTCGGTGCGATGCGGCCATCGGTGGTGACCTCAATCTCCAGACGGTCGTAGTTGGTGTTCTCGCCAACACGGCTGGGCTGCACGTCGTAGCGGACCTTCTCAACAGGATTGAAGAGGCAATCCACGGGAATGGAATTCACGGGCTGCTCGTCTTTCTTGTTGCGCTCGCTGGGACGATAGCCGGTGCCCTTCTCCAGGTCCAGCTCGATGCGGATGGGCTTGTCCTTCAGGTCGCCCGCCAGGGTGAACAGGTGCTGGTCCTTGTTCAGGACCTCCGCCACGCCGTCCTCCTTGATGTCAGCGCCCGTCACGGGGCCCTTCTTGGAAGCCACCAGCTCCAGGGTGCGGGGCAGGGAGCCGTCGCAACGGAACTTCAGCTTCTTGATGTTCAGGACGATCTCCATCACGTCCTCCATCACGCCGGGAATCGCCGTGAACTCGTGGCTGACTCCGTCAATGCGGATGCAGCTGACGGCCACGCCCTCCATCATGTGCAGCAGCACGCGGCGAAGGGAGTTTCCCAGGGTGTGTCCTAGGCCGTTCTCCCAGGGCTCGGTAACGAACTTGGCGTAGCGATCGGTCGCGGTCGCCTCATCCATGACCAGGGTCTCGGGCATCTCAAAATTTTCCAGTTCTGCCATTTGGGAAAAATCCTCCTTTGGTTTATGACTACTCCGATTGCTCGGCAGTCTCTATTCCTTTGGTGGGGCACCGCGGGGGACGGCCTCCGAATTGATCCGTCCCTCCGCGCGCCCGGCGGCAGCAACCGGCTAGATGCGGCGCTTCTTGGGGGGGCGGCAACCGTTGTGGGGGAGGGGAGTCACGTCGCGCAGGACGGTGATCTCCAGGCCGGCGAGGGCGATGCCACGCACGGCGGACTCGCGGCCCTGGCCGGGGCCCTTCACTTCCACCTCGACCTCCTTCAGGCCGTAGGTCAGCATGGCCTTCTTGGCGGCATCACCAGCGATGACCTGCGCGACATAGGAAGTGCTCTTGCGGCTTCCCTTGTAGCCAAGCTTGCCACCGGTGGACCAGGAGAGGACATTTCCCTGGGGGTCAGTGATCACCACGCGGGTGTTGTTGAAAGTGGAATCCACGTGCACCACACCAGAAAGCACCTGACGCGCACCCTTGGCACGACGGCTCTGAATGGCGGTGACGGCGTTGGGATCCGCAAGAATCTGCTCTGCGGTGGGGATGGAGGCGGGGGCGGCAGGCGCGGCCTGCGCGGCGACGCTCGTTTCCTTGGACTCTTCTGCCATTGTTTGCAATCTCCTGGGACGACCTTTCCGGACGTCCTTGTTTCTAAAGTTGAAAGCTGGTATCTGGATTTTCGGGGGATTTCAGCGGACTGGATGCGCTAGCGAAGACGCTTCGCGGGGATCCATCCGTTCGCTCCGGCGGCGGAAAAGGACGACGGAATCCGATTTTTCGGGGTGTCGCCTAGCGCCGTCCGGGGGAGCCTCCTACTTCTTCTTGGTGGCAGCGGCGGCCTGCTTGGCCTCGGCGGCGGAAGCGGCGGTCTTACGCTCGGTTCTGTCGCGGATGGCTCCCACGGTCTTCTTGGAGCCCTTGCGGGTACGGGCGTTGGTGCGGGTACGCTGACCACGGGCGGGGAGATTCTTCTTGTGGCGGGTGCCACGATAGCTGCCAATGGCGATCAGGCGGCGGATGTTGTTGGCCACCTGGCGGCGCAGGTCACCTTCCACGGTGTACTCTTCGTGGAGGATGTTCAGGATATTGGCGATGTCGTCCTGGGAGAGCTCGGAGGCCTTCCGGACGGGGTCCAGCTTGGCTTTTTCGCAGATCGCCTTGGCGATGGCGGGGCCAATGCCATAGATGTACTGCAGGGAGATCACCGTCTGCTTGTTGTTCGGGATGTCAACACCGAGGATTCTGGGCATTTTATCGGTTTCCTAGTGGGTTTGCCGGTTGTCGTTTAGGGGGGGATTCGAAATGCGGTGGGGCTTCTCCTGTGGGGAGACTAGCCCTGGCGCTGCTTGTGGCGGGGATTCTTGCAAATCACCCGGAGGACGCCGGCGCGCTTGACAATCTGGCAATTGTTGCACATCCGCTTCACTGAGGCTCTGACTTTCATGGTTTGGTTTCCTTTGGGTTGGGATGGTGGACGGCAGAACCGCCCTGATCCTTCCGGACTTGTGACCTCCGACATGCGCAGGGCGCAGACGGGGGGGCCTTTTTGTAGGTGCACTCCCATGCCGATACTTCGACCGGCGGCCGGAAAGAAGCGCCGGCCGGGCACAGGGGCGCGGGAAATTCGTGTACTATAAGCCCTTTTTTCCTGAATGCAAACGCCCTACGCAGGAGACGCGAGGGAGGCGTAGTGTCTCCCTGGCATTCCCCTGCGGAGGGATCGATGCGTCCGACAGGGCGCGGAAGGCTACTTTCTGCGGTAGGAGATGCGTCCGGTGGTCAGGTCGTAGGGAGAGATCTCCACCGTGACCGCGTCGCCTTCCAGAATGCGGATGTTGTTCTTCCGCATCTTTCCGGAGATTCCCGCAATGACTTCGTTGCCGCCGTTGTTGAGCTTCACGCGGAAACGGGTATTGGGCAGGACTTCGACGACGACGCCTTCCAGCTTTATGCAGTCGGTTTCTTTGGGCATAGGGTAAGGATTTCGGGTTTTTTCTTCGTGATGAGGATTTGGTGTTCGAAGTGTGCGGAGAGGGAGTGGTCGCTGGTGCGGCAGGTCCACTGGTCCTTCTTGTCAATGTCGATCTCCCAGTCGCCGGCGTTGACCATGGGCTCGATGCAGATGACCATGCCGGCCTCCAGGCGCGGGGTGCGGCCGCGGACCTTGAAGTTGGGGACCTCCGGGGACTCGTGCATGTGCTTGCCGCAGCCGTGTCCCACCATCTCCCGGACGCAGGAGAAGCCCTGCGCTTCGGCGACCTTCTGGACGGCGGCGCCGATGTGGTTGATGGTGTTGCCTTCCACGGCGGCCTCGATGCCGGCCATGAGGGCGGCCTGGGTGGTGTCCATCAGGTTTTGGGCCAGGGGGGAGGGCTGTCCGCCGGCGCAGACGGTGCGCGCGGTGTCGCCGTAGTATCCGCCCAATTCCACCACCACGTCCAGGCTGACCAGGTCGCCGAACTGGATGATGCGGTCGGCGCGGCCGATGCCGTGGACCACCTCGTCATTGAGGGAGATGCAGACCTGTCCGGGGTAGCCGTGATAGTGCAGCGAGCCGCTCTTTCCGCCGGTTTCCCGGATGAAGCACTCGGCCAGGTTATCCAGATCCAGGGTGCTCATGCCGGGCTGCACGGCGTCGCAGAGGCGATCGCGCACTTGTGCGGCCGCCTGGGCGGCCAGCCGGATCTTCTCGATCTCGCTTTCTTTGTAGATGGTGACGTGTTCCACGGAATCGGATGCCTCCGTTCTTCAGTCTGGCTAGAGGCCCAGGACCTTCTCCAGGGTGGCGTAGTTCACCTCGATGGGCGCGTCGCCATTGGGGGAGACCTTCAGCTCGCCGCGCTTGCGGTAGTACTCGATGACGGGGGCAGTCTGGGTGTCGTAGATCTTCAGGCGGTTCACCGCGGTCTCCTCGGTGTCGTCAGCACGCTGGATCAGCGCGCTGCCGCACTTGTCGCAGATGCCCTCCTTGGCGGGCGGGGCGGTGAAGACGTTGTAGCTGGCGCCGCAGGCCTTGTTGGAGCAGAGGCGGCGGCCGGTCAGGCGCTGCATGAGTAGTTCCCGGGGAGTGTCCACCAGGACTGCCACGCCGGTCTCATAGCCGTGTTTGGCCAGGATGGCGGTGAGGCTCTCGGCCTGGGCGCTGGTGCGGGGATAGCCGTCCAGCATGACGCCGCGGGTCTTGGCGTCGTCCTTGGCCAGGCGGTTGTCCACCATGGCGGTGACGATCTCGTCGGAGACCAGGGCGCCGGAGGCGATGAGCTCCTTCACGGTCTTGCCCAGCTCGGTGCCGGCGGCCATTTCGTCGCGCAGCAGCTGTCCGGTGGAGATGTGGATCACATTGGTCTTTGCGCAGAAGATGTCGCCAAGAGTGCCCTTGCCGGCGCCGGGAGCGCCCAGGAAGATGTATGCCTTGGACATGGTGGTGTTATCCTAGTAGGTTGCGGGGGAGGGGAGGGGGGGAAAATCCGGCGGCTTTCTGGCGCGCCGGAGAAAAAGTGTCTTAATATAGTCTGAGCTGACAGGCCCGGACGGGATATGGCGTGGCTTGTCGCTAGGGCTCGTCGGCGGTTCCTGGAGGCGCGCCGGCGGCCTTTTCCAGTTCCCGCAGCAGCGCCGGCAGGAGTTGGTCTTCAGGGAGAGTCTCCTGGATCTGTCCCTTGCGGAAAAGGACGCCCTTTCCTACGCCGCCGGCAATGCCCAAGTCCGCATCGGCGGCTTCGCCGGGGCCATTGACGGGGCAGCCCATGACGGCGACCTTCTTGAAAGGAAGCGTGTATCCCTTTGCCAGGAGGCGGTTGATGGCGGCTTCCACGCGGGTAGCCAGGGGAATGAGTCCGATGCGGGTGCGTCCGCAGGTGGGGCATGCCACCAGCTGGGGGCGTCCGGGGCGCATGCCCAGGGCATCCAGGATGCGGAAGGCGGCGGTGATTTCCTCTTCGGGGGGCGCGGTGAGGGAGACGCGGATGGTGTCGCCGATGCCCTCCAGGAGCAGGCATCCCAGGGTGATGGCGGATTTGAGGATGCCCTGTGCGGGAGTGCCGGCCTCGGTGAGTCCCAGGTGGAGTGGCCAGGGGGAGAGTGTGCGGAAGAGTCGGCACGCCTGGAGGGTCAGGGGAATGCCGGAGGCCTTTAGACTTACCTTCAGATTCTGGCAGCCCGCATTCTCAAAGAGCTCCAGATACTCCCGGACGCTCTCCACCATGGCCTGCGCGGTGGCGCCGTATTTCTCTTTGGCACGGGGCGAGAGGCTCCCCAGATTCACTCCTACGCGCACCGCTTGGCCACTCCTTGCCGCAATCCGCGCGGCTTCCTGCAGGGCATCGCCATCCGGGATATTCCCGGGATTCACACGGATGCCCTGGACACCGGCCTCCAGCGCTTTCACGGCCAGGCGGCCATCGAAGTGGATGTCCGCTACCACTGGCAGCGGACTGGTGCGGGAGAGCTCCTCCAATGCGGGGAGCTCCCGGACGCTGGGAAGCGCCACGCGCACCAGCTGGCAGCCCGCATCCGCCAGACGGCGGATCTGCGCGAGGGTCGCCTCCACGTCGCCAGTGGGGGTATTGCACATGGACTGCACCACCACCGGCGCATCGCCGCCGATAGCTACGGATCCCACGTGGATCTTCCGTGTGGGAATGCGCTTGATTTCGAGTTCGGAGGGGAGTTCGTTCATGGATTGACAGTCTTTTTGCGAGAGTTTCCGGGGACCTGCAACCACGCCTTGACTCGCGGGAGTTCCCCGGGGTGGTTCTGGAACCACTGCAGCGCCGCCTGGCGGGTGGAGATCTTCGTGTCCCGCGTCTGGCTCTCGGGATCATCCAGGATTCGGCGGAGCACGGGTGTGCGGCCACTGCCGGCCGCCTCGTGGGAGTTCAGGGCGAGGGAGTAGCGCTTGCCGGATACGGGGGATTCCCCCGCGATGGAGAGGATCCGGCAATGGCCCTCGCGGTCTATGGAGGCCTCCACGCCGTAGAGGCCGCTGTAGGAGGAGTGCTTCCGCAAGGCCCACTGCTCTTCCAGGATCTGCTGGAGCTCTTCGGCGGTCACTTGGCAGACGACGATGGTGTTTTCGTAGGGGACCAGCGTGTGGAGCTCCCGCCGGGTAAGCGAGATTCCGCCGGGGATCTCCTCTCGGGTGAGGACGCCATGGAGTGCCAATTCAGCGCCCGTGGCCTCCGAGATCGCCTGGCAGAGCAGCTCGCTGGCGGCGCAGTCCACGCCGGGACGCCCCTTCGCGGTGAGGGCTTTCGGCAGAGCGGGTGCGATGACCTCCCGGGAGAGCGCCTCTGCCCGCACTAGCCAGGACGATAGCGCCGCCTTCGCCGCCGGATCCTCCGGAGTCTCTGCGGGAGTCTCCACAAGACGGGATTCCAGATGCGTCACACGCCGTTCGGCGGGATCAATCCATAAGTCGATCTGCCCGAAATACTTTCCACCAGAGGCGGGCTGCTCATACCAGGTATTCACTCCGATCGTGCGGCCGGGAAAGGCGCGGTGGGTATGCCCGCCCAGCACCAGGTCGATCTCCGGAAATTCCCGGGGGAGCCCCTTGAGTTCGTTGACGCCACGGGCATCCTGTTCCATCCAGCCCTGGTGCACTGCCAAGATGATGGCGTGGGGCTCGCTGGCTAGGACCTCCGGCATGATTCGCCGGAGCATCGCCCGGAGGGACTCTACGCGGAAGTGTTCCGGAAAGTCCAGGAACCAATTGGGCATATAGGAGGCGGTCGCGCCGATCACCGCGATCTTTGCGTCGCCGAAGGTGAAGAGTCGCCAGGAGGGATAGTCCCGCTCCCCCGTTCCCTCCAGGATATGCAGGTTTCCGCATAGGATCTTTCCCTGGAGACGCTGTGCGGCCTCCAGGAAGGCATCGTAGCCGAAATCGAAGTCGTGGTTTCCGGGAGTCCAGGTGTCGTAGGGGAGGGCCTCCAGCCAGGTCAACATGGGCCTCCCGTTGTCCAATCCGGAGGCCAAGGACCCCTGGAAGGTGTCCCCCGTATCCAATAATAATGCGTGGCCTTCCGGGGCCTCCGCGTATGCCTGCCTTAGGCATGTGGCGACTCGCAATAGGCCCGATTCCCCCTCCTCGGGACGGGCCTCCAGTGCGCCATGCAGGTCGCTGGTGTGAAGTACCCGCACCCGGATCTCTCCCGCCGACAGGACAAATTGCCCCGCCAGAAGAAATATCGCCGCCAGAAATGCCAGCGGATGACGCAGGAGAGAGGACCGGATGCCTGCCGCCATGTCGCTATTCTTCCTGGCCTGGCTGGCCCACGATGGCCAGATTCAGCTCCTGGAGCTGCTTGGGATCCACGTCGGTGCTGGGAGAATCCATCATGAGGCACGCCGCCTTGGCGGTCTTCGGGAAGGCGATGGTGTCGCGGATGGACTTGAGACCCAACAGCAGCATGACCAGTCGGTCGTGGCCCAATGCCAGGCCGCCGTGGGGCGGTGCGCCGAAGGAGAAGGCATCCAGCAGGTGTCCGAAACGGCGGCGGGCGGACTCGTCGGAGATGCCCAGGGTCTTGAACATGGTGGCCTGCAATGCGGGCTCGTGGATTCGGATGGAACCGCCGCCCAGCTCAACGCCATTGAGGATGACGTCGTAGGCGCGGGCGCGGACCTTTCCGGGCTCGGTCTGCAACAGGGGCAGATCCTCGTCCATGGGGCGCGTGAAGGGATGGTGTTCGGCCACCCAGCGCTGCTCCTCGTAGTCCCAGTCGAAGAGGGGGAATTCGGTGACCCAGAGGAAATTGAATTTTCCCTCGGGGATCAGCTTGTGCGCCTCGGCCACATCCAGACGCACGCGGCCCAGGGCGAAGCACGCCACGCGGAAGGAACGGTCGGCCACCAGCAACAGCAGGTCGCCGGGCTCGGCAGACAGGGCTTCCTTCAGACGCGCGACCTCGCCCTCATTCAGGAATTTCGCGGCGGGACCCGTCAGGGTGCCGTCGGCGGCTACCTTCAGATACACCAGGCCGGAGGCGCCCATGAGGCGCGCAGAGGCCGTCAGCTGATCCAGCGCCTTGCGGCTCGTGGACTCCGCCAGGCCCTTGGCGTTCAGACCCTCGATGGTGCCATTCTGGGAGAGTGCCGCCTGGAAGGGCTGGAAGGCGGTGTCGGCGAAGAGCGCAGTCAGATTCTGCATTTCCAGGCCGAAGCGGGTGTCGGGCTTGTCGGAGCCGTAGTGGGTCATGGCGTCCAGCCAGGTCATGCGGGGGAAGGGCGCCGGGATGTCCATGCCCTTGACCTCCTTCATGACGGCCACCAGGAGCTTCTCGGTGACGCGCTGCACGTCCTCCTCCTCCACGAAGCTCATCTCCAGGTCGATCTGGGTGAATTCGGGCTGGCGGTCGGCGCGCAGGTCCTCGTCGCGGAAGCACCGTGCAATCTGGAAGTATTTCTCCACGCCGCCCACCATGAGGAGCTGCTTGTACTGTTGGGGGCTCTGGGGCAGGGCGTAGAAGGCACCCACCTTCATGCGGCTGGGAATCAGGTAGTCACGGGCGCCCTCGGGGGTGGACTTGGTCAAAATGGGGGTCTCCACCTCGATGAAGCCCTCCTGGTCGAAGATCCGGCGCATGACCTGGGTGATCTGGTGGCGCACCTTCAGGTTGTGCAGCAGACCGCTCCGGCGCATATCCAAGTAGCGATACTTCAGCTTCAGGTCGTCGGAGGCCGCGGGATCCTCCAGGTGATATGGCATGGGCGCCGCCTGGTTCAAGACTTTCAATCCCTTCAGCAAGACCTCCACCGCACCCGTGGCACGCTTGGCATTCACCATGTTCTCGGGACGCGCACGGACGACGCCCGTGGCCTGGATCACCCACTCCTCACGTAACGGCTTCGCCTGCTCGAAGAGCTCCGGAGTCGCCGCCGGATCCACCACGAGCTGCGTGATGCCCTCACGGTCGCGGAGGTCCACAAAAAGCATTCCGCCTAGGTTACGGCTGGAGTTCACCCAGCCGCAGAGGGTCACTTCCTGATTCAGGTTGTTCAGGTTCAGTTCGTTGCAGGTGTGTGTGCGATAGCCCATGGAGGTTCGGCGATGGTAAAAGACGCCGCAGTTTATTGGGGGTAAAAAGAAGAGGGGAAAGAAGGGGGTAGGGAGCGCGACTATTTCTGGTCTCGCAGGACGGCGACCACCTGGTCGCGGGGGATCTCCGTCTGGGAGCTGTCGGACATCCGCTTGAGCACCACGGTGCCCTTGGCGAGCTCGTTCTCGCCCAGGATCAGCACCTGGCTGGCGCCGGATTTGTTGGCAGAACGGAACTGCGCTTTCATGGAACGGCCCGTGACATCCGCAATCACACGGCCGCCTACGCCCTGGCGGCGCAGCTCGCCGGCCAGCTGCAATGCGGCGGGGATGGCCTCGGCGCCTGCGGCAACCAGGAAGGTATCTGCGGCGGGGCGCGCCTTGGGGGCGATGCCCAGGCCCGCCCGGGTCATGAGGAGACGCTCCACGCCTGCGGCAAAGCCGATGCCCTCAATGGGGGTCGTGGTGCCGGGCATGACCATGCGGTAGCGGCCGCCACCCGCAATGGCGTCCTCGCTGCCTAGCGCCGGGTGCGTGATCTCGAAGACGGTGTGCACGTAGTAATCCAGGCCGCGGACCAGACGCGGGTTGATTTCGTAGGAAATGCCCAGGCGGTCGAGGCCCTCGCAGACGCGGTGGAAGTACTCCTTGGACTCCTCGCCCAGCAGATCCGCAATCTTCGGCGCGTTCAGCGCCAGGTTGTGGCAGACCTCCTGCTTGCAGTCCAGCATGCGCCATACATTGGTCTCAAAACGGCGGCGGCAGTCGTCGCACATCTCGGACAGGTGGGGGCGGAAGTACTCCCGCAATGCTTCGGCCACAGCAGGACGATCCTCGGGAAGACCCCGCGAGTTGATCATGACCTTCGGCCCCTGGATGCCTAGGGCCTCCAGGTAGTGCACCAGCATGGCGATGACCTCCGCGTCCATCCACGGAGAATGGCAACCCACCGCCTCCACGCCGACCTGGTGGAACTGGCGCTTGCGGCCCGCAGAGGGACGCTCGCCACGGAACATGGGACCCATGTAGAAGACACGGCACTCCTCGCCCGGTCCAAGACCCAGGTTCGCCACGGCACGCATCACACCCGCAGTGCCCTCAGGACGCAGGGTCAAAGAACGGCCGCCGCGGTCCTCGAAGGTGTACATCTCCTTCTGAACCACGTCGGTCTCATTGCCCAGGTTCCGGACAAAGACCTCCGTGCGCTCAAAGACCGGGGTGCGAAGCTCCTGGTAGCCGTAGCGTCCGAAAATGTCGCGGGTGATGGATTCCAAATCCACCCACCCGAATACCTCCGGCTCCCAAATGTCCGAAGTGCCGGGAAGGGGCTCAGTCGCGGTTGACATGCTTGTCTCCTGTGGTCAAAAAACGGTAGTCGTGTGAAAGGGGGGGCGGCGCCAAAATAAAGGGCGAAATTTCGCCCGCGGCACTGCCGCTCAAAGGAAAAGCCACGTAATATAACCTGCGTACAAGACCCTAAAGTCCCCCCGGCACCTCACCACGCATTTCCTACACATCCCGGAATCGCCGCTCAGGCCCCCGCAAAAAAAACGCCACAGGGCGGCATGGACAGCAATGGATGCCATTTACTTGGAAAGATGGCCGCCACTGCTGGCCATCTTTTGCGAATCTTGGTCACCATTGCTGGCCATCTTTTGTTGCGGATGGCATTTGGGGAGTTAGATTAGTGGCGGAGGTTTGAAGGACTTTTTCTATGGATACGACATTGCTGAAGACTACGTTGCGCGAGCTCTACGCCGACTTCTACGAATCCTCGTTGCCGGAGATGGTGCGTCGTTCTGTGGAGATGCCAGAGGTCCCCCATTCTGCCACGGTTGTGGTGGGCATGCGCCGCACGGGAAAGACCTACCTGCTCTATCAGAAGATGGCGGATCTTTTGGCTTCCGGGGTGTCTCGGGACCGGATGCTTTATATCAACTTTGAGGATGATCGTCTGTTAGGCATGACGGCGGAGGATCTGCATCTGGTGCCGGATGTGTTTTATCAGATGTATCCCGACAGCCGCAATCAGATCTGCTATTTCTTCTTCGATGAGATTCAGAATGTGGAGCATTGGGAGGTTTTTGTGCGCCGGATGGTGGATGCCCCAAATACCCGCGTGTTCTTGTCGGGATCCTCGGCGAAACTCCTCTCCCGGGAGGTCGCCACATCCATGCGGGGACGGGCGGTGGAGGTGGAGAATTTTCCGCTTTCCTTTCCGGAGTTCCTCGTATGCCACCACTATTTCGATGCGCTTCCTGAACACATTGGCGGGGCCGCGAAGAGCAAATTGCAGAATGCCATGGAGAAGTATTTTGCCATTGGCGGAATGCCCGCAGTGCAAGAGATCCCTGATTCTCTCCGTGCCTCGATGTTGCAGGGATACGTGAACTCCGTGGTATACCGGGATGTAGCAGAACGCCACGGAATCCCAAATACGCAGACCCTGAAGTTCATCATGCAGATGGTCTTCAATAACCCCGCACGCCCCCTGAGCGTTCGGAAGATCTCGGATTTCCTCGCTAGTCAGGGAATTAGCCTCAGCCGGGAATACACCGCCGACTACCTCGATTATCTCGTGGACTCCTATCTGCTGCATCGCGTGGGAATCTACTCGGAGTCCGCATCGAAACGACGCCTCAATCCGGATAAATACTACCTGAATGACATCGGAATCATCCGCGCCATGCGCGTGAAACACGCTTTGGACTTGGGACCCTTGCTGGAAAATCTGGTCTTTCTCCATCTCCGGCGGCAGGGATGCAATCTAGATTACGTTCTTACTAGCGATAAATCAGAGGTGGACTTCTTGGCAACGAAACCCATGCAGGACGACAGCAGGCTCATTCAAGTCTGCTACGACATGACGAACCAGAATACCTTCGAACGGGAAGTGACCGCACTGCGGGATGCCGCGGATGCCCTGAAGGTGAAGGACCGGATTATCGTTACCTGGGATGATGAAACGAAACTCCCCGGCGATATCCAAGTGATTCCTGTGTGGAAATTCCTTCTGGGGCAATAAGAAAACAGGATATGAACTTTCCCGGAATGCGCATTCTTGGCATATTCCTAATGCTCTTCCTCTGCGTCCTGCCGTGTGGCGCGGGGGTGTCGGAGGTGCGGGTGACGGGGGTCCGTGCACAACCCCGCTTCCCTTGGGAGGGCGTCGTGGATATCTACTATACGGTGGAGTGTACGGACACAACGGCGGAGATCGCGATCTCCTTCCGGGGGCACGACCGCGCCTGTGGCAAGACCATTGAATTCCGCCGGGAGCATCTCTCCGGCGATGGCGTTGATGCGCCCGTGACAGTGGGGCAAGAGATGCATGCGGTGTGGGATGCCTCTGCGGCTCTCCCGGATTTCCGTAGCACCGCCTTCACCGTGGAGGTGGTCGCTACCTGCGAATTAGGCGAGTGGGGTGACGACTACCTGGTGGTGGATCTCTCCAAGGGACCCGATGCCGCGAGCTATCCCATCCGCTACTCTGCCGAGGGACCCGATGTCACAAATGACACCTGCCGCACCACAGAACTCTGGCTCCGGAGAATCCCCGCCGGATCCTTCGCCATGGGAAGCCCCGAGGACGAAATCGGCCGATACGCCGACGAGACACTCCACCAGGTGACTCTCACGCAAGACTACTACATCGGCGTCTTCGAATGCACGCAGAAACAGTACGAGCTTGTCATGGGAAAGAATCCCTCCCGCTACCTCGGCGATACCCGCCCTGTGGAATGCGTCTCCTATGACGATCTCCGGGGCACCGGGAGCGCCGCCGGCGCCGGCTGGCCGGACTCCGGACACACCGTGGATGACGATTCCTTCCTGGGGAGGCTCCAGGCACGCACGGGACTCCTCCTGGATCTGCCCACCGAGGCACAGTGGGAATACGCCTGCCGCCGAAAGGCCGATGGGACCATCTGCTCCACCGCCGTGCACTCCGGAACAAGCCTCAGCAATGTCACCACCTGCTCTAATCTTGCGACGGTGGCGCGATACTACGGGAACTCCGCGTCGACGACCTCCGATGAAAAAGGCGGATTCTCTCAGCATACCCGCGTCGGTTCCTATCTCCCGAATTCCCTGGGACTCTACGATATGCAGGGAAATGTCTGGGAGTGGTGCCTGGACTGGTACGGCTATACTCTCGCAGATGCCACCGATCCCACCGGCGCGGCCTCCGGAACCTGGCGCACGACCCGCGGGGGCTCCTGGGCTTTCTGCGCACGGTGCTGCCGTATCGCTAACCGCCGTTCAAATTCCGTCCCCGATGAACAATTCCACGACCTAGGATTCCGACTGACCTGCATCGGGGAACGGTAGGTTTTCAGAAGATGCTGCAAGGACGCTATAGGAGGAAGTCAGCAAAGTTGTCCCGGGAGATGACTTGGTAGCTGGCGTCGGGGTAGCTCTTCTGCCAGAGGGTGGGCGCCGCGGGTTTCGCTTTTCCGTATTTGATTTCGTAGCCGAATAGGCGTCCCTCCCGCTCTTCCACGAAGTCTATTTCTTGGCGTTCGTAGGTGCGCCAAAAGTAGTTGTTGGAGAGAATGCGACAGTATTCCTGCTTCTTTAGACGCTCGGTCACGACAAAGTTCTCCCATAGCGCGCCCATCTCGCCTCCATTGCGCAGGGAGGGCAGGTTGAAGTTGTTGATGACAGCGTTCAGGATGCCGTTGTCGTAAAAGAAGTATCGGCAGGTCTTTGTGACCTCGCTGCGGAGATTGCGCGAGAATCCCGGCAGGCGAAAGATGACGAAGGTCTTCTCTAGTAGGTCTAGGTAGCGTTCAACGGTAAGGCGATTGAGCCCCAAGGAAGTTCCTAGCTCGGTAATGGATACCTCCTTGCCTACCTGGAAGGCCAGCAATGTCAGAAGACGCCGGATCTTGTCTGCATTCTTGAGGTGCTCAAAAGACAGAATGTCCTTGTAGAGGTATGCATCACAGAGCTCCCGCAACGCCTCCGCCTTGTCCTGATGGTTCTCTATGGTGAGGATCTCAGGATAGCAGCCGAAAACAAGGAATTCGTCTAGCTTCTGCTGTAGGTGCATTACGCCAAATTGCCGCGCGTACTCTAGGACGGAGACAGGATATAGCGTCGCGGTGCGCCGACGCCCCGTCAGGGGCTCGCCTAAATCGGCGGCAAGCTGAAACGAAGAGGAGCCGGAGGCAATGACGCGGATCCCCGGTAACGCGTCTACGAGAAGTTTCAGCCCCATGCCCGCATTCTTTAGGGCCTGCGCTTCGTCAATGACAACCAACTCATAGCCGGAAAAAGAACTGCGAATGAGGCTGACATCCGAAGACTCAAGGACTTCCTTTACAACACGGTCTTCTCCCGTTCCCCAAAAGTAACGCCCGCCATCCCAGTCGGCTAAAAAGTCCGAAAGGAGAGTGGTCTTCCCCGCACGACGGGGACCATAAAGCGCTAGGACCTTCCCCGGCTGCAGTAACTTATGGATGCGATCTAGGTAGTGACGCGTGATCTTCATGTCAATTTCTTTCTCCTGTTTAAGGGAACGACATAAGATACTCCGGAAAATACAGTCTTCACCGTGCAGTGAGGGAATTTGCCAAAATTCGCACACCTTAAATGAGGGAATTTGCCAAAATTCGCACACCTCAAGTGAGGGAATTTGCCCAAATTCGCACACTTGGGAAAACTCGGGATGTCGAATTTGATCAAGGTGTGGGCGATTTGTTCTATCGGGTAGAATTTCGGAGGAAAGTTGTGGAAAGGGCGGTGGGGTGGTCGCTATTTGTGGTAGGCGTGCTATTTTTGTGTCGCGGCAGGACAGCCTTCTTTTAGGAATGCTGTTGCGTTATTTTGGGTGATGTAGCTCTTTTTTCTGACCTCCAACTGTCTGTCGTATATTGGGGACCGCGGTGGCGCGTCCTTAGTTGGGGAATGTGTGGTTCAACCCTTTTGGAGTGGAAGAATGAGCAGTATCCTTGACGAAATCGCGCAGGGCGAGTCGAGCACCCTGGAATTCAAGCTGGTCCCCAATCAGGAGCAGTCCAAATATCTGAAGACTGTGGTGGCCTTCGCAAATGGCAGAGGCGGGCGTATCCTCTTCGGCGTAGCCAATGATGGGACGGTCCAGGGCATCGACAAGGATCGTGTGCATGCCATGATGGACGAAATCGCGGACGCCATTACCCGGCGTTGCGCGCTTCGCATCGCACCGGATCTCGGAATAGAGAATATCCAGGGGAAGTACGTCATTGTGTTGGAGATCATGCCCGGCACGAACTGCCCCTATTTCCTTCGGGAGGAGGGAGACCGCGATGGAGTCTATATCCGCGTTGGCGCTACGACGCAACGTGCGGACGATGCAACGCGCAGAGAGCTCTTTCACCAGAGCACGGGGCAGAGCTTCGACGGCGAATTATGCCCTGCTGCCCAAATCGATGAAGCGCGCATTCAGGCTCTCTGCGAAGGTATGGAACACCTCGCTTTGACAAATTGCACGAATGACTTGCTGAGGAGAGGTGTGAAGCATTTAACTCCCGTTCAATTGGAATCCTGGGGGGTCATCGCCAGAAAGGGAGATCGCTGGATGGGCTCCAATACATATGCTCTCCTTACGGGAGATCCCGCTTTTGCTACCCGCCTGAAGTGCGCGGTGTTTCGCAATGATGATCGGGCGGTCTTTGTGGATCGCCGGGAATTCGTTGGAAGTGTTTCGGAGTTGATTGATCAAGGAATGGCTTATATCTTGGAAAAAATTAACATGGGATGCAGCTTCCATGGGGCTTTCCGTCAAGACAATTACGAGCTCCCTCCGGATGAATTGCGTGAATTGGTCGTCAATGCGTTTGCGCACAGGAACTATCTCAATCATGATATGCCGGTTTTTATTTGTGTCTATGATGACCGTGTGGAGATCACTTCGCCTGGCGGATTGCCTCGTGGGCAGACGGTGGAACGTGCGCAGGGCGGGTATTCCAAGCCGCGCAATCCGATCCTGGCACGATGCCTTGGCTATATGCATTTCATGGAGGAGTGGGGGAGTGGGCTTCTGCGCGTAAAAAGGGCCCTTGAGGGATATGGCTTGCCGCCGCTTTCCATCGAAGACGCGGGGCAGGCAGTGCGCGTGAATGTCTATCGCGCCATTGTGGATTCGGAGCCCTCTGCGCCTCCTGTCTGTCGGGAAGAGCTCGCGCCGGAGGAGGAATACCGTGTGGAGGAGCCGGAGGAGGAACCCATTGCTCTTCCTCTTGGTCTGCAGGATGTGGTGCGGTTGCTGATCCTGAATGCCTATCAAAGCACCGCCGAACTGGCGGAGCTCCTGCATGTGAGTCGGGGCGTCGTTCAACGGCGCCTGAGACGCCTCCGGGACGAGTATCACTTCATTGAGCGTGTGGGCACGGCGCGGCAGGGTTACTGGCGCATCCTCCGGAAGTGTTGGTTGCGGAACTTCGAGTAGCGCTGCGTGCAGGTTGATGCGCCGGGGAGGGGGGGCTATTTCCTGCCGGCGCCTCCTCCGCGAATGCGTGCCGCCTTTCAAGGGATACATTATCCGGATTCCTGTTCACCGGCTTGCCCATGGATGCCGCGCTCGCTTTTGAGGGGCGGATTCGTGGGCGCACTTGTTTCTCCCGTGCGCGGAGGCGCGAATCGACAGAGTATGCTGAACAAACACACCGTGGAAAAGATTGGCGGGACCTCCATGTCCCGCTTTGGCGAGGTCATGCGAAATGTGATCATCGGCCACCGCACTCCCGAGGACTACTACAACCGCATCTTCATTGTCTCCGCATACGGCGGCATCACCAATCTGCTGCTGGAGGACAAGAAGACCGGCGCCCCCGGCGTCTACGGTCGCTTCGCCATGGATGACTCCACCTGGGAACAGGCACTGGAGACCGTCCGACAGAGCATGCTGGAGTATAACCACTCCTTCGTTAGCATCGGCCTGGATCAGACTGCCGCCGACGAGTTCGTCAACCAGCGCATCGATGGCGTCTGCGAGTGCCTCCACGATCTGACAAACCTGCGCTCGTTCGGTCACTTCAACCACAAGAGCTTCCTTCCCCAGACCCGCGAGCTGCTCAGCGCCGTGGGCGAGGCACAGAGCGCCTTCAACTCCGCCAATATCCTCCAGCGAAACGGCGTCAACGCGCGTTTCGTGGATTTGACGGGCTGGAAGGTGGATTCCCTGCCTACCTTCGATAACGCCATCTTGGATGCCTTCAAGGACATCGATCTCTCCAAGGAGCTGCCCATCGTCACCGGATACGTGAAGTATGACGAGGGCATCATGACCCACTTTGACCGTGGCTACAGTGAGATCACCTTCAGCAAGATTGCTGTGCTCACCAAGGCACGCGAGGGCATCATTCACAAGGAATACCACCTGTGCACCGGCGACCCGAAGGTCATTGGCCTGGACAAGGTGAAGATCATCGGCCACACCAACTTCGACATCGCCGATCAGCTCTCCGACTTGGATATGGAGGCCATTCACTCCAAGGCATCCAAGGAAATGGAGCAGTGCGGGATCCCCATCCGCATCAAGAACGCCTTCGATCCCGAAAATCCCGGCACACTCATCAGCTGCGACTATGTCTCCCCCACTCCTCGCGTGGAGATGATCTGCGGACGCAGCGATGTGGTGGCCATCGAGGTGGTCGATCCCGAGATGGTCTCCAAGCCCGGATACGACTACAGCCTGCTCCAGAGCTTCGTGGACTACCATATCAGCTATGTGACGAAGACCACCAACGCCAACACCATCACGCACTTCGTGCCCGGCAAGAAGGCGCCCATCGAGGGCTGCATGGAGGATATCCGGCGGCGCCTGCCACAGGCCTCCATCTACTCCTTCCCCGCCGCCATCGTCTCTATCATCGGCACCAACATGAAGATCCCCGGCTTCCTCTCCAAGGCGGCCAAAGCACTCTCCGATGCCCACATCAATACCCTGGCAATGGTCCAGAGCCCCCGGCAGATCAACATGCAGTTCATCGTACGCCGCGAGGACTACAAGAAGGCGCAGATCGCCTTCCATAAGGCGCTGGTGGAAGACGAGGCATAGCGCTCGAAACTACATACGCTCTCTTGCACCATCCGCGCCCGGCTCCCCACTCTCGGGAACCGGGCGCTTCCGTATCCTACCGAGATGAAAACAGGACTCCGATTATCCACATACCCCACACTCCTCCTCACGCTGGGGCTCCTTCTCGCCTGCGCCTTTCGGCTTTCAGCACAGGAGTCCCCCGGCACTGAATTGCGCGGCGCATGGATCCATTCCCCACAGGGCATTTCCGGATGGGGATGGGATGCCACGGTGAAGGCGCTGGCTGACAATGGCTTCAATGCACTCTTCGCAAATCTCTCCTGGACGGCCTCCAGCGACTATCCCAGCCAGGTCTCCGCACCGCATCCCTCTCTCAAGCAGAAGGATGGCTCCACCCGGGATCTCCTCCAGGAGTGTCTGGACGCCTGCCAGAAGTATGGCGTGCAGCTCCATGTGTGGGTGGTGGTCTGCAATATGGGCGAGCATACGCCCGTCGCCGTAAAAAAACGCTACCAGGATGTCGGACGCACTCAGATTGACAAGGATGGCAATCAGTCTGACTACCTCGCTCCGCAAATTCCCGAAAACCAGAAGCTCCTCCAGGATGTGGTGGTGGAGATCGCGCGGAAGTACCTCGGGGTCTCCGGCATCCACTTGGATTATATCCGATATCCCCTCGGTGACTACGATTGCTCGCCTCGCGCACGGAAGGACTTCGAGGCGTCTTTGGGGCGCGCCGTGCCCTCCTGGCCTGCGGATATCCTGCCCGGCGGCACTCTGCGCAAGGAATACCGGCAGTGGTGCCGGCAGAATGTGACCGATCTGGTCCGAGCTGCCCGCCAGGCGCTCCGCGCCGCGAATCCCGGAATGGCTCTTTCGGCTGCCACCTACGGTTGGGAAGAGGGCGCCATGGAGAGTGTGGCGCAGGATGCCAATCAGTGGGTGCGGGAGGGCCTGATCGACTTCCTGTGCCCTATGAATTACAGCGGAAAGCCCCAGGAGCCCGCTGGCTGGCTGGCGGTCCAGCAGCAGCGTGTGGCCGGACGGGTCCCCATTTACTCCGGATTGGCGAACTATATGTGTGAATCCGTGGAGGTCCTCCGTCAGGAGATCCGGGATGCCCGCGCGCTGGGCGCCGAGGGCTTCATTTGCTTTCAGCTGAAGGAGCCATTCGCTCGCGATTGGCTGCCTGAAATCGGAAAGAACGAGACTGCCTTGAGGGCACCGGCTCCCCGGAATTGGGGCGTGCCACGCCCCCAGTGGAGCTGGGAGGGCGGCGCGTGGTATGATCCGCCGTGGTATTTCTTCTGGCAGGAGGAGGACTGGACTCCACTGGTCTGCCAGGCGGTTTTCCCCACGCGTGTGCCCGTGGAACGGCAACTCCGGATGCACCCCGTCCTGGCCCTCGATGGCGTGGAACGACCCGTCAGCGCCCGCGAAATCACCGTCGAGTGGCTGGACGAATACACGGTGCGATGCTCCTTCGTCCCCGGGAAAGCAGGTACCTACCAGTGGCGCTTCTATGAGAACGGCTCCGCTCCCGATGACGTCCGCGTCTGGTACTCCTCCGCATATCCCTGGCAGGCAAAAAAGTAGCTCGCACAGCGCTCCTGCGGAATTCCTGGGGCAGCGCCCCCGCAGACCCCGAACCACCCCCGCGGGAGTATATTACCAAGCACGCCGTCAAACGGAGGAATTCACGCTACGATGCGCGGTCTCCGCGGCGAGATCTTCCCCCCTTTCCTTTAGCTATTTGGAGTTCATCACAATGACCGAATTGGAGAACAAGTTGCAGGCCGTCCTGGCGGAAGTCCAGGAGTCCCTCGCGAAGGCGCAGGATGCGTCGGCGGTGGAGGAACTTCGGCTGAAGTATTTGAGCCGGAAGGGCATTCTTCCTGCGATGATGAGCGAGCTGGGCAAGGTGCCCGCCGCGGAGAAGCCCCAGGTCGGCAAGACTCTGAACCAGGTGAAGAATGGCATCAATGCCGCTTTCGAGGCAGCGCAGGCGCGCCTGACTCAGCAGCAGGAGGAGCACGACGCCCTGGATGTGACTCTGCCCGGCCGCTGCCACTGCCACGGGCACCAACACCCTATCACCCAGGTGATGGAGGAGGCCGTCGCGATCTTCCGCCGCATGGGATTTGTGGTGGCGGATGGCCCCGATCTGGAGGATGTGTGGCATAACTTCGATGCCCTGAACGCCCCCCAGGATCATCCCTCCCGCGCGGTCTCCGATACCTTCTACTTTGATCTGGAGCACCACGACTTCCTGGCTCCCGATACCATGATCCTCCGGACCCAGACCTCCCCTGTCCAGGTCCGCTCCATGCAGGCTCACGAGCCCCCCGTGCGCATCGTCTGCCCCGGACGCTGCTATCGCCGCGATACCCCCGATGCCACCCACGGCATGAGCTTCCACCAGATTGAGGGACTCTATGTGGACAAGAAGGTCTCTCTGGCGGATCTGAAGGGAACCCTCTCCTACTACGCGAAGGAGATGTTCGGTTCCTCCGTGAAGATCCGTTTCCGCCCCCACTTCTTCCCCTTCACCGAACCCAGCGTGGAATGGGATGCCTCCTGCATGATTTGCGGCGGAAAGGGCTGCAAGGTCTGCAAGGGTACCGGCTGGATCGAGATTTCCGGCGCCGGCATGGTGAATCCCAAGGTGTTGGAGAATGTGGGCTGGGATCCCGAGAAGCTCTCCGGCTACGCCTTCGGCATGGGCATCGAGCGAATCGCCATGATCCGCTATGCCATCAATGACCTCCGGTTGCTCTACGAGAACGATCTCCGCTTCCTGAAACAGTTCTAGGAGAGCCTCCATCCGGCGGCGGGTAAAATACACGCCACCGCCTCCCAATATCGCGGCGTCAGGGATTCGGCGAGTCGCACACAACGACTCCACTGCCATCCCCGCGCCGCGTTTCCATTTCCAGAAGATATGCCCTCCGTCACTCCACTCCTGGCACCCATGGCCGGCTACACGGATCTGCCGCTGCGCAGAGTCTGCCGGCTTTACGGACTGTATTACGGCACCACCGCACTCATTGATGCGGGAGCGCTGGTTCACGGCAATCCGGATAGCGAGTCCATTCTGCGCCGCGGCGAGGAGGAGGAGTATCTCCAGGTGCAGCTACTGGGGAGCATTCCGAAGGATGTCCGGCAGTCCGCGCAAATCCTCCGCGATGGACCCTGGCATTTCGATGTGCTGGATTTCAATATGGGCTGCCCCGTCCAGAAGGTCCAGAAGCGGAAGGCGGGTGCCGCCCTCATGCGGGAGACCGCTCTCGCCAGGGAGTGCGTGCAGGCCCTCCGGGAGGAATGGCCCGGACGCCTCACCGTGAAGATGCGGATCCTGGATGAGGAGGATCCCGCGCCGACCCTAGAGGTGGCGCGCATGCTGGAGTCCCTGGGCGTGCAGGGACTCACCATCCACGGACGTCTGGCAAAGAAGGTCTATTCCGGTCCCGTTCACGCGAAGATTATCCGCGCGGTCCGGGAGGGCGTCTCCATCCCCGTGGTGGCCAACGGCGGAATCTTCTCCACTGCAGACGCGGAATGGCTCGCCCGCGAGACCGGTTGCGATCGCGTCATGGTCGCCCGCGGATGCCTCGGAAATCCCTGGATCTTCCGCGAAATCCTAGACGGAAAGGCCCCCGAGATCTCTCGGGAGGAACGCCTTCAGGTCATGGAAAAACACCTCTCCGAAATGGTGAAGGAATATGGGGAACACGGTGCCATGATATTGGGACGCAAGGTGATATGCAGCTATATCTGCGGACACGGTTTTCCTCGGGAACTCCGCGCCAACGTGGTCAAGATCTCCACTTGGCAGGACTTCCAGGAACTCCTTAAAAAACTCCGGAACTCCCCCACTTAGGACTAGGTAGTCTGTAAAAAACAGAAAACGCGCCGTTTGGCAGTGGGGATTGATTCCCTCGTGCCAGGCGGCGCGTTTTTGCGTTCTATGGGGCTTTCTCTAGGCGAGTTATGCCAGATACTTGGCCACGGTGGCGGTCACCTTCTCGGGGGTGAAGCCGTATTTGTCAGCCAGGACCTTGTAGGGTGCGGACTCGCCGAAGTGATCCAGTCCGATGACCATTCCCTTGTCGCCCACGTACTTGCTCCAGCCCATGGTGCAGGCGGCCTCCACGGCCACGCGCTTGGTGCAGCTGGCGGGCAGGATGCTCTCCTTGTATTCGGCGCTCTGGGCGTCGAAGAGGTCCCAGGAGGGCATGGAGACCACGCGGATCTTCTTGCCCTGTGCACGGAGGGCGTCAGCGGCGGCCACGCAGGCGGCTAGCTCGCTGCCGGAACCGATGAGGATCGCCTCGAAGTCGGCGTCGGAAGAGACTACGTATGCGCCCTTGGAGACATCCATCTTCTCCACGACTTCCTGGGGCAGGTTGGGCAGTGCCTGTCGGGTGAGGGAGAGGACGACGGGATGGTCGGTCTTCAGAGCATAAGCCCAGGCGAGGGCGACCTCGTGGGATTCGGCGGGGCGCAGGAGGGTGAGTCCGGGGAGGCTCCGGAACATGGCCAGCTGCTCGATGGGTTCGTGGGTCGCGCCATCCTCGCCCACGGCGTAGGAGTCGTGAGTGAAGACATAGACCTGGTGGAGCTTCTGGAGTGCGGCCAGGCGGATGGCGGGCTTCATGTAGTCGGAGAAGACCATGAAGGTAGCGCTGAAGGGCAGGGCGTAGGTGAGGGCGAGGCCATTGCAGATGAGTCCCATGGCCAGCTCGCGGATGCCGAAATGGAAGTTTCGGCCTGCGCGGTTCTCGGCGGAGAAGTCGCCCATCTCCTTCATGTAGGTGTTGTTGGAGGGGGCCAGGTCGGCGGAGCCGCCCACCAGCGCGGGAATCGCCTTTGCGGCCACCTGGATCATGGCGCCGGAGGAAGCGCGGGAGGCAACGTCTTTCTGGGGCACGGCGGAGAGCAGCTGCTTCTCCAGATCGGCGGGCATCGCCTTGGAGACGATGGCATCCAGCAACGCCTTGCCCTCGGGATTGGCGTTCTGCCAGGCGGCGAAGTCGGCATCCCACTGGGCGGCATCTGCCTTTTTGTCAGCGATGATCTTGTCGCAGAGCTCGCGGACCTCTGCGGGCACAGCGAAGGACTCCTCGGGATTGAAGCCCAGGGCGGCCTTGGTGGCCTTCAGCTCGTCTTCGCCCAGGGGGGCGCCGTGGCTTTTTGCAGTGCCGGCCAGGGTGGGTGCGCCGTAGCCGATGGTGGTGGTGCCGATGATGATGGTGGGCTTGTCCTGGCTGGCCTGTGCCAAGGTGATGGCGGCATCGATCTGGCGGGGGCACTGCCCGTTGATCTTCAGGACATTCCAGCCGTAGGCGGCGAAGCGCGCGCCTACATCCTCGCTCATGGCCAGGGAGGTGCTGCCCTCGATGGTGATTTTGTTGTCGTCGTAGAAGAGGATCAGGTTGTTCAGCTTCAGGTGACCGGCCAGGGAGCACGCCTCGTGGCTGGTGCCCTCCATGATGCAGCCGTCACCAGAGACCACATAGACCTTCTGCTGCTTGAAGAGGGCCTCGGGCGCCTGGATGCGGGCGGCCAGCTGCTTCAGGCCAATGGCCATGCCCACCGCACTAGCCAGTCCGGAGGCCAGGGGACCAGTGGTGACTTCGACGCCGGGGGTGTGGCCGTGCTCGGGATGACCGGGGGTCTTGCTGCCTAGCTGGCGGAAGCTCTTCAGGTCGTCCAGGGTGACATCGTAGCCGAAGAGGTGCAGCAGGGAATACAGCAGCATGGAACCGTGTCCTGCGGAGAGCACGAAGCGGTCGCGTCCCAGCCAATCGGGGCGTGCGGGATCGAAGCGGAGGTGCTTCGCCCAGAGGGTGAAGGCGTAGTCCGCGCTGCCCATGGGCATGCCGGGGTGGCCGGAGTTTGCCTTCTGCACGC
>CAVGTF010000005.1:0-43460 GCA_963632245.1 Anaerovoracaceae bacterium
CGCGCAATTGCGCCGCATGTAGTTGCGGCGCAGGTAGAAGGTAGCAGGTAGTAGGGAGTAGGTTTGTGCGGTCGTTGCGCGGCTCTTCCGCGGCGTGAAGGCGGCGGTACTGGCACCGCCGCGCGAGCGGCGGAAGGGCGGCTGCGGCACCTTGCATGCTAATCACTACCCACTAATTGCTAAACACTTATGAAGGCTCCAGCCGCCTTTGCCGCGAGGATTTTCTGGAATTCTTCGCGGGCGTGAGTGGGGTCTTTGCAGAGTGGTGCGATGTTTGTGACGGGGGAATGTACGGACGCGACGGCGCTTTTGGGGGCGGTTGGGGCGCCTGCGGGTGGTGTGAGGGCCTTCTGTAGTCTGTTCAGATTGCAGGAGAAAGGCAGGCATCCGTGGAGGAGTGTTGCGGGACCGGAGAGTGCGAATGCGCTACCGGAGATTTTCCAGGGGCCATGCCAGACGCTGAATCGTGAGCAGAAGCGCGCGTCGGAGACGCCGAGTTCCTGGAGGGCCTCCACGACCAGGGAGAGGACCTTTTCGGGGGAGTATCGCTCCCGCGGGAGGAGGAAGGCGTAGTTCAGATTTCCGAGATCGTGCCAGACGGTTCCGCCGCCGGAGAAGCGTTTCAGGACGGGGATGCGCTGGGATGCGCACCATTCCAGATCGCATTCTGCGGCGGGCAGTTGGTTTCTGCCGCACTGGACGCACTCCGCATTGGTGTAGAAGAGGAGTCTGGGAGTAGGATCGAAGGGTCGTGCGCGGAAGAGCGCCTCCTCTCTGGCGGCATTTTCCAGTGGGTCGGTGGATGGGAGGTGCTCCACGATCATGGTCGTTGGCGCGCTAGCGGCTCAGCTTGTCCACGGTATCGAGGAATTCCTGCATTTCTTCGGGGGTGCCGATGGTGATGCGGAGGAATTGATCGATGCGTGGGAGGGCGAAATACCGGACGAGGATCCCTTGTTCCCGGAGTTCGCGGAAGAGCTGTGCGGCGGGCTTGCTGGCGGGCTTCGCCAGCAGGAAGTTCGCCTGTGAGGGCAGGACGGTCCAGCCGCGGGAAGTCAGTGCCTCGGCGGTCTGTTGTCGGGTCTGTTTGATGCGCGACACATTCTGGCGGAGGTATTCCTGGTCTTCCAGGGCGGCGGCGCCCATGGCCTGCGCGAAGCGGTCGGTGTTGTAGGAGTCCTTCAGCTTGTTCATCTCGAAGATCAGCGCGGGATTGGCGAATGCGATGCCCAGTCGGAGACCGGCGAGGGAGTAGCTCTTGGAGAAGGTGCGGGAGACCACCACATTGGGGAACTCCTTCACCAGATCCAGGCAGTTGTCTTCGGCGAAATCCGCATACGCCTCGTCAATCCAGACCACGCCGTCGAAGTCGCGGCAGAGGGCGCGGATGGCGTCTTTGGGGAAGGAGTTTCCGGTGGGGGCATTGGGACGCGCCAAGATGAGGAGCCTTGCACCGGCGGCGAGTTTCGCCAGATTTGCGGGCAGCTGGAAGTCGTCGGTGAGTTGGAAGGGCTGTTTCACGGCGCCCTGGAGGTCTGCCAGCACGGGGTAGAGGGAGTAGCTGGGTTCGGGGAAGGCGAAGGCGTCTCCGGCGCCCACGAAAGTCCGTACGCCGATGGTGAGGAGGTCGTCGGAGCCATTGCCGCAGAGGATGTACTCCTCCGGGAGTCCGAAGAGCGCTGAAGCGGTTTTCCGCAGGGGGAGTGCGGTGGGCTCGGGATAGAGTCGGAGCTGCTGCCAGGGGAAGGCCGCCGCCGCCTCGCCGACTTTCGGAGAGGGTGGATACGGATTCTCGTTGGTGTTCAACTTTATGATCCGACGGCCAGTCAGCTGCTCGCCAGGAACATAGCCGGCGATGGACTGGATGTCGGGACGGGCGTAGTTCTTCATAAAAAGGAGGAAGGAGGAGGGAGGAAGGAGGAAGTTAGGCCAGGGTTTCGCGTTAATCGCGAAACCCATCGCCGGGAAGCCCCGGCGATTGCGCCAAGCGCGCCCGAATTGGCGCGTAGTTCGAATTAGGAATTTATGCGCTATCGCGCAGTGTGTAATGTGCGGTGCCGCCGGTAGGCGGAAGGATTTCGGCGGGGGCACGGGGGCGGCAGTCCTCCGTCCTTTGGTTGGGGCTTGGCTAGGTAAAAGCGCTCCGGTGGTAACACCGTTTTAGGCATCGGTGCTGGTGTACTGCCGCCCCCAGCGGTGGAAGGGCGCCTGCGGCACCTTGCGAATATAGCCGCTAGCCGCTAATTGCTAAGCACTTGCGTAATGCGCGTAAGCGCAAGGGGTTAGGGTTTTCGGAAGATGAAGTATACTGCGCCGAGGACGCAGAGTCCGGCCCAGAGGTAGTTCCAGTTCCACTTTTCGCGGAGGAAGAGGAGTGAGAAGGGCACGAAGACAGAGAGTGAGATGCACTCCTGGAGGATTTTGAGTTGCGCGACGGTGTAGTATCCGGCGCTGATGCGGTTTGCGGGGACCGCGAGGGTGTATTCGAAGAATGCGATTGCCCAGGAGGCGATGATGGCGATCCAGAGTGGGCTTCCCTTGAGGGTGCGGAGGTGTCCGTACCACGCAAAGGACATGAGGACATTGGATGCGCAGAGGAGGAGGCAGGTCTGGAGGATTCTCGGCATGGCGTTAGTACTCCAGGAGTGTGCTTTGCCGACGGAGGCACCAGCAGTTGTAGCAGACGGTGACGAAGTAGCAGGCGGGATGACGGGTGCGCTGGGCGATGAAGACATCCAGGAGCGTACTTTTTCCGCCTAGTCCCATGGGGCCAATGCCCAGTGCATTCGCCTTTTCCAGACAGCGGGTCTCCAGCTCGGCCAAGGCGGGCTCTTCGCTACGCTGGCCGATTTTGCGGAGCAGCTGGTGTTTTGCCTCTTCTTCGCCGCCGGCGCGGTCGCCGCCGATGCAGACTCCCAGGATTCCGGGGGCGCAGCCGCGTCCCTGTGCGCGGTAGACGGCATCGAGGATGCATGCCTCCACGCCGGCGAGATCCCGGTATGCCTTCAGTGAGGAATCGGGCAGGGAGTATTGGATGCCCATGTTTTCGGAGCCGCCGCCCTTGAGCATGATGGTGACTCTCGCGGTGCGTGTGGAGGGCGAGCCGGCGGGGGTATCCTCCCAATGGAAGACGGGGCTCACGTATCCCAGGTTGTTCCCGGTGTTATGGCCGGTGAGGGTCTCCACGCAGTTCTGACGGAGGAGTCCCAGTCGCGTGGCCTCGCGGACGGCGCGTTCGGCGGCCAGCTTGAAGAACTGCCGCGGGAAGTCCTCGGCGCATTCCACGAAGAAGTGTATCATCCCGGTATCCTGGCAGAGGGGGAGGGTGCGCTCTTCGGCGAGGCGGATATTCTCTTGGAGGGTATCCAGGACGGCGCGGGCGGGCGTGCCCTCGGCCTCGCGGGTGCGCGCATCGGAGAGCGCCTGTTGCACGTCCTCGGGGAGCGAGGTGGACGCGCGGGTCAGGAGTTTCAGCAGGATGGGATAGAAATCAGTCATGGGAGTCTCCTTCCGGCGCGGGAGGCGTTGGCGGATTTTTGCCGGAGAGGTGCGCGAGATACTCCTGCCACTCCACAGGCAGGAGGGAGCGCTTCTTGTTGTTGCATTCTTTGCAACAGGGGACGATGTTTCCTTTGGTGCTCTGTCCGCCGCGTGCCAGGGGGACCAGGTGGTCCATGGTGAGCTCGCTGGGCGGGAAGACGCGTCCGCAGTAGTAGCACTTTCCCGAGGCGCGGCGGTTCTTCCACCAGGGCGAGTTCCGCAAGATCCGCGCTTTTTCCTTCTCACGCTTCAGGAATTCCGGAGAAGCGCGGAAGTCGTCCACAAAATCGAAGAATTCCTCCAGCCCCGAGAGCGCGCCGCCCTCGGATTCCTCCTCGCCAGGAAGGAGGGGGGCTGGGATGGGGCGGAAGGGCTTCATGAAAAAAGGAGGAAGGAGGAAGGAGGAAGTTAGGCCAGGGTTTCGGCCTCGCCGAAACCCCGCGCCGGAATTTACCGGCGCGTGCGCCGAGCGCGCCTAGATCGGCGCGCAGGTACAGCCGGTAGGCGGAATGGGTTAGGCGGGGGGACGGGGGCGGGGGGCCTTTGGCGCAATGCGCAATGTGCAATGCGTATGGGCAGAATGGTACCGCCGAAGCTTCGGCGGAATTCCCGCGGAGCGACCGCTCAACGAATCACTAGTCGCTCATTGCTAAGTACTTGCGGGGCGTAAATAGCACCGTCGGCGGAAGGGGTGCCTGCGGCACCGAATAAATTAGTCGCTAGCCACGAATGGCTAGATACGAATTCTCCGGCGCGCATCTAACTGTGCGCCGGAGAATATAATGCGGCGGGTGAGGCCGTCGTGCGTGTGCGCGTGCGTGTGTGGGGTGCTACGCCACTTTCACGATCAGGATATTTTGGTTTTCGGCGCGATGGTAGGATATCTTGGATGCCATTTTCCGCACCATCATGATGCCGAGACCGCCGATGGGGCGTTCTTCGGCGGGCAGTGTGGTATCGGGCTCTGGTTGTTTGAGGGGGTTGAAGGGGATGCCGTCGTCGGCGAAGACCATCATCACGGAGTCCTGGTTGGGGGTCTTCTTGAGGGTGATTTTGAAGGTAGTGGCCTTTGCGTGCCGGACGATATTGGAGGTCAGCTCGTCCAGGATGATGTGGAGTGCGGCGAGTTTTTCGGGGGGAAGCTCGGGGAGGGTCTCGTCGAGGAACTCGGATGCCTGTGCGATTCCCTCCTGTGTGGGCTGGAAGGCGCGGGTATTTTTCGCGGGCGGGGCGAGTCGCCGGATGGCGAGCATGGTGATGTCGTCGGCCTGTGGCATGCCCTCCACGAATGCGCTGACGGCGATTCGTGTGACGGAGGTGACGGTGGTGGGGGAGGGATTGGCGGTTATGGCGGCCTTGAGGGCGGTCACCAGCCGTTCCTCGCCGAAGAGCTCGTTCTTGGCATCGGTGGCCTCGGTGACGCCATCGGTGTAGAGGAAGAGCGAGTCGCCGGGATCCAGTGTCAGGGTGAAGGGCTTGTATTCCACGGAGTCCATGAATGCCAGCACGGGGCCGGATTTTTCGGGAATGAATTCGGCGGATGGCAATCGGACGGGTGGGTTATGTCCGGCGTTTGCGTATGTGACGACGCCGGTGTCCAGGTCCAGGACTCCGATCCATGCGGTGAGGAACATATTTGCCGCGTTATTCTGGCAGAGCTCGTGGTTGACGTGGGTGAGTGCGGTAGCGGGGTCCCGGAGTCCCAGGAGCGTGTCCTTGATGAGGGTCTTTGCGGTCATCATGTAGAGGGCGGCGGTGATGCCCTTTCCGGAGACATCGGCCACCAGGAATGCCACGTGGGTGGCGTCCAGCATGAAGTAGTCGTAGAAGTCGCCGCCTACATCGCGGGCGGTCTGCATCTTTGCCTCCAGCTCGAAGCGCGGATTCTTTGCGAGCGGCTGGGGCAACTCCGACTCCTGGATGGTGGCGGCAATCCGCATGTCCTTTGCGCGGCGCTCGTCTTCGGCGGCATAGAAGGCCTGAATGGCGTCGTGTGCGCAGGAGATCCGGTCCAGGAGGACAGTGAATGCACCGAGGACGACGAAGAGGAGTCCTCCCAGCACCGCGGCATTCTTGTTTCGGATGCTGAAGAATTCGCGGTCGGGGACTGCGGCGACGAAGCGGTGTTCGCCGAAGAGGAATGCGCGGCAGCGGCATTTTTCGCCGAAGAGCCGTTGTTCGAAGGTCTCCTTGGATGCGGTGCCCTTGCTGACGGCATCCAGGAGTTCCTGGTCGCTTTTGCGGTGGGCGCTCTCGTAGGGGGCGGCGACGGTCAGGTCGTAGCCGGTTTCGAAGATGGTTCGCGCCTCGTTCTTGTGCCGTGCGGGATTGGAGAGGAGCCGTCCGGTGGCGGGATTGGCGCAGAGATAGAATCCGGTGCGTCCGATGATCCATTCATCGAAGATATATCCGAGGATGGCGGGCATCATGGAGCCCAGGCGGTGTTCATAGAGCCCCACCTCTATATAGCCGTCACCGCCGGGAAAAGCCACACCGAGATATTTTGCGCGGACCTTTGGGTTGTGCGCGTGGGTGCGGAAGGGCTGCGAGACGGTGAGCGTCTTTCCGTCGGTGAGTTGCAGGAAAGGCGCGGTGGTGGGATTTTCGCCCATCCTGACATTCAGGCAGGTGGGATCGTTGGAGGAGACAATGAGCCCCGTGCGGTCGACCACATTGAGCTCGTCAATATCGTGATGCTCCGCGATCTCCGCCATCTCCTCCAGGGAGAGCTTCTGGACGGCGCCCAGTTTTCGGACGACATCGAGGGCGGAGTGCCAGAGGACGGCATCGATGGAGCCCTCGACGGAGGAATAGAGATCCAGTACGGCGAAGTCCAGCAGCGCCTCGGTTTTTGTGCGTGCGTCGTGTGTGCCGATGCCCCAGGTGATCGCCATGATGATGGTGAAGAGTGCCAGGGCGATGGCGTAGATAAGGACTCGCCTTTTCATTCTGGGAGATTTATTCGATGGTGAAGATGGAGCTCATGCCGGTCATGTCGAGGACGCCCTTTACCATGGCATTGGGGTGTGCGATGGTCATCTTTCCGCTGGCGGCGAGCATCGCCTTCTGGGCGGTCATGAGGACGCGGAGACCTGCGGAGGAGATGTATTCCAGGGCAGAGAAGTCGAAGACGATCTTCTTCACGCTATCGAAGGTCAGTGCCTCCGTGAGTTCGGGGGAGGTATTGGTGTCGAGGCGTCCCTCAACCTTCAGCGTCAGAGTGCCGTCTTCCAGCGTCTTGTCAATCTTCATGGGGATTTGGAATTGGTGGTGTGGATGGATGTCTCCCTTGCCGGACTTGCGCGTGTCTAGCAAGGGAGGGGTGTCGTATTGATTCTATGCCTCAGCGGGCTCGATGACCATGGGTGTGGTGGAAGAGGTGCCGTCGAGGGCGATGCGGGCTTCCCAGTGTGCATTCAAGGGGAATCCCTCGGGCATGGAGTAGCGGATGAGGATTGCGCCGGTGCTGTCGTCGCGGGAGAACTCGTAGGTGAGTGGCGTGTGCTCCGTGCTCTCGATGCCCTGTGCGCGGAAGCCCTTGTTCACGCATCCCTCGCCGCTCTGGCTCAGGAAGAGCAGGACCGTGTTGAGCTGCGCGGGGTGCGTTTGTCCCACGAACTCTTCCACCTTGTCGGCGATGAGATTTGCAGAGGCCTCTGCGGCCTGTGCGCCCTGTCCCTGTGTGGTCTTGAGGACGGTTCCGTCGGGGAAGCGTGTGGTGAAGACGTTGTTTTCCTTGGGGATGGCGCTTTGGCCGTTGCTGAGGAAGGTGGGTGCGGAGGGTCGCTTGAGATCGAGGACCGCCTGTGCGCGGCCGCCTTTCCAGCCGTCATTCATGTCCTCGATCCTGGAAGCGACATTGGTGTGGTAAGGCACCTCGGGCAGCTGGAGGTTGTTCTTGACGACCTCGATGGCTTCGGCGAGAGTGGAGCCGTTGACTTCCATGGCGCCGGCGATGAGGGGCATCTTCGAGAAGTCGCCGTCGAAGTGCTCTGCGATGGTGTTGTTGTAGATCGTGTCGGTGTACCAGTTGAAGATCTCCCGCATGGTCTTGAAGGTGGGCTCGGGAACATCGGCGAAGAACAGATTCAGGTAGTTTTCGCGGGTGAGGGTGCCTGCCTTCTGCATATCGCGGATTTCATCCAGATGGCGGAGGAATCGTCCGACGAATTCCGGTGCGCTGGTGGCGAAACCGCTGTCGTTTGCCTCCTTGGCGGTGTTGTCGAGGGGGGCGAGCATCTGGTGGACCTGGTAGAGCAGGTGCCGGATCTGCGGGGGGATCTGCGCGACGGTGTTGAGGCAGGCGCTGACGTATGCGCGGCCCACGAAGCGTGTGGCCGGGTTGTTTGCCATGCCAAAGACCTGTTCCGGATCCGCGGCCTCCAGGGGCAGCTCGTCATTGATGGCGATCTCCTCGAAGAGGAACTTCTCGTAGGCGTAGGAGGACTTGCTGTTGAAGTAGTGGGGATCCGCGTTGATGACGGTGGTGGAGGCGTCGGCGGGCAGCTCGGGATGGACGGACGTCTTTTGGTGGATGGTGGCGGTGACGGCGGGGAACCACTCGTGGAACTGGTTCAGGAGGGTGAGGCCCTTGGAGAAGTTCTCGGGGGATTCGGTGAAGCGTCCGCCGAAGCTATAGATGTGGCGTGCGGGGCTCTGGGGATTGAGGACGGCGGTCAGGGCGTCGGCGTCGGAGCAACCGGTGGCCTTCTGGTAGAGGCGGAAGGTGTCGCAGAGCGTGGAGACCTCGCTGCCGTGGTATCCGGCGGCCAGGGCGGCGGATTCCACCTTTTCGCCGTAGGCGGCGTAGGCGATGGCGTGTTTCGACAGAGTGGTCACATCCATGCGCGCCAGGATGGCGTCGGCCATGGTCTTCAGGTGGTGCGGCTGGAGTGCCACGCCGGCGGGCATGGCGCGTGCGGCCTCGCGCAGGGCGTCTCCGCCCTCGGTGCCGGGCGCGAAGAGGGCGAACTTCTCGGCATTGGGGAGAGCGCCCAGTTTGTTGTCATTCACGGCATCGATGAGCGCCTTTGCGAAGAGCGGGCTCATGTTCGCGGTGCCGATGGAGGAGACCACGGCGGCGCGGGTGCTGGCGGTGTTGGCGGCAGCGCCCAGGAAGGGCAGTGCGTCGGCGGCGGGGGTCTGTGCATTCTTGGGAGCCTGCTGTGCGGCCTCCAAGTCTGCCTGGACCTCGGGACGTGCGAAGAAGACATTGAGGGCGTCAAAGAGCAGTGGCGTGCGTGCGGCGGCCAGCTGTGCCAGGATTGCGGCGGAGGCGGGGTTCTCGTTGTCGTGCGCGTGGAGGGTCTGTCCCAGTGCGTGCATGGCGGTGTAGACTGCCTCCCGGTTGTCACCAGCGTTGCCGAGTGCCCGCACGATGCCGGAGGCATCCAGGGCCTTTGCGGCCTCCTGGAGGGCATCCAGATCGATGCCCTGGACGGATCCGCTGGAGAGGATGATCGCCTTGATGTTTTCGGTCTGGGGAGCGGGGAGCTTCAGGCTATCCACCTTGGCGAGGAGTCCTGCGCGGCCGTGAGCGCATTCGGCGGCCTTTTCGTGGAAGAAGGCGCGGATCTGCTCGGGGGTCTTTGCCTCGTGGGCGCCACTCTCGATGGCGTAGCCGAATTCCACGAGATTATTCTTGACTTGCACGGAGAAGTTCGCGGCTTCGCTGTTGAGGGAGAGGCCCTTCAGGCCCAGCTCATCGGTGAGGCAGTCCTGGAACATCTTGTTCAGCTCGCCGTTGTTGAGGACGTCCAGGGTGGTGCCGCGCTGGGCGGTCGCCTCTAGTTCGTCGTGCAGTCCATTCAGGACTTCGTTGGCGGCGGCGGGGTTTCCGGCGTCGATGAGCTGCTGGAGCAGCGTCGGGTGGGTCTCCTGGAAGGCTCTGGCGAGGCGTGCGGCGGTTTCGTCGGCGTTCCCGTTTGCGGGGAGGAGCGTCTTGAAGGCGGCGGCGAGGAATTTCTGTGCGCAGCCCTTGAGACCGCTGGAGAGATAGGTATCGCGGAGGGTCTCGGCGGTCACATTGCGGCCGGCCGCGCTCTCGGCGTCGCAGACCCCGAAGAGCTCATGGTTCTTTGCGAAGCCGCTGACGGGATCGCTGTTATCGATGAATTCGGCGCCGAAGTGTTCTGCGGCGATGGCGCGGCAGTCGGCGGCCATGTGTTCCAGTTCGAAGGGGATATGCCGATCGGGCTCCGAGCTTCCGAGAATTCTGCAGATGGCGTTGTTGCGTTCCTGTACGGTGAATGTGGGGATGTATGCCTGGTCGGCTGGCGGCACCTCCTTGGCATTCACGGGGGAGGCCATGGCCTGCATGAACTGGCTGTTGAGCAGTCTCTCGCCGCTGTAGCTCCTGAGGTGGACCAGCAGAGTCTGGAGCATGGAGAGGGCGTTCTGGTTGCTCACGTTGTTGACGAGAGAGAGGGCCTTTTCGTCCTGGATGCCGCGCTCCTGGAGGATGGTGACCACCGCGGTGCGGACCAGGAGGGGATTGGCGGTCCGGGCAAATAGGGGCATCGCCCAATCTGCGCGCGCCTGCTCCCTGTCCTCCGCGGACAGCCCGGCGCCGATGGCGAGGAATTCATTCTGCGCGGCGATATCCTGTTCGCGGGGAGCGGGCTTGTTGGACATGCGGAGGATCTCCTCGTCCAGGCGTTTGACGGTTTCTGCGACGGTAGTGTCGGCGGAGAGAGTGATGCGCGCGCCGGAAGAGGTGGCGATGAGGAGGGAGCAGGGGCCGTTGTCGGGATTGTTGTTGCAACCCTGGAGGATGGCGTCGCGCTGGGTCTTGGCGAACTTGAGGGCCTGTGCCTGCTCGTCTTGGGAGAGATGCTGGATATCTCCGGCGAAGACCCGCTGATAGAGGGTGATATTGCGGCTCTCGTCCAGGTCGCGATGGATGGATGCGGTGGCGGCATCGCGCATCTGTGCCACCTGGGTCTGCTTGGCGGCGGTGCGTCCGGCGTGGAGCTGCGCCTCGGTGCGCACGATATTTCCGTTGGCGGTGGCGTTGATCTGCTGGGCATTGCGGTCCAGGATCTGCCGGATCTGCTGTCGGGTGAGGGGCTTGATGCTGCGCTGGGTGAGGGTCTTGTCCTCAGGGCCAGTGCCGGCGAGTCCCAATTCCGCACGGACCCGCGCGATTTCATCGCGGCCCACGCCGCTGCGTGCGAGAGCGCGGATGAACGCGTCCTTGATTGTCAGGACCTCCGCGTGGCTGATGGTCTCGTTGTTGGCGCGGAGGCGATGGACGTGGTTGTTGATTTTGGTCAGCCGGGTCTCGCTGGAGAGCTTGACTTCTCCGGCGTTGTAGTCGCCCTTCGAGAGCCTCTGGAACTCTTGAATGGAGATATTGACGTTCGAAAGATTGATGTCCCTGGACATGGTTCTCTTCGCTCCTTTGTGGGTTCGTGTGTGTGGATGCCGTTCTGAACGGATTACACGCGGGGGCTCTCGGAGGTTACGCCTTTGCGCTGAAAAAATCTTCCCTACATCCTCATGAAGTTTCCGGAGAGGGAGAGGTCGTCAGCGGGGATGGCTGCGGACGCGTCGGGGGCGCTGTTGGGGATTTCCATCGGAGCGGTCAGGAGTTCCTTCCACAGCGTGGCGGTCTCGGCGAAGTGGTCGAGGGCATCGACGGCCTGTTCGGCGGTGAGCCGGTCCAGCCAGTTATAGCGCTGGAGGTGCAGGTGTGCGTTGGCGGAATTCGCAGCCAGGGTGGCGCCGCCGGTGCCCTGGTAGAGGAAATTCGCCTGCAATGCGGCGATGGCCAGGGCCTCTTTGCGGTCCACCGGGATCTCTCCCAGATCGGCATAGATCAGCAACAGGCCATCGCCGGTGTCTTGCAGCACCACCGTGGTTTCGTCAATCTCCAGAGCGGTGGCGCCCTCCTCCTCCACGAGTTCCAGGCCGAGGCGTTCGTTCAGCGATGCGAGAAGTTCTGTGAAAGTCATGGCGTTTTTTTACACTCCGATGTCGATTTTGTAGGAGGAATCCTTGTCGGAAGAGGCGTTCTGGGCGTCTTCCTTGAGTTTATTGAGGATAGTGGAGGGGAGGATATCCCAGAAGCTGGCGCTGGGGAGTTCCATGCTCACCTTCTTGGCATCGGCCAGGAGCTGGGCGGTGTCGTTCTTGGTGAAGATGGTGCCCAGGGTATCCTCGTCACTGTGGTCGAGGAGCAGCTCCATGAGCGCGCTGGCGAAGGTGAGGGGCTTCTGGAGCGGATTCGTGTAGACGGAGTCCTCGTCCTGCCGGATGTTCATGATTGTCTCCATGAGGCTGGCGGAATACGAGGTGGCGAATGCCTGGATGGCGGCGGCCTTTTGTTCGGGGGTCTGGGCGGCGGCCATGGCGTTCCGGAAGGTCTCCAGCGCGTTGTTCACGTCGCTGCGGCGTCCGACATCGTAGACATCCTGGTCTTCCACGGGGGAGAGCTGGCTGGTGAACATCTCGCAGAGCGTGGTAGCGGCCTGGACGGGATCCTCTGCGTTGGTGAGCCTGTTGACCACGCGGGTGTGGTAGTTTCCACCGGGCTGGTAGAAATCGGAGTACCGGAGATTCTGTTCTCCGCCGACGGCGTCAGAGTAGAGGTATTCGCGGACGTGCGGGAGCAATCCGTTGTATTCCCCGGGCTTGAAGTTGGGGTCGTCTGCGGCGCTGGCGTAGAGATCGGAGATCTTTCCGAGCAGATCCAGGTCGTCGCGCTGGGGAGCGGGGCCCTCTTTGTGTACGGCGGCGGGATCCATGATGGCGGTCATCTGCTTGAGGACGGTGTTCATTTCGGTGACCGTGTTTGCCAGGCGCATCATGGACTGCACGAAGCAGTTGATCTGGGGCGGCAGCTCCATGCCCAGCTTCTGGAGTTCGGAGAGCGCGGCATTGAGGCGGTAGACGATGTCCTGGGAGAATCCGCCTTTCGCCAGCACGGAATCCAGGATCGCCTCCACCTTTTCGCGGTTGGCATCGAAGGCGGCGCGGCCCTCGGCGGAGAGCAGATTTGCGAAGCCGGTCATGACGAAGCCCTTGTCGCGGAAGGTGGCGCCCATGATCACGCGCAGCAGCTCGTGCTTCTCGTTCTTGCCAGCGTCGTTGTGCTCCTTTAACGTATAGAGGTTTCCGAAGTCGATGAAGGTGGCGAGGGCGCGGGTTGCCATCAGATTACCGGAGTGGGTATCGCCGTGGAATTTTCCGGAGCCGAAGAGTGCCTCGTAGAACCACGCCTTGCAGGCCTGCAGGAGGTGCTGCTGCACGGCGCAGAGCTCGCCTTCGGTGGCGCCAACCCATCCGCGGGAGTTTGTGAGGCAGCGCAGGGGGATGTTTTCCTTTGCGATGGGGACGGGGCGATTGTCTCCGGGGAGGCGCTTCCACTTGAGGCGGTGGGTGCCGGGGGCGCTCTGGAAGACATTCTTGACCTGCGAACGCACCCTGTCCGTGTCGTCCTGGAAGTACTTGTCCACGGTGCGGCCCAGCTCGTGCTGCAGGACCAGTATGTCCTTCTTGGGGGCGGCCAGGTTGGAGAGCTTCATGGAGCAGACATTGGGAGCGATGGCATTGAGGGCCTCGTTCTTGCCGTTGGCGATGTCGTAGAGCTCCACGCCCTGGTTGATATTGGCGGCCTCCAGGGTGAAATCGAACTCCCGCTCATACTGGCGGAGCTGTCCTTCCCAGGTCTTGGCCATTCCGGGGATGCGTGCGGCGGCGGCATTGAAGATCTCGGCCTCGGCGTGCATGCGGCGCTCGGCGTCGTGGCGCATGATCTTCACCACCACATCCTTCTCCTCGAACATGTCCTCCATGATGGGATGGCCCTGCTCGTCGACCATGTCGCGGTAGAGGAAGCGTCCATCCTGTCCGAAATATCTCTCCTGCTTGGGCTGCTGGCCGGTGTAGAGCTTGACCTTGCAGAGGAAGGTCTCACCCACGGAGGCGGCGCCCAGGGACTGCTTGAGGGTGATGGAGCGGATGTGGCCGTTGGACTCGTTGACCAGCTGCATGAGGTATCCCTGGACGATCTTGCGAGGGATGGGCGCCAGGGAGCACTTCATGTCTTTGAGGGCATCGGAGAAGTCGCCCATGATGTCGCGGGGGAGGCCCTGCATCATCTTCTGGAGGAGGGGACCCGCGCCCTTGAGGATGGCGCCGGCGAATTTGTTGATGGCGGTGCGGTGTGCCTCGTCGCGTGCCTCGCCCTGCAGGTCGCCCAGATCGAAATTCTGTGCGTAGCGCATGGCGGCGGCGAAGGCGCTGCGCTTATCGGCCTTGCTGAGGGAGGTGAAGTATGTGGAGAGGACCTGCTTGAAGAATCCGACCTGTCCGGGCACATCGGAGTTCGAGGCGGCGTCCAGGATCTGGTTGAGGTTCTTGCCGTCCAGCTGCGCCTTGATCTGCTGCGCCGTCATGTTCTTGTACGGCTCATTGGTGAGGGCGCCGATGGCATTGGCCTGTCCGGGATTGATCTGGAAGATGGAATTGATGAATGCCTGGACGGACTCGCAGCCGCGGTTCGCCATGGCCTGCAGGATATTGTCGAACTTCGCGATTTCGGTGCCGGGGAGTTTTTCGGCGTTGCGGAAGAATTCCACGAATCGTGCAGCGAAGTCGTCCTTTGCGGCGGCCTGTGCGAGGGTCTCGTTGTTGTTGGCGGCCTGCCAGGCGGGATCGAAGATGGCGGCCATCTTGGCGAAGCCCTCCTTCACGACCTGTGCGATCTGGGGGGCAACGGCGCGGTCGAGGATGGTGGGATCCTTGAGGATGGCGGCGAAGGTCCCCAGGCGTTCGGGGGCGGAGAGCGCCTTGCGCATGGTCTCGCCGGGGCGGTTGACCACCACATCGGCGACCATAGTGTCGTCGGAGAAGATCAGGTCGGCCACGAAGTCCTTGACGGCGTCGACGGAGACTCCGGCGATGGGCGCCACGTAGGGCATGGGGGGCACGGGGGGGATTTGCGCCACCTGGTCCAGGGGAGCCGCGATGGGCGGGACCACCTGGAAGGAACCGTCGATATTCTTTTCGAGGGGAACATTGGCCACGCCCGCCAGCACCCTCTTGATCTCCTCGGGGAGCTCCGCGGAATCCCGGACCAGCCGCTCGTGGTAGGCCTTCAGTTGTTCGGCGCCCTCGATACGCTCGCCGCCCAGGATCGCCTCGGCGATGTCCACCAGGAGACCGGTGTTGTAGTTTCCGGTGACGATGGAGTCCATGGCGACATTGGAGGCATTGGAGATGATGAGGGAAGCGACCTGTCGGGTGTAGCTGGTGCGATCGCTGGCAAGCAGTCCGCCGTCCAGATCGTGGTCGTAGACCATTCCGAGGAGTGCCTTGACGGTGTTGGCGCCCAGGGCGGCGCTGTCCAGGACCATGCGTCCCACGAGACGATTTCGCAGGTCGGCGGCATTGATCTTCAGTTCAATGCGGGTCTGGAGATTGCCGGTGCCCACCAGCGCGGTCAGTTTGCCGTCTTCGCCACGGACCAGCTTCACTTGTTGATTTCCCAGCCAGAAGTTGTCGGATTCCTGGAGTTCGGGGTGGAGGGCCAGCTTGAATGCGGTCTTGAAGAGGCTGGAGAACTCCTGTGTCAGCATGGTGCGCACCTGGCGGCGGTCGGCATCCGTGATGCGTCCGCGGATCTTGTTGATGCGGTTGAGGCGTGCGGAGGAGAGTCGTTCCAGGGACGTGGTGGTAGAGAGGAGGGCCATGGCGTCGGAGATGCCGAAATCCAGATGGCGTCCGCCTTGGGCCTGGACTCTGTCGTGGCGCTGCTGGCTCTCCATGTTGATGCGATCCTGGATGGCCGCCTTCTTCGCAGACATATTGGCGGTCTCCACGCCGGCGCGGTAGTTCTCGGGATCCATCTCGTTCCAGGTCTCCGGGGTCATGCCGGCGCCGCGGGCGGCGTATTGGTCGAGGATTGCGCGGACCTGTGCGCGGGTGAGGGGTGTGGCGCGAGCCTGGAGGATTGCCATCTTCTGTCCGCGGTCGGTGGTGAGTTCCAGCTCGGTGGGCAGACCCAGGCGCTCCCGGATCTCGGCGAGGGCTTCGTCGCTCACGCCGCCGCGCTTCAGGGCATTCAGGAAGGCCTCCTTGATGGCGATGGTCTTCTTGGGGTCGATGATAAGGCCGTTCTGGGAGGTCTTCCAGCGGTGGTTGTTCACCTTGACGATGACTTCGCGCCCCTGTGCGTCCCGCTGGATGTCCAGCATGCCGGCGTTGTAGTTTCCGGATGCGAGCCGGTTGAATTCGGCAAGAGTGGTATTGAGTGGCATGGCGAGGGTTTCCTTCGATTGCGGATCGATCTAGGAGAATTTTCTATAGGGAGGGAGCCGTGTGTGGTATGGCTTCCCGGGTTATTTGAATTCGGGCATGGGTGGCGCGGGGAGATTGAAGGCGGCGGAGACCAGTTTTCCCAGCGCGTCGTCCCGTGAGAAGGTCTCGGGGGGGATGGTTGCGGCCTGTGTGGCGAAGTCGTCTCCGGGGGCGGGCACGGCACAGTCGGTCACCAGGACCTTCGGCGACTGCATCTCCGCCTTGTGTTCCACGGATCCGGTCTCCGCTACCTGAGCGGCATTCCCTGCGGCGCTCGCGGCGCCGGCTTTTGCTGTGTTGACTGTCAGTTCCATCGTATTCATCTCCGTGCAGAATACACGAAGGAGTAAGGAAGGTTACTGCGTTGTCTGGAAAATTTTCTTCAGACCTTCAGATCCGCCAGCAGTTCGCGGAGACGGAGCTTCGCGCGGTGGATGCGGACCTTCACGAGATTTTCGGAGACGCCGGTCTGGAGGGCGATCTCGCGGATGCTCATTTCGCCGATTTGGAAGAGGGTGTATGCCTCCCGGAGGATGGGCGGCAGGGCGGCGAAGGCCTGCGTGATGCGTCGCCGGCGGTATTCGGCGTCAGCGTTGTCACCGGGGAGGGGTCCTTCGGCGGCGACGGGCGGGAGGTCGCCGGTCTCGGTGACCTGCTCCCGCGCGGTGTCGCGGATCAGATTCCGCCGGAGATTCCGGGCAATGGTGAATGCCAGTCCGGAGACCTGCGCGTCGTCATCCCGCAGATCGTCGCGCATCTGCCAGATCTTCAGGAAGACATTCTGGACCAGATCGCAGGCGTCTGCGTGGCTGGAGCCGGTGGCCACGAGCCAGTTTGTCAGGCGCGGCGCCAGCCGTTGGTAGTGTTCCTCTATGGTGGTCATGACAAGTCTTCCAAGGAGACGCTGTCGAGCTCCTCGTCCTCCTTTCGGGCGTCCTCGATCTGTTTCGCCCACTTGAGGACTTCGGCGACGGGCTCAATGAGGGTCTCGGGGATGAAGTCCTCGATTTTGCCTTCGGCGTAGAGGGCGCGTGCCAGGGGGCGGTTTTCCATCACGGGGATTCCCTCGGCCAGTGCGGTCTCGCGGATGATCTTCGCCACGGGTCCGGCACCCAGGGCGCAGATGCGCGGGAGCGGCGCCTCGGTGGCGTCGTATCGGATGCCCACGGCGAGTCGGGTGGGGTTGGTGACCACCACGCTGGCGCGCTTGGCGGCCTTGGCGGGCTCGGGACCATTGAGCAGCTCGTCACGGAATTGCCGCTGCGCCTGCTTGATCTCCGCAGAACCCTCCATCTCCTTGTACTCGCGCTTGACCTCGTCTTTGGTCATCATCATTTGGCGCGTGAAGTTCCGGCCCTGGAAGATCCGGTCCACCACGGCGATGACGATATATCCGAAGGCGGTGTAGATGGCCAGTCGCTTGAGCATGAGCGCCAGACAGGGGAAGATGTCGTCGATGGTCCCGTAGCAGAGTGTGAGCAATTCGGGGATGCTCGCCCAGATGATCTTGTAGAGCAGGTATCCCAGGAAGGAGATCTTCACCACGTTCTTCAGAAACTCGAAGAGGTTCTTCATGGAGAAGATCCGCTTGGCGCCCTCCATGGGATTGAGCTTCTCCATCTTTGGGAGGATGGGATCGAAGGTGAAGAGGAAGCCGGTCTGCGCCATGTTGGCGGCCACCGCGATGACGGCGGCCACGAAGACGAAGATCAGCGTGTGCTTCAGGATCACAATCACCGTCATGCCGCAGGACTGCCGCAAGGCGGCGGTGCCGTCGTCCGTCAGGGAGCCGCCGATGAAGCGCAGGAGCTCCTGGATGTCGTCTGCCAGGGTCACGCCCATCCACGCCAGGACACAGAAAAGCACCACCAGGATGGCGGTGGAGACGATGTCCTTGGAGGTGCAGACCTGACCCTTCTGCCGCGCATCACGCAGCTTTTTCTGGGTCGGCAGTTCGGTCTTTTCGCCGCTGGATTCCGCCATTTAGCTGCCTCCTAGGAGTTTTCGGACGGGATCCAGGATGGCGCCCTCGCTGGTGTACATGAGCAGCTCGAGGATATACGGCAGGTAGATTATGAGGAAGGCGATGCCTAGGGCGGATTTAATGGGCAGGGAGAGGAAGAAGACATTCAGCTGCGGGGCAGTGCGGTTGACCAGTCCCAGTCCCAGGGTCGCCAGGAACATGAGGATGATGACGGGCGCGGCGATGATGACGGTGAGGCGCAGCATTCCGTCGAGTGCCCCCAGGAGCTGTGCGGGGGCATTGAGCGCCATGGTCGGGAGTCCGGCGTCGATGCCGGCTTCGGGGAAGACGGGCCAGAGTGCGTAGCTGGAGTAGAGTGCGCCCAGGAAGACGAAGATCGCGCCGCCCACGAAGAAGAGCGTGGAGGCGATTTGGGTGAAGAAGATCCCGAGGGTAGAGACCTGCGTGCCGGAGAGGGGCGAATAGATCTCTCCCATGGTGGCGCCGCGCTGGTTGTCGATGAAATTCCCCACGTTTTCGGCGATCCAGAAGGGGACTGCGGCGAAGAATCCCAGGAAGAATCCGATGAGTGCCTCTCGGAGTCCCAGTAGGATAAAGAGTGCGAGGGAGGGTTCTCCGGGCGGCATGGCGCCGTGGATAAAGGGCACTGCCAGGAATGCGAAGCCCAGGATAGCGGCTTTGCGGGCGATGCCGGGGATCATGCTTTCGGCCAGCGCGGGGCAGATGGCGAAGGCACCCCCAAAGCGCGCCATTGCCAGCACGGCGGCCAAGATCCACCTATGGAATTCTACGTAAGGCATCGCCGATCATCGCAGCAGCGGTAGATGCGTGAATATGTTTTTTGTGTAGAGCAATAGTTCGCTGCCCATCCAGGAGGCGCACGCCAGTAGGGTCAGGGAGATGGCCACCAGCTTCACGGCGAAGCCGAGGGTCTGCTCCTGGATCTGGGTGAGCGCCTGGAGGAGCGACACGATGAGTCCGATGACAGTCGCCACCACAATGGGGATCAGCGAGAGGCGCAGGACGATCAGCAGGCAGGTCTGCGCGTAATCGAGGAGGTCCGCTTGGCTCATTGCGCGTATCCTCTTACGAGTCCCTGGATCAGGAGCGTCCAGCCGTCCGCCATCACGAAGAGCAATAGCTTGAAGGGCAGGGAAATCGTGACGGGGGAGACCATCATCATGCCCATCGCCAACAGGATATTCGACACGATGATGTCAATGGCGATGAAGGGCAGATAGACCAGGAATCCGATCTGGAAGGCCTTCGTGAGCTCCGACACGCAGAAGGACGGGATCAGGATGGCGAAGCTCTCGGGATCCACCACGGCGGGGGTGCCGTCGGGCTGCGCCCAGAGGCGCTCCGCAGTCTGGACGAAGAAGGCGCGCTCGCGGTCGGCGGTGTGGACGGAGAGCCATTCCCGGAAGGGCTCGCCCGCTTTCGCTACCGCCTCGACCTGCAGGGATTGGGTGGGCTGGTCGCCGGCTTGCTCCCGCAGGATGTTCCAGGCCTCGGAACAGTGCGGCGCCAAAATGTAGAAGGTGAGCATCATCGCCAGCGCATTGAGCACCATGTTCGGCGGAATCGACTGGATGCCCAACGCATTGCGGATGAGGGACATGACGACGACGATCTTCAGGTAGCTGGTCGCAATCATGGCGACAAAGGCCACCAGCGACAGCCCCACGAGGAGGACGATCAGTGTGAAGGGATTGGTTTGGAACATGTTCGTGCCTTCCCTGTGGGGGTGGAAGGTTATTTGGTCTCCGCAAAGAACGCCGGTTGTTCGGCAAGGCGGCCCAGTCGCCCGGTGGCGACGGTGCGCCCCGCGCAGACGAGCTTCAGGGGCGATTCGCCGGCGCGCGGGATCTTGATGACGCCATCGAAGAGCTCGCCCAGACGGATTTGCGCGGGTGCGGCGGAGCGGACGTGTACGAGGGCGTCCTGGAGAGTGGGCGCGGCGGTGCCATTGGACTCCACCTGGATCACGCCCTCCACGATGGTGCCGGGTTCGGTGGTCTCCAGCTCCGGGAGGACCACGGCGTCGCCGATCTCCAGGGCATCCAGGTCCTTCTGGGGGAACGCGAAGGCGGTGTATTCGAATTCGGCGGAGCAGGGTGTGTTTCGGAGTTCCTCGTTGGCGGGATCCAGGAAGGTGAGTCGTCCGAAGGTCTGGACCAGCTGCGGGGTTCGGGTCAGGGTGAAGGTGATGCCGCCGACTTCGCCGCAGAAGGCGTTTTCGTCGGGCTCGCCCCCCAGGGATTCGATGACCATCTGGCGGCGCATGGCATTCTCCAGTAGCTGGAAGAAGGGCGCGCATTCGCGCTCGATGAGCGCCAGGAGGATGGGCTCCGGGAGATCGCCGCGGGCGCCCCAGAGGCGGGAGAGCTCGGGGAAGGCCTCGGAGGGACCGAGGGACAGGGTATGGTGCGTTTCGCCAAAGCGGACCTTCAGGAACAACGGATCCGCGGGGCGCAGGGCGCCGGCGCGCATGGTCAGTTGCTGGTCACCCAGGCGGCATGGCATCGCCCACGCCGGAGAGGAGAGGAGCTCTTCCGGAGTCTTCCGACGCCACGCGTCAAGAAGCGAGAGGATTTCATGCGGTTTCATCTTTTCTCCCTTTCCTCAAAATGACCGAGAACGAATGGAACTCCGCGACATGGCCGGCTAATGCCGCCTCAAGACGGGGAACCGCGCCCTGGATCCGCTCCGCAACCGATGCCGTCGTGGGCGCGATCTCCACGGACAAAGAACCATTCTTCGCAGAAAGCGAAATCTGGCTGCCCTCTAACACCGCGGGCTTCAGCTGAATGGTGACCGTCCCTTCTCCCGCCTGCAAAGAACGCTCCACACGAATCTGCGCGGCAACGGCCTCTACAAGCTCCTCAATCTGCGCAGAGGTCATCCCCGCGCCAGATATCCCCTCGGAAACACTCACAACACCATCAAATGCCGGGACGGATGCGGGCGACACCGGCGACGCCTGCACCGCATTCACGGGGATCTGCGCGCCAGAGGAAGCCCCGGCAGAGACCGCGGAGGCAGTCACTTGATCCGCAGAGTCGGAATCCTCCTCCACATTCTCCAAGTCCTTCTCCGAAGAAGAGTCAACAACAGCCGCTTTGGACGCCACTACGGGAGACTCCACCGGAACCTCGGGAGTCACTACAGACTGCTCGACCACGGGCTGAGCGGGGATGGTGGCAGCGGTGGTTTCCTGTTGTGTGTAAGTGGTTGCAGTGGAAGGAGTTACGTTGCTTTGTGCAACGGATGCCGCTTCCGACTGCTGCTGCGATTGCGTTGCCGCTCCGACCACCTGCGGGGGTTCTGCGGGGAGGGCGGTCTCGGTGGTGGTTGCCTGCGCCACGGTGGGCTCGACGGCCTGTTTCGCCTCGGGTGCGGGGGCAACCGTGGCGATGGTCGTCACTGTCGCCTCTGCCACTGCGGGGGTCGCGGCATTTTGGGGAGTGGCGACCGTGGTTTCCGTGGCGGCGGGCTGTGTCTGTGGGGTGGGGGCTTTTGCGACGACGGTGGGTTGCGCCACGGTGAAGGATGCCTGAGCAGCCGTCTGTGCCGTCGGCTGCAGGGGATTTTCCTCCTGTGTGGTGGTGTGTTCCAGGGTGGCGGGGGTTCCCAGCTGCATGAGGAGGACGGCGGTCTTGGAGGCGGCGTTGTCCTGTGGTTGTGCTTCCTGTGGGACTGCCTGCTGAGTGGTGGCCTCCTGCATTGCGGCCTGGAAGCGGTCCACGGCGGCCTGTGAGGGGGCAGCGTCCGGGGTAGGAAGTGCGGGCAGCGTGAGGGGGGCCAGTCCGCTGGCATCGGGCAGTGCGAGTGCCATTCCGTCGACTTCAAATGTTATGGCGGTTGTAGTCATCACAGTTCCAGTTTCCTCACGGTGAAATCTTCGAGTTCGCCTTCGGCGCGCCGTTCGGCATCCAGGGCTTCGGCGGCGTTCCAGACGGCCTTGTGTTCGTCAATCTTCATGCGGTTTCGGGTGGCCTCGGCGAAGATCGCGCGGGCGGCGTCAGCGGCCTTCTCCCGCTCCTTGAGATCGGCGTCGGCGCGGTGCATGTTGTCGGTGCGCAGCGCCTCCTCCTGGTCGATGCGCGCCACGCCCTCGTTGGCCAGGTCGATCTGTTCGCGGGTCACGGGGTGTCCCATGATGGCGTCGTAGATGCGATCCCGCCGCTCGTCCTTGGTCTTCTCAAAATCCGCCAGCTCCTTCTTGCGGGCCTCCAGGGTCTCCTCGGCGTCGTGGACGGCGCGGCGGGCGGCGGTGAGCTCGCCGGCGGCGCGGTCTTCGCGCATCTTTCGGATGCTGAGCAGTGGCTGGAGGAGGTACGCCATTAAGAGACGACCTCCTTGAGGCGTCGGATGGTATCCGCGTATTCGGGTCGTTCGTCGAGGCCTTGTTTCAGGAAGGCGTTGATGGCGCCATTCTTGGCGATGGCCTCGTCGGCCTCCGGATCGGAGCCGTGCTTGTATTCGCCGATCTTGAGGAGCAGCTCCACTTCGGCGTATTTTGCCAAGAGTGCGCGGAGCTTCGCGGCAGCCGCCTTGTGGTCGGCGGGGATGATGGCGGATTGGCAGCGGGAGACGGAGGCGAGGATGTCGATGGCGGGGTAGTGGTTCATCTGCGCCAGCCGTCGAGAGAGAATGATGTGTCCGTCCAGGATGGAGCGGGTCTCGTCCGCGATGGGCTCGGTCATGTCATCGCCTTCCACCAGCACGGTGTACAATGCGGTGATGGAGCCCTTCGCGGAGTTTCCGGCGCGCTCCATGAGCTTCGGTAGCTCGGAGAAGACGCTGGGTGGGAATCCGCGGCGGGTGGGGGGTTCGCCGGCCGCCAGGCCGATCTCGCGCTGGGCACGCCCGAAGCGGGTCACGCTGTCCATGAGCAAGAGCACCTTCTTGCCCTGGTCGCGGAAGGATTCGGCGATGGAGGTGGCCACGTAGGCGGCCTTCAGACGCTCCATGGCAGGACGGTCGGAGGTGGAGATGACGATCACCGATTTCTTCAGGCCCTCGGGACCCAGGTCCTTCTCGATGAATTCCCGGACCTCACGGCCACGCTCGCCAATGAGCGCCAAAACGGTGACCTCCGCGGAGGTATTGCGGATGATGGAGGCCAATAGCGTGGATTTTCCGCCGCCGGCAGCGGCGAAGATTCCCATTCGCTGGCCCTCGCCGCAGGTGAGCAATCCGTCAATGGAGCGGATTCCCAGGGAGATGGGCTTGGAGATGATGGTTCGTTCCAGGGGGGAGGGTGGCGGTGCGTAGACGGGGTAGTATCCGTCGGGGCGCAACGGGCCCTTGGTCTCCGCATCCATGGGGTGGCCCATGCCGTCCAGCACGCGTCCCAGCAGATTGGGTCCCACGGGGACCATCTGGACGCGTCGGGTGGGAATGACCTCGGTCTCCGCGGAGATGCCGATCATGGCGCCCAGGGCGGTGAGCAACGCGGCGTCTTTGGTGAAGCCCACGACCTCCGCCTGCACTTCGTATTCCTCCCAGGGATTGCGCAAAATGCAGACCTCGCCGATCTTCACGCCGGGCACGGAGGCCTTGATGATGGTGCCCACCACCTGGATGACGCGGCCCTTTACGTCAATGGGCTGCACGTCCTCCACGGCGCGGTTCAGCACCTCGGGGATGTAATCGAAGACACCGGCGGTCATCGAGTGCCTCCGGAGAGATGTCGTTTCAGGGAGCGCTCGATGGCGGTGAGCTGTGCGTCCACGGAGGCATCGGCCACGCCGGCCTCGGTCTCCAGGATGCAGGCGGGGCCGGAGAGCCGGGAGTCCTCGACCACATCGAAGGTCTCCACGGTGGGATAGCCCCGCCGCAATTCCTCCAGGCGCTCCTTCACGACGGCTGCCATGCCGGGGGCTACCTTCAGGGTGACCTGCCGCTGGGTGCGGATGACGGCGGCCAGGGTCTTCTTGACGATGTTGATCACCATCTCCTGGTCGCCAATCTCCTCGACACACAGCTTCAGCGCCTTCATCACGACGCCCGCCATCTTCTCTTCGACGCCTTCCATGAAGGAGACCGATTGCTCTACCTGCTCCAGGCGCTGCATGGCGATCTCCATCTTTCCCTCGGAGACGCCCTGCTCGTAGCCGCGGCGCTTCTCTTCCTCGAAGGCGGTCTTCGCTTCCTCACGGATCCGGGCGGCATCCGCCTCCGCGGCAGCGAGGATCTCCTCCGCGGTCTTGACCGTGGAGACCTCCTGGGCCTTCACGAGCCGGGTGCCGGAGGAGAGCTTGAAATTTCCTTTGTCCATTAACAGCATAGCGAGTATGCCTCCCTGAACTTAAGCTTGAGAAGACGGGCGAATTCCCCCGGCGCGGGAGCCTTCCCCACTTCGACATCGGAGAGCTCCCGGGGCAGCTTCTTGCGCAGGCGATCCACCACCGGCACGGGCGCGCTTTTCAAGACCGCCAGCAGAATGCCCATGCCGTCTGCAAGGACGACCTCCGGGGCGGGGGCGTCTTCGCCGGTATCTGCGGCGCGGAAATACGCGGTGTAGGGGAATGCCTCGGGATATGCGCCGGGGAGGGCGGCCTTCAGGGCGCGCACGCGCGCGCCGTCGGTGACTCTGCGGAGGGCGGGTGCGTTGTGGAGGACGCCCAGCCAGCGGACGAGATCCAGGAGGAGTGCGCCGTCCAAGAGGGCGATGCGGCTGAAGTCCTCCTTGGGGAAGGTGTGGAAGCAAGGCGTCACGCCCAGGGTCTCCAGGAGCCACGCCTTCGCCCGCGGCGAGGAGGACAGCTGGGTCTCCAGGGGCATTTCGGGGAGCCAGCTGGGGTGGATCTGGGGCGCGAAGTCCCAGAGGAAGTCCCGCATGCGGGGCCAGAGGGCCTCGTCGTTCACTAGAGCGCGTGCGTCGTCAACCGTCAGATCCATTTTCTAGACGCCCCCTTCCGTGCTTCCAAATGGCGGTTCCAGCGGGAATCGGCCTCCGCTGTGCGGCCAAGCATGCGCAAAGCGCGGGTCTCGACCACGGCCGCGGCGTGGTCCAGGGAGGCGGGGACATCGGCATCCCGAAGGGCCTCCAGGGCGTCTTTGGGCAGGCCGTCTTCCACGAGGAGCTCGGCGAGAGTCACGGCGGGAGTGCCGTCGTGGGGATCGGCCTCGTGGAGCGCCTGGCATACCGCCAGGGCGCGGTCACGCCGGCCATGCCGCAGGAAGAGCCAGGCCACCGTCATCAGAAACTGTCTGTCGCTTTCGTCCATCGTTCGCCCAAGAGAGGGGAAAAGGGTGTGTCACTTCTTCGGCGGGGAGTCCCGGAAGACGGTGACCATGATCTTTTCGTATTGCAGGCCCTCGATGGCGTTCTTGACCAGCCCCTTCACGGAGGGGATGACATCGGTCAGATCCGCGTCCCAGCGGGAGCGGATGGCGACGGCTGCGGAGGAGGGCTGGAGATTTCTGGCGAAGGGGTCGTTTTCGGGAATGACCACGTGGACCCGCGCGTCAACGACGCCCTCGATTCCGGAGATGGTCTTCGCCAGATCCTGCGCCAGTGCATCCATGAAGCGGATGCGCTCTTCGCTGGGAGAGGAGATCATGCCGGACTTCTTGAAGACCTCGCCCACACCCTGGTGGGGCTTGCGGGGCAAGCCCGCTTTCTCCAGGAGATTCACGGCGTCGGCAAAACGGGATTCGGAGACGGTCACATTCCAGGTGCCTTCTTCGCCCGCTACCTTGTGACAGCTGATTCCGGCATCCAGCAACGCGGCCATGACCAAATTTGCCTGCCGCTCCTCAAGGCCGGAGTGCAACATCGTTTCTTTGTTGACACACCCCGTGAGCAGCAACACTATCGTCAGCGCCGCCAGGAGACCCCGGAGGCCCGAATCTTTGCGTTTCATTCCGACCATGCTTCGGTTCTCCTATTGGTTCTTGACCAGGGTCTGGATCGCCGTGGACGCCTTGTCGGCGACCTGCGTCACGACCTGCTGCTGGAAGGACAGGTTCATTACTTCGTACTGGAGCTCCAATAGCTCGGGCGCCGATACCCCACCCTGCGCATTCAGCTCGCTGAGCGCCTTGATGCGGTGGAGAATCGCCTGGTTGTCCGCCTGCGCTGTCAGGAAGGAATTGGAGACCTCCGAGGCGAAGGGCACCGGATCCGCTGCCATGGCGGCATCAAAGCGCGCGACGGCACCGGGATCCGCCACGGCAACCGCGGAATCCGTGCGCAATTCGGCCGCGGAGAGGGCGCCCTGGGTGGCGGCGGCGCGGATGGGCTCGACTATCATGGGTTCTGTCATACGAGCAAGTCCCTTGCAAGTTGTGCCGCCGCGGGATCGGCGGACTGGTTGGCGGCCTCCTCTAACGGAATCCGGGCCTCGGCGGTGCGCTCCATGCGCAATAGCGCCATGCCCTTGAAGGCCTTCAGCATGGCAGAATCGGGAAAGCGCAAAAGCGCATCGCGGTCGACGTAGTCCACTGCGCCCTGGAAGTCCTGCTTGCTGATGAGAAGGATCGTCTTTGCGACCGGGAGAGAGGCCTCGCCCGGACGGAATCGCTCCAGCGCCGCGAGGATCTTCGCGGCGGACTGGAAGCGGTTCTGCCCGGTCGCCATGAGCGCAACATTCAGCAGCTCCCTGGCCTCCTCTGGTTCCAGGTCGAACATTAGCGGAAGTTGGAGGCGATGGAGCTCAGCGCATCACCCATGTTCTTGTTGATGTTGGTCATGGTGGTCAGCGCCAGATTCCACTGCTGCAGGTCATACTGCAGCTGCTGGAGGTTGGCCTGGACATCGGGATGCGCCTGGTAGTTCTCCAGGGATTTCTGCAGACGCGTCTCCATGGCGACCGCGGCGTTCATGAGGGCGTTGTACACTGCATCGGTATGCACGAAGTCGCCGACATTGCTAACACGGGTGGCGTCTTCGGCGACGTCCTGCACTGCGGGGATGCCGGTGGCACCTTTGTTAATGGTGACTGCCATTGTTGTGCTCCTTGTTTTGGGGGTTTCTGTGTGCTGCCTTTACGGCTGCAGGGAATGCATCTGTCCGCCGACTCCGGCGGTGAGACGCAAGATCTTTCGGGCCACGATGTTGGCCTCTTTCAAATCGGACATTCGCTGGAATTCCTCCGGGGAGGCGCCCGCATCCAGGGCGGCGTCCAGGCGTGCGCCCAGACGCGCGAGGATGGCGTCGTGCCGCGCCAGTGCCGCCTGGCGGTCGGGGCCCGACAGCTCACGCTCAATCTCCAGCAGGGTCACGGGCGCCTGGTTCACGGCTTCCATGAGAACTCCTTGCCGTTGGCATCCGACAGCACCACGGTGTCCGCTTCAATCCGGACGATGGTGGCACCGCCAATCTCGGCGCCCTCGAAGACGCGCCGGCCATCTCGCAGGACCAGGCAGGGGAATGGCTTCGTGAGAATGCCGCAGATGGGGAGGGCGACTGCGGGGGAGGACGCGGCGACCGTCCGGCGTGCCCTGGGAGTCGCCACGGGTGTGGTGGCTGCGGGCTCGCTGGCGGTGAGGAGTGCGGGCTGTCCGGCAGCAAAGAGGACCTCGCTGGCATCCACCTTCTGCATCTTGGGGAGCTCCGTGGAAAGCGCCTTCAGGACGGCATTGAGCTCCTCGGAGGAGCCCACGGCACCCGAGAGCTTCAGCGTGCGGTCCTTGGCGTCAGCGACCTTGAGGGCGCCTTCGGTGAGGACGAAGAGGGCATCGGCGGCCGCGGCATGGAAGGACTCGTCGTCGGAGAGATCCAGCTCCACGCCAGGCTGCGCGGAGTATGCCTCCGCCGTGGCGGCGAGGCGCTCGCTGCGGGTGGCGAAGTTTCCGGAGAGGGTGTTGTTCTCGAGTTTCAGGTGGTATTTCGAGGCGACCTCCGACAGGGAAAGCTTGTCAAAGATCGAGACCTCCTGCGCACTGGGGCAGCCATTCCCGCGGTTCGTGAAACGCGCGTATTCCCGCTTGATGTCGTCGCGCATCCACCATCCCAGGACAATCAGGACAATCAGCAGGAAAATCAGGAAGTAGAGGAAGCCATGGCCGCCCTCCTTCTTCTCCTCGGACTTCTTCGTGTCCTTGGTGTCCTTGGCGGGGGGCTTCGCCTCCGGGGACTTCTCTGTTGCCGCGGGCGCCGCTTGTGGTGCGGGTTGTGTCTCGGGGGTATTCCAGACGAGGGGTCCCCAGGGCTCGTCCGCGGGTCCCACGGCCAGGGAGGTGGCGCCCAGGGTCTTCACGTGGAGGAGTGGCAGGGGCTCGCCGTCAAGGGTCACGCCGTCTGCGGTAGCGGAGACGGTGGTCTTGTCGGGCATGGTGGCGTCGACCAGCAGGATGTCGCAGTCGTCGCCCTTTCCCAGCGTGACGGGCACGCCTTCCACAAGCGCGGCCTCGGCGCCCTTGTTGGGGCCTTCGATGATTTTGAGGAGCAGGTTCACAGCTTAAGCCTCCCCAGGGGCTGGATGTTGATTTCCGCGCTCAGCTCCTGGAAGGAGAGGACGGGCAATTCGTAGTAGTCCTTTTCGATCATCCGGCGGAAATACCGGCGGATGTCCACGGAGACGATGACCACCGGCTTCTGCGGGATCTTCGCGAGATCGCCGATGGTGCGTTTGACGACGGCGATGATGGAGCGGACGGTGGCGGGATCCATTGCTAGGTAGGAGCCGCCGGAGGTCTGCCGCACGCTCTTGCGGATGAGCTCCTCCAGGGAGGGATCCAGCAGATATGCGGCAATGATGTTCTGGCCGCCGGAGAATTTGTAGGAGATGTATCGGGAGAGGGCGGAGCGGACGTATTCCACCAGCAGCACGGAGTCCTTCTCCCGCTGGCCCCATTCGATGAGGGTCTGGGTGATCCGCTTGAGGTCGCGGACCGAGACGCCCTCCTGCACCAGACGTTGCAGGACATCGGTGATCTTCTGCATGGGCAGCACGCGCTGGACTTCCTTCACAAGCTCCGGGGCCTCCTTCTCCATGTGGTCGAAGAGGATTCGGGTCTCCTGGAGGGAGAGGAATTCGTGGGCGTAGCGTCGTAGGACGCCAGAGAGGTGGTACGACAGCACGCCGCCCAGATCCAGAGAGCGGATGCCGGATTCCTCCAGCTTCGGCTTGTCTTCTTCTTTCACCCAGCAGGTGTCGTGCCCTGCCAGGAAGGGCTTGCCGCCCTCAAAGGAGATGCCGGTGGCAGTCAGGTTCTCCGAGTCCTCCATGGCGAAGATGTATCCCTTGCGAAGGACACCCTCGGAGACCGGGACCTCGTTCACCAGAATCCGGTATTTGCCGTCGTGGAGAGCGGGATCCAGGGAGAGATTGATGCCGGGGAAGGGCACGCCCAAATCGTGGTAGAGGGCGCGGCGAACCGACATGATCTGCTCGTTCAGGGCATCGTAGGTGAGGGCGCCGCGGATATCGGCGTCGATGTCCACGGTGAGGGGCGTGACCATGGAGAAGTCGTCGCCGTCCTTTTTCTTGGCAGCGGGCGTGGCGCCCTCGGAGGGCGCGGCTGCCGCCAGAGGATCCTCGGTGTGCGTGGCGCGCTGGGCGGCGAGCTTTGCTTTCGCCATCAGGGAGAGCGCCACCAGCGCCACGAAGGCGGCCAGGCCGAAGATCTGGAGTTTCGGGAATCCGGGAATCAGTCCGATGCACACCAGCATGGCGGCACCCAGGAGGATCGCCTTCGGCTGGGCGAAGAACTGGTTGATGATGTCCTGTCCCAGGGGCTTGTTGTCCACATCGCCGACGCGAGTGACGATGACGCCGGCGGTGATGGAGACCAGCAGCGCGGGGATCTGCGAGGTCAGTCCGTCGCCGATGGTCAGGATGCCGTATTTGGAGATGGCCCAGGCGACCTCCTTGCCGTTCATGAAGACGCCGATGCAGATGCCTCCCACGATGTTGATGAAGGTCATGATGAGTCCGGCAATGGCATCGCCCTTGACGAACTTCATGGCACCATCCATGGCACCGTAGAGCTGGGATTCCTTTGCCAGCTCATTGCGGCGCTGGCGTGCGGTATCCTGGTCGATGGCGCCGGCGCGCATGTCGGCGTCGATGGACATCTGCTTTCCGGGCATGGCATCCAGGGTGAAGCGTGCGGCCACCTCGGAGACTCGCTCGGCGCCCTTGGCGATCACCACGAACTGCACGATGGTGATGATCAGGAAGATGACCGCGCCCACCACGAAGTTTCCGCCGACCACGAAGTTACCGAAGGTCTGGATGATCTCGCCCGCATCTGCCTTCAGGAGGATCAACCGGGTGGTGGTGACATTCAGCGCCAGGCGGAAGAGCGTGGTGAAGAGGAGCATCGAGGGGAAGGTGGAGAATGCCAGTGCCCTGGGCAGGTAGAGGGAGAGCATCAGCATCACGGTGGAAATCATGATGTTGGTGGCAATCAACAGGTCCACCATGGGCGTCGGCAACGGGATGATGAGCAACCCGATGATGCAGACGACCAAGAAGGCCAGGACGAGGTCGCCAAACCTCGAGAAGATATTGGAGAAATTTGCTAGTGAGCCGTTCATTATGTCTCCAGCAGGGCCAGGCGGCATCGCTCGACGAGGTCGGAATCCGCAAGAAGCCTCTCAATTTCGTCAGCCGCGCGCTCGGAGGCGGGGGTCTTTCGGGCGCGCAAAGAGCGCAGGGTGCGCTGGGCGGCGTCGTGGAAACCGGCGCCCGTGCGCAAGGCGGCCGGGTTCGCCGCCACCAGCGCGGAAAGGATCTCGGCGCCGACGCCGGCGTCGTGGGGGAAAAGCGCATCCACGGCCTGGGAGACCGTGGTGGTGCCGGGCAGCAACGCCTTCTGCGCCTCGCCGGCATAGGGCGCTTCAATGACATCCGCGTAGCCGGCGCGGCCAATGCCTACATCAAAGCGGATGGGATCCGCGGTGCGAGAGACGCCTAGGCCCATGAGCTGCCTCCGGATTCTTGGGCGAGCCGCCACAGCAACGTGAAGGCCGCATTGAGTTTCACGAGGGTCACCTCACGCTCCGGAAGGCGGATCGCCAGGACCGCCTCGCCAGTGCGCGGCAGGATTCCGGTGCGGACGCGGAAGGGCAGGTGTCCATTCGGATGCGCCAGAGTCAAGAGCCGCCGGAGATCCCCCGCGGGCGCGCATACCGCCATGGCCAATTCGCCGTCGCGGTATTCCAGGCGCAGGGAGGCGCCGTTGTCGAAGCGCAACGCGGCGGTGCCGTTCTGCAAAGCCAGGGTATCCAGGCCCGCGGACTGCCCGAATTGCGCGATCGCGGATTCCAGCCAAGAGGGCGCACCACTCATTGCTCGCCTCCTTCTTCACGGGACACCAGGTCGTCCAGGTGCTCCTGGGCGGCATCCACAAGCCGCTGTCGGTCGCCCTCTTTGGCGAAGAGCCTGGGCGAGAGCTTGCGGAAGAGTCCGGTGAGTTCGCGGGTGAAATCCATTTGTGCGAGGAGCTTCGCCATTCCGCATTCGCCGACAAATGCGGCGATGGCGGGTGAGGCGACGAAGGGCTGTTCTGTGAATTCGAGGATTCGTGCGGCCATTTGTTCGCCGGTGAGCCGGCAGGGCTCGCCGAATTGCCGTCCCATTCGGAAGCCCAGTGCGCCGAGGGCCTCCAGGACCGTCTGCAGGACCTGCACGCACTGCAGATCGGTGAGGACGCGACCCAGGATCGCGGTGTCCAGAGAGGGCGAGGAGGCCTTCAGGTCGGCGCCGCAACCGGCGATGAGAAAATTGATGGCGTCTTTCAGGCCCTCGGGGCCGCGCTGCGCCAAAAGGGACCGGAAACACTGCTGGGGCGTGGAGAAGCCGACGACCTCGGAGCGGTACATGTCGCGGAGACCGCCCATCTCCTCCGGAGTGGTGGCGCGGGCGTTGATCTCGGCGGCCAGGTTGATGCCCACACGGATCTCGGCGCCCTTCGCTTCCGACAATTGCGCCTTCGCCTGGCGGATCAGCGCCAGCATCTCCTCTTCGCCGGGAGCGCAGGCCTGCTCCATGATGTCCAGTAACGCGAATTGGTGGCTGGGATCCGTGGAGCCCCGGGAGAGCTCCCGCAACAGCGCCGACGCATTGGGTGGCGTGCCATTGGCAAAGGCGGCACGCAGGAAGCGCATCATCTTGGCGACAAAATCGCGGCCGGGCATGTCCGGCATCATCGCCATCCAGGACTCCACGGCGCGCAAGAGCGCGGTGCGGGGGCCCTGCATTTCGCCGAGTTTCCGGTCGCGCACGCGCTTGGCTTCCTTTTCCTCAAACTGGAAGGAGAGCTCCTCCATGGAGTCCATGAGCTCCGCCATGGGGTCATTTTCCACGGTGAAGGAGGCGCCCATGAGCTCGCCGCGGCGGACATTCGCGGCCTGCGTGCGGTCTAGCTCGGAGAGCCCCGCCGCCATGGCGCCGGAGGTGCCGGAGGCGTATGCGTGCCGGAGGATCTGTGCTGCGTCAAAAGACATTGCGGGGCCTCCTTCCAGGGAGGAGTTCCGCCTTGCGGTCGCCAGCGCCCTCAATCCAGACAATGCCGGGACCGTAGAAGGTGAGCGCCATCTGGGCGGGACCCCGCGGCAACAGCAGGTCCCACAGGGAAAGCCGCGGGCAGAAGCCCGTGGGCATCTTCGTGGTCCAAGCAACCGCCGCCTCCGGACGAACCGAGATGGTCTCGCCTTCGGCTAAGGAAAGCCTCAGCGTGCGGGAACGGGTGGCAAGCACCACCCACTCCGAGGAAAATTCCGTGACGCAGAAGGAGAACCGGGCGCTCATGGGAATCGGCTTCACGGTCTTCGCGGCCTTCCAGGACTCCACAGGGGCCAAAAGGACCTTCTCCGAGACGGCGAAGACCTCCGCCGCACAGGGAATGTGGGTCAAGAACGGCCGCGAGGCAAAGGAACACTTCGCCCACACGGGCGCCGAAGACACCGGGACTTCTGCTTTCTCAACGCCCTTCTTCGGCTTCTCGATTCCCGCAGAGAGCTGTACCAGCTCCAGAAAATTACGGTCCCGCAGAAACCAGCCCTTGCGACGCAGACGGCGGACAACGCCGGAGTACGCGGCGGGCTGGCTACGCGCCAAAAGCCACAGGCCATCGCCTACAGAGGCGAAGCCACTCTCAATTGTGGCCGCGGAAACGCCCACAACTACTCTCCTTGCGCCTCCACAGCGGGAGCCTGCGTGGGCTCCACCGCGGGAGCCGCATTCTGTTCGGCGTCCTGGGGAGCGGTGGTAGTGGGCTCGTCCACGACCTGGGACTCCGCTTCCTTCTGCTCCTCGTCGTCCTCTTCATCGAGATTCTTTGCGACTTCGTCAGCGACGGTGGTGTCGCGCAGACGGGTTCCCTGGAGTCGGAGGAGGGTCTCCTGGTTCAGGTCGACGATGTGGGGAGTGATGATGAACATGCGCTGGACGGTCTCTTTCTTGGAGGACTTCCCGCCGAAGATCCATCCGATCCAGGGGATGTCGCGCAGGTATGGGATGCCCCATCCGGCGTCCTCCTCGATGTCCCGCAGATATCCGGCCAGCATGATGGATTCGTCCATGAAGACTGCGGTCTGTGTGGTGAGGGTGGAGGAGCGTGTCATGGGCATGGAGTCCACGGAGATGGATTCGAAGCCGCCGTCATCCAGTTCCAGGGAGAGCCAGACGCAATCGGGGGAATCGGGCATGGTGGCGGGGAGGATCCGCGGCTTGACCTGTAGTGTGGTGCCGGCGGAGACCTCCTGGAGGGTGGCGACCTCGGTGCCCACCACCTTGGTGTGGTAGGACTGCGTGTCGGTCATCTCGGCGGCCATGTTGTTGACGGTGAGCAACGAGGTCCGGGAGATGTTCCGCGCTTTCCCCTTCTCCCGCAATGCGGTCAGGGAGGTGGCCAGCGCCCAAGTGGAGTGGACGTGGGTCAGGGCGCCCGCCAGCCCCATTCCGGCGATGGAGTCCGTGCTGAAGAGGTTCGCCGCATTCTGTCCGGCGCCGTAGTTGGAGCGGCCGTGGGTGCCGCTGTAGGAGAGGGAGAGCTGCCAGTCCAGCGCATTCTCCTGGGAGAGCTCCACCACAGTGACGTCGATCTCCACCAGCTTCTGGGGCACATCCAGCTGCGCAATCAGCCGCTCATACATGGGCATGCGGCTGACGGCATCCCGGACGATGACGGCATTGAGGCGGTTCTCCGCGCGGATGACGGGCCGGATGGCGGAGAGCTGCGCCATCTCCAGGTCCGAGAGCTCCTCCTTGCTGGCGGTGTCCCGCGTGCGGACGCCGCTGTCGGAGGAATCCATGATCTCCTTCAGGAGGGTCGCCACGCCCTTGATGGTCAGGCTGGATTCGGGGCTTTCGGCATCGAAGCTGACGTCATCGGCCCAGGTGTAGGCCAGGGGGAACATCCGGGTCTCAACCTCGGTGCGCACACGATTCTCCCGCAGCTTGTCCGCCTTTGCCACCATCTCGGCCACCAGCGCCACATAGCGGGGCGGTCCGGAGACCATCAGCAGCTGGTCGTCAGAGGCGGTCTTCAACGGGAACCGTGCGTCCTCCACGCCCAGCTCCGAGATCATCTCCCGCACTTCCGCTGCACGCATATACTTGAGGTCCAGCAACATGGTGGAGATCTCGCCGGCACCGTAGATGTATAGCGCGGCGCCATCGTAATACCAAATCAGGTTGTGCGCCGTTGCCAGACGCTCCAGGAATTCGCCGGAGGGGATGTCCTTGAAACTGCCGGAGAAGACTCCGGTGACGGAGGGCGACATGACGACGGAGAGTTCCTGGGCGGCGGCGAAGGTATCGAAGGTGGTACGCAGGTCCATGTCTCGCGCCACCAGGGTATAAGTCTCTAGCTTCCAGGGGATTTGCGCAGCCGGCAGGGATGCCGTTAGGAATGCCAGGAGGCACAGCAGGATATTCAACGCAAATACGCAATGGCGTAGGGAATGCTCCCCGCGGCCATTGCGTTGCTCGCGGTCGTTGTGGGTGAGGGAATCTTTCACGCTCTTTCTCCTACGGCCTTATCATCATTGTCTTATCCGGGGATAACGGGAGGTCTTCGCTACTCTCTGCATGCCCGCCACAGCGCTCCCGCCACCAGTCGCACGAATTCAGGAAACTCTCGAAAAAATGCAGGAGCTCGCCGGGCGCCGCGTCCGCAGGGGCGTCCTGCCAGAGAAAACAGGTCTCCCGCGCCCCCAATCGACCAAATGCCAATACCGCGTCCTCTTTCAAGATCCGCCCGGCCGCATACTGCGCGAACCGCGGCAACGCGGCTCCGGAGGCCTCCTCGCCTAGGTCAAAGGACAGCACTAGCCGATCCCCACGATCCTCGCAGGATACCACCGCACCATCCACCAGCAAGGCCGCCGAGGAACCATCGCTATCCACTTTGTCGGGATAGCCGATCGCTTTTAGAAATCTCTCCAGGGACTGAGTCATCGCACGCACACTCTGCACAACCTACATGTTGTTCACGTTGCCAATCAACACGGTGTTCAGACTCTTCAAGATATTGGAGATCATGTCGTAACTCTGGTCGCGCTTGTTGGTGTACGACTGCAATTCAATCATCTTCTCCTGCGAGAAGGAGTTCTTCTCGTCCATCTTCGCCTCAATCTTCGTGATGAGGTCGTCGTATGACAGAACCTTGCTGTCATCAATGGTCGTGCCGTTAATTGTGAGGGGAGTGGATTTGGCAAGATATTCCTGGTCGCTGAGAATTCCCTCATCTTTCAATAGCTTGTAGTCTGCTGTGTCATTTTTGATGTAGTAGTACGCGACGTTTTTGCTTTGGAGGTTCTCGATAAAACGGGATTCATAGTCAGAAAGTTCCTCCAGACGGGCGGTGGTCTTCTCCATCTCCTGCATCATTTCAATGATTTCCGCCTCCAATTCGGATGCTCGCTGGAGGCAGAGGGCCATCACCAGCTCGCCAATTGAAAGTTGACGAAGGCTTCCGTCTTGCCAGGTTACTCCCTCAAGGGTGTAGACATTGGCGGTGAGCTTGGGACTGTCTGTTTGTTTGCGGTAGTTGTCAAGGGCAAGTGTCGTGTCTTTGTACATCGAAAGCTCGATGGTTCCGACATTGATGGCATTTACAGAGGTAGTTTCTACAGTGGTAGTTGCCATTCTCGTTTCTCCGCTAGAAATTGTTTGCTTCGCCGGTCATGGAGGTGCCCATGGCCTTTACCACATTGGAGGATGTGGAGTATGCCACGTCGCGCCGGTTGACCATGGTCTGCAGATCAATCATGTCCTGCTGCTGCGTCCGGGCTAACGCCTCCATTTTGTTCTTGAGGACATTGGCCGCTTGCATCCGCTTGTCGTATGTGTCGACTTCAAGGAAGTATTTTGGGGCACGTCCGTCAACGAGTGAGGCGCCGCACGGGAGCTCGCTCTGCGCAATCCCCATGGTCTCCGTGAGGAATTTGAGTGCTTTTATGGAGTCCTCGTCACCGGTCTTGAAGCTACCGCTGGCGATTTTTTCCAGCCAATCGGCCGCGTCGCCCAGCTTTGTGGAGCCGGCGGTCATGGTGTTCATCTTCGTCACGCTCTGGGATTCGTAGACCGCGGCAGCGCGAAGGCACACTGCCATGACCAGCTGTCCCAGGGTGAGATTGCTTCCGCCCTCCAGCCCCGTGGAGTAGAGATTGATCTCCTGGGCGCCCTCGGGGGCGTAGCGGTTTGTGGCGATGGTGTCTACTGTAATGCCCATTATTCGGCTCTCAGTGTGGCGAGGGACCCTAGGGACCTCTGAAAATGAAGTGCCCGGCGCTACAGGTTCCGGATCAGGTTGCTACGGGTGTCGCTGACGGCGCTCATGAGGTTGGTGGCGGTGGTGAAGGATTCGTCACGGCGATCCACCAGCGACTGCAGCCGGCTCATGTCAGTCTGCGCTTCGTTGTTGCGCTCGTCTATCATGGACTTGAGCATGGAGACCATGCCCTCTACATCGGACTTGGTCCAGTCTTTTGTTGCGGTGGTGACACTCCCTCCACCTACGCGCTTATAGGCCTCGGTGGCTAAGGTGGTCATGTCGGAGGTGATGCCGGAGATCGAGGTTGTGGCACTTCCGGAGGCATCACTGTCGAAGTTTGCCTGCGCTTTAGAGAAGATGGAGAGGAGCGATCCTAGGGTCTCCAGCTCCTTGTTGCGGTTGCGGATGATGGTGGTGAGGGGCGTGACTTCCGTCTCTACCGCTGCGGCACGATTTGCGGCGACGGCGACCATCAGGTCCTGAAAGTCAATGTTCTTGGGGACATATTCTATATCTGTCGTGGTTATCAGATGGTCATTCTCGACCTCTATTTTCTTTACTTCCACCGGAATGTCGTATGTATAGTCACCGAATTTCGCGCCCCAGTTTTGTGAGAGCGTGATTTCATTTAACTTTATCGTGGAATTCCCTTTTACTACGGTGCTGTCCATCTTCGTTAACCTCCGATGTTGGAAATGGTGCTTGACGCGGCGTTCTCGGCCTTCTTCACCAGCTTCGAGGCGGTGGAATACGCGTTGTCGCGCTTGGAGACGAAGGAGTTTAGGGTGACGAGGTCCTGCTGGAGGTTGTTGTCCTCCTTGTCCATCTCGTACTGTACGTTCGTCTGCGTCTTCTGTGCGTAACGACGCTGGATGCGGCTGGCATCGTGGCCGAGGACCGCCAAGGCCTCCACTTTGACGATGTTGTGCGAGATCCCGTATTTATCGAGGATTTCGGCGGCCTTTGTCATGGCGGTGGTGGAATCCGTCCAGTCGTCGTTGCTCACATTCTTGCCGGTCTTGAGGGTGGCTACATTGTCGGTGAGGATTGCCAGTGCCTCGGCGAGCTCGGAGACCTTCTTCTGCCGCTGCCGAACCACCTCCGCATAGGAGGCGGTGGCGTCCTCAATGGCGACGGACTGCCGGAAGGCGGCCGCCGTCAAGGCGGCGGTGTAGTCCTTCCCGGAGACGCCGTCCACGGTGTATTCCATCTGCTTGACGCCGTAGACGGCGCCGCCCTGGATCTCCTGGGATTGGATCAAGCCCGACATGGATCGATTCCTCCTACGCCTGGATGGCGTCCCGCATGGACTGCGTTTCGGCCTGGGCGACGGCCTGCATGAGCTGCAGCACGGAGTCGATGAGCTTCTGCTCTTCGTCGTAGAGCTCCTTGCTCTGCTGCGACAGGGTCTCCTGCTTCTTCTCCTCGGCGCCCGTGGCGGTGGCCTCGGCGGACTTCATGCCGCTGATGCCCTGTGCTACATTCTGGCCCATCTGCCCCAGGGAGGAGATGATGCCATTCACGCCGGAGAGGACCTGGATCCGGTGCTCGAACTGCTTGAAGTCCAGTCGGTTGATGACCTGGTTGGAGGTGGCGGTGGCCTCGGCTCGTGCGGCCATGACCATCTCCTTCTGCTCGGCGGGAGTCATGACGTCGTCCGCGGCCAGTAGCTTCGCCTCGTAGGCACGCGCCATCTCCATCTCGGAACGGGCGGTCTGCACATCCTGCGAGAGCTGCGCTTTGTCTGCGCCGGCCGGCGGATTCGACTGGCGCTCCAGCGCAGTCTGGTATTTCTCGGCGTATTGGTCGCCGATGTCCTGGACGGTCTTCACGTAGTCCGCCTTGGCATTCTGGAAGTTCGTCTTGGCGGTGGCGTATGCCTCGTTCGCCAGGGTGACGTCGTTCTGCTTGAGGTTCACCTTGTTCTGGGCGGAGGTCACCGCATTGTCGGCGGCGGTCAGCTGGTTCTGCAGGGGCGACACCGCCGCCTTCGCAGCGTCGAAGTCGCCTTTTGCCGCCGCCCACTGCACCAGACCATCGGCGGAACCCGGATTCTGGTTGCGGATGGCATCCAGCTGCTCGAAACGCGCAGCCTTGGCGTCGTAATTCACCTCCGCCTTCTTGGCATCCAAGGCCGACTGCGCATTGCGCTGGTTCGTCTGCGCGGTCTCCAGCTCCGCCTGCGCGCCCTGGAGCTCGGTCCGTGCGGTGGTACGTGCGGTGTCCTTTGCGGCCAAATCCGCGCGGGCATGATCGAAGTTCGTGCTGAGATTGCCGGCCTGGTCATCCACTAGCTGCTGGCCGAATTCGCCCTGCACGCGGGCGGAGACCTCGCCGCCGACTTTTGCTTCCACCGTGTTCAGATGGGCCTCGGCGTGGGCGACAGTATCGGTGTTGGACAGCGCGGAGACCTTCGTGTTGCTTGCGGAGAGCCCGGAGTCACGGGTGATTTGCTGCTGCTGCCCAAACGCATGGGACTGCACGGCCATGGTGGCGGCGGAGGCCACCACGGTGACTGCGCTGCAGACGACGCCCACGATGAGCCCAATGCGGGCGGCGGCCATCTGCTGGTCGGCCTGGTTCTGGATCGCCTTCAACATGGCGGTGTCCTGGGCCCTCTGGCTCTCGCGGTTGGCCTCCTTCTGCTTCTGGGCCACCTCGATGAGCAGCGCCATCAAGCTGTAGATGTCGAACATGACGCTACCCTTGGAGGAGGCGGACACGGTATCGATGGCTTTCGCCGTCTTTTCGAGGGTCTTTTCCGCCTCGCCCTTGAGGGTGTTCAGCTGGTCGTCCGTGAGCTTCAAGCCGCCATCCGCCTGGAGCTTGCTGATCAGGCCCCCCAGCACCTCGGGGCTCGTGGCGCCGGGAGTCTCCATCTGCGGAAAGTCCACCTTGTAGGCACCAGTGGTGCCGTTCGCCTGCACGGAGAGGGTCAGGGTCTCCTTGCCGGTGGCGGCATCGGTGGACTTCTGCACCTCCCCCAGGGGAGAGAGGAGCGCCTCCAGATTTATGGCGCTCGCATTGATTGCATTGATGTTCATTGTCGTGTCCTCCTGCATTATGGGGACGAAACTGCTATGCCATGGCGCCGATGTTCTTGGCGATTTCGCCGCTGGTATCGGTGGCCGATGCGATGAGCTCGGCGATCTTGCCGACGCTCTGCTGGATGAGCTGCAGCAGGTTCTGGAGCTCTTCCTCGGAGTCCTCCAGCTGCTGCTGCATCATGGTGAGGAACTTCTGGAGCTCGGTGACCTCCGCCTTGGAGGACTCCGCGCGGTAGTTCATCGCCGTGGAGACGCCGCCGGAGACCATGCCTCCAATGCCCACCGCGGTATTGGCGATGGTGGAGATGTTCTGCACGGTCTTCATGAGGGTGCCGATGTTCTTGACGGTGTCCGCACCCGCCTTGAAGGCGCTCACCATGGCCCCCGCACTGCAGATGAGTCCCAGGCCCATGATGGTCAGATTCACGATCAGCGCGGCCTTCATCTGGGCGTCATTCTTGGACATGCCGCCCTTCTGAAGGCTCTCGGCAATCTTCTCCGTTAGCTTGTCTGTCAGGCCCGTCTCTTCGCCAATCAAGGAGCCCACCGCCAAGGCGGCGCCCGCAATGGCGAAGCCCGCCGCCGCACCGCCAGTCACCGCAGTCACGATTACCGCCGCGACCACAGAGAAGATGGCGCTCAGCCAGCTGAAGAAACGGCTCACTTTTCGGGATTTTTCGGCGTCGTCGATCTTCTTGAGGGATTCGTCGATCTTCGCCATGCGGTCCTTGTGTTCGGTGTCCAACCGCGCCTTCTGGTTCTCGATGCGCTCCTTTGCGGCGTCGGCCTGCTGCTCTTCGCTCTCCAATTGCAGATACGCGATGAGTTTCTCCAGGTTCGCTTCCACATTCTTGACATCGCCGGGATCATCCAGGGCGGGCGCGCCAGTGGCGCCAGTGATGCGCTCGTTGTTGCCGTCCACGCCGGTGGTGCCGGTGCGGGTCACGCGGACGTTGGCGCCGGAGAGGATCTCCACGGTCTTGCCAATGATCTCCTTCGCCTTCTCGGTGTTGGCGCCCAGGAGCTTCATGTTTTCTGCGGCCAGATTCTGCTGGACCGCTGCACTATTGAGAGAATTGATTTCGGGCATTGTTTCGTACCTCCAAACGGTTTACACTTGCGGAGGCGCAAAGGTTACGCCTGTTTCTTGTCTTCTTTCTCAAGTTCTGCGAAGACCTCTTCGCCTATGCGCTTGCGTAATTCGGCGGCCTTGGCGCGGTATTCCCGGCCGGCCTCGGTGCCGGCGGCGGAGAATTCCTCCAGGGCCTCGATGGCACTGGCGGCGCTGCGCTTGTCACCCAACGCCAGGAAACACTCCGCGGCATGATACTGCGGCTTGGGATTGGAGAGATCCAGGAAGGAGCTGTAGCTGTAGGAGACCACGGCGTCCTGGTAGTCCCGTGCGACCTGCTGGACGGCTCCCAGCCCGAACCAGTATTTGGCATTCAGGTGGTCGAAGAGCACCAGGAACCGGAAGAGCTTCGCGGCCTCCTCGATGCGGCCAGTCTGGTAGTATCCGAAGGCGAGGTGGTAGACGGCATCCAACTCCTCGTTGGTCACGCCCTTGAGCTGCTTGAGGGTGGCGCCGTCCTGCGCAAATGCCCGGGCGGCTTCTGCAATCTTCGCGATGTCAATTTTCTGCTGCATGGCGTTTGTCTCCCGGCCCTCAGGCCTTGATGGCTTGGTTCTCTTCAAGGGTTTTCTCAATTTCGGCATCCAGGCGGTCCAGCGCCTCACGGAGCACCGCGGCGGGGTCGTTGAGCTCCGCCTTCTTCTCCGCTTTCTCACGCTCGGAGGCACTCTCGGTCTCCTCCGGCTCCGTAAGCTCCTCCGCACCCGCCGCCGCTTTCACCGCGGCCGCGACCTCCCGGAGGGTCGCGGCACCCACGCCGGAGATCAGCGAGGAGATCTTCGCAGTGTTGGCAGTGATCTGCGCGCTCTTGGCGGAAATGGCGTTCTCGCAGGCCTGGATCTTCGCGTCCTCTTCGGCCTTCTGAGCCTTCAACTTTTCAATGAGCTCACGGTGATCCTCGCCATTCTTGATCTCGTTCTCCGTCAGCTTCTCCAACGACTCGATCTGCGCCTGCAGGGCATCCCGATTCGCAATCGCGGTGGCCTTCGAGGCGGTCAGGGAGGCGATGTCGGACTGCAGGGTGGTGTTCGCACTCTCGAGACCCTCGATCTCCAGCAGCGCGTCGTGCTCTTTTTGGGAGATGCGCTCCGCCATGCCGTCCAGTACAGTGGACAGCAGCGAGATCCGCCGCTGCGCCAAATCCTGGCGGGTCTCGGCACTCTCGCTCTTCAGACGCAAGACCAGACGCTCCAAATCGCTGGAGGCACCGCGGGTCACGGTCACGGAGGCACCGCCCAGGATGGCGGAGGCGCCCTCCTGCTGCGAGGTCTGGATGCTCTGCTCCTGCGCGGACTGCACGCCGGCGGCAATTCGGTTGGCAATTCTGTCGATTTCCATGGTCATTCTCCTGTGGGGCTCAAGGATGATACAAAAGACGCTACGTCACCCTTGATTACACATCAGATCTGGAAAGGTTTCATCATCATGCCGAACTTTTTCTGACGATTCTCCAAATCGCTATCGGGAGTCGAGGCATTGGCGGAGGGCGTGGACGCCGAGGCGGCATTGGCGTAGTCGCTGGCGGGACGAATCGCGTCCACCTGGGAGTCCTCCATGCCAGACCACTTCTCCAAGGGATCCATGCCACGACGCTTCAATTCCGCATTGGCCGCCTCCATCTGACTCTCACTAAAACGCAGGTTCAGCACCTGCTCACGGGTCAGACCCTGGCGCTCTAACATCCGGTCGGTCTCCGCAATCCGCAATTCCGCCTGCGAGACCAAATTCTCACTGTCCGCAATGGTCTTTCGGATGTGCGCGAGAAATTTCTGGATGTCTTCCTGGCTGTGACTCATCTGAACGACCTCCGAAAACAAGAAAAAAGGACCGGAGAGGGCAGGGAAAGGAGGAAAGGGGCGAAGGCTTATGCCCCATGCCTACGGGCAACCGCGCAAAACGCAGGAAACACAAGAAAATTGCTCCCACTATCCAAAAAGGGCACAGTCCCCCTACGGGCGCGCGACGTCAAGAAAATATAATGCACGGAAAGCCTCTGAATCCGAAGAAATGCCCCCCACACGATTTATAGTACCCGCAGATCCCTATTCACCTATTCCTTTCGGGGGCGAAACGGTCTCGACTGAAAAGGCGGAAAGCGGGTTGCATGCGGAGGATGATCGTTGGCCTCCTTAATCATCGGTCAAAAAAGTAACTGCGAACACTAACGAGTACGCATTCGCGGCATAGCCCGCGACGTCTCCTCCGCGATACCTGATGACGGTCGAGGCGTAAGTATCAGGCTGGCCAGGGGCCCCGGGCAGGCGGGGGCTACCAGCGAGAAAGAACAGCACGCTGCTTCCACCGACGGGCGCCCGCCACCAAATCAGTGGACTAAGATCAACGACGGGATAAGCATGTAGAGACCGGCAGGAAGTCTCTCCAGGACCGGGGTTCAACTCCCCGCGCCTCCACCATTTTGGCCACCCGCGATTGCCATCGCAATCGGGGCGGTCAAAATGTCCCGGCGTAGCCGAGCCGCGCGCCACAGCGCGCCGGCGAGACGAAGCCGGGCGCCCTGCGCACGCCACTGCTCCGGCGCGCGCAAGTACCTAGCAATCAGTGGCTAGTGGCTAGCTATAAGGCGCCGCAGGCGCTCTTCCGCCGCTTTCAAGGCGGCGGTACGGTTTTTGTAGCAGGGGGGTGCGGGGGGCTTGCCCTGACCTCCTTTGGATATCTTCCCAGATTATAGGCACATTTCTTTGGTAGCAATTGTGCGGCGCTAAGGCGTCGCCGTTGATAGCGCAGGCCAAAATCGAAAGGACGGTGGCTG
>CAVGTF010000006.1:0-40353 GCA_963632245.1 Anaerovoracaceae bacterium
ATTGCACATTGCACATTGCACATTGCACATTGCACATTGCACATTGCACATTGCGCCGTTAGGCGCTCCGCCCCCCGTGCCCCCGCCCCTTGCTAGGTAGAAGGGAGCAGGTAGTAGGGAGTAGGTTTGCAAGGCGCCGCAGGCGCTCTTCCGCCTTCCGGCGGTACTGCGCGCCAATTCGGGCGCGCTTGGCACACGCGCCGGTAGATTCCGGCGCGGGGTTTCGCCCGCGAAACCCTGGCCTAACTTCCTCCTTCCTCCTTCCTCCTTCCTCCTTTTTTTGCATTCGTGTTTCCCTTCCTGTACAACCTGAAGCGTGTGATCAAGCTCGGCATGCGGAGCATCGTGGAGCACAAGCTCCGCAGTTTCCTGACCATGCTTGGCATCATCTTCGGCGTAGGCAGTGTCATTGGCATGCTAGCCATTGGCGAGGGCGCCTCCCATGAAGCGCGGGAGCAGATCCGTGGCATGGGCAGCAAGAATATCATTTTGCGCTCCCTGAAGCCCGCCGAGGACGGTGGTTCTGGCGGCGGTCGCGGCATGCGGGGCCTCCTGACCGCCTACGGTCTAAAATACGAGGACCTCCTGCGGTTGAAGGAGCTCTATCCGGCTGTGCACATCCATATCCCCGCCAGAGAGATGCAGGTACGCCTGCGCTACGGTCAGAACAGCATCCCCACCCGCATCGTGGGAACTGTCCCCTGGGCGCTGGAGAACTCCTCCTACTCCCTGAAGAAGGGCCGTTTCCTGGATGCGCGGGATGTAGAGCGCAACGAGAATGTGGTGGTACTCACCGAAGCCACCGCCAGGATCCTCTTTCCGCTGGAATTTCCCCTGGGAAAGAATGTCTACCTTGGCGGGCAGTCCTACCAGGTCGTGGGAATCCTCCGGGAACACGGCACACAGGACTCCGCCAATACCGCCTCCCGCAAGGAGCTCCAGAAGGCATTTATCCCCATCACCGCCGCACGACGGCGCTTTGGCGATGTGATCATGAACCGTGAGAGCGGCTCCATGACCCTGGAGAAGATAGAACTGCATCAGCTCACACTCACCGCCCCCACCGAAGAATCCGTGGTGCCGCTGGCCGCCGCCGTCCGCGAGACCCTCCTCCAGACCCACAAGAAGACCGACTTCGAGATCACCGTGCCCCTGGAACTCCTCCGGCAAGCGGAGTCCACCAAACGAATCTTCAATGTGGTGCTGGGAAGCATCGCCGCCATCAGCCTCCTGGTGGGCGGCATCGGCATCATGAATATCATGCTGGCCAATGTCACCGAACGCACCCGCGAAATCGGCATCCGGCGCGCCCTAGGTGCCACCCGCACGCATATCGTGGTGCAATTCCTCACGGAGGCGCTCCTCCTCTCCTTCTGCGGCGGACTCCTCGGCATCGCCCTGGGAATCGCAGTCCCGAAGACCGTCACGCACCTCGCCGGACTCACCACACTCATTCGCCCCGACTCCATACTCCTCGCATTCTCCATCGCGCTGGCCACCGGAGTCGTCTTCGGAATCTATCCCGCCATCCGTGCAGCGCAGCTCTCCCCCATGGAGGCCCTGCGCCACGAGTAGGTGGGAACCCCGAAGTCGCTTGCGATCCGGGCTTTTCGTGCTAGATTAACGGCTCTTACGCACCCGTCCAGCCGCCCCGGAGCGGAGTTTTTCCTTGCTTCGGAGACGAACACACTTCTTTCTTCCCCTTGAAGGCGGCGACAGTTTACGACAGGTGGTCTGCAAGTAACGCAACAAACGGAGGACCAGAATCATGGCCACTACCAAGAGCGGCACCCACGGTGCCAAACACACCCTGTGCCGTCGCATCGGCTTCTGCCTGTGGGGAATGCCCAACTGCCCCACCAACAGCCGCGTCATCAAGACCCGTGAGGGCGGCGATGCCACCAGCACCCCCAAGGCCTATCCCGCCGGACAGCATGGTCCCACCAAGCGCCGCGTGAAGCTCTCCACCTACGGACAGCTGCTGCTCGAGAAGCAGAAGCTCAAGACCTTCTACGATCTCTCCGAGCACCAGCTCACCTTCATCTACCACAACTCCAAGCGTGGTCTGGGCAACACCGGCGACAAGCTACTGGCGAACCTGGAGATGCGCCTGGTCTCCGCGGTCTACCGTAGCGGCCTGGCCCCCACCATCTTCGCCGCCCGCCAGGTGGTCAGCCATCGTCACATCCTGGTGAACGGGAAGGTCTGCGACCGCGCCAGCTACCGCCTCAAGGCCGGTGACGTGCTCACCATCAACGAGCAGCACTCCCCCATGATCGCCAAAATCGCCAAGGAGAGCTCCGCTGTCCTGCCTCCCTACCTGGAGAAGGACGCCAACGACAAGTGCAAGGTCACCGTCACCCGCGAGCCCCTCACCGAGGAGATCCACGTTGACGTCTCCATCATCAAGGTCATCGAGTACTACAACCTGCACTAATCCGCCAGGTTGAAGCCTTGATCCGAAAAAGCCGCTCCCACTCCGGGAAGCGGCTTTTTTCGTTGGCGCAAGGGTCAGAAAAAGAGCGGTTTAGGAACTGCATGAACGCGGTCCTCGTCGGCGTCATTACATTATGCGCCGCGCCGGGAGCCCCCCCTCCCCGGAGGGCATTCCGACAACCGTAACATTTTCCCCCACGATACCAAGAGCCTTTCCTGTTTTCCATGGAACCGAAGAGCGAGAATTCTTTTTTAGCCGAGCTATCGAATGACCTGGAGTCGTTGCGTGCGTCCGGCTCCTTCCGCCAATTGCGGGAGATCACCCACGAAGAGGGCGCGCTGGCGCGCTGGGACGGCCGGCGTTTCCGGAATTTCTCCAGCAACGACTACATGGGCGTCGGCGGCAATGAGGAGTGGCGGCGGGAATTCTACGAGATCTGTCCGGACCTGGGGTCTCCCGAGCTGGCGCAGTCCTGCACCTCCTCGCGACTGCTCACGGGAAACACTCCCGCATACACCCGCCTGGAAAAGACCCTCTCCGAGATGTACAACGGCCGTGCGGCACTGGTCTTCAACAGCGGCTACCACGCCAATATCGGCATCCTCCCCGCCCTCGCGCAGAAGGAGGACCTGATCCTCTCCGACAAGCTGAACCACGCCAGCATCATTGACGGGCTCCGGCTCTCCGAGGCGCCCTTCCGACGCTACGCCCACAACGACATGGAACACCTGCGGAAGCTCCTGACGCAGCTCCGGGGCACCTGCCGTCGCGTCTTCCTGGTGACGGAGTCGGTCTTCAGCATGGACGGCGATTGCGCGCCGCTGGCGGAGCTGGTGGCCCTGAAGCAGGAGTTCGATGCCGTGCTGGTGGTGGACGAAGCCCACGCGGTGGGCGTCCGGGGTCCCCGTGGCGCGGGTCTCGCGGCGGAGCTGGGTCTTGCCGACCAGGTGGATGTGCTGGTGGGCACCTTCGGAAAGGCCTTCGGCTCCACCGGCGCATACGCCATCGTGGACCCCATCGTCAAGGAATACCTGGTCAACCACACACGCTCCCTCATCTTCACGACCGGACTGCCACCCGTGGTCCTGAACTGGAGCAACTTCGTCCTGAAAAACTTCCCCGCCTTGGACCAGGAGCGCCACGAGCTCCTGGCGAAGGCGGCGCGGCTCCGGGAGATCTTCCAGTCACGGGGACTGTCCACCGGCGGCGATTCCCAGATCGTTCCCCTCGTGGTGGGCGGCGACAAGGAGGCCTGCCAGCTGGCCGAAAAATACCAGCAGGCCGGAATCCTGGTCTTCCCCATCCGACACCCCACTGTCCCCGCCGGCACCGCGCGACTCCGCTTCTCTCTCTCCGCAGCGCTCTCCTGGGAGGATGTGGAAGCGGCCGGAAAGCTCCTATGAAGCTCTTGCGGCAAAACGAAACTGTCGGCAAGAAGGGGGTCATCCTCTTCTTTACGGGATGGGGGATGGATCCCGCCGCCACCGCCCATCTCGCTCCCGGCGACTACGAGGTGTGCACCTTCTGGGACTACACGGCGCTCCCCGATGAACTCCCCGAGCTTCCCCGTGACCGTGAGCGCCATCTGGTGGCATTCTCGCTGGGCGTCTGGGCCGCGGCGCAACTCCCCTGGGAACCCGGGGTCTTCCAGAGCGCGCTGGCACTGAATGGCACTCTCGCTCCCCGCGACGACACACAGGGAATCCCGCCCGCGGTCTTCGATGGCACCGCCGAAAACTGGCTGCTCCCCCGCGCACGGGAACGCTTCCTCTTCCGCATGACCGGGAGCCCCACCGCCGCACAGGCATTCTCCTACGGCACACGCACCCCAGAGGACCAAAAAACGGAGCTGAAGGCCATCGCTCGCGCCTGCCAAAAGGCCGCCGAAGCCACCGCGCCGCAAAAGTGCCCCTACACCCGCGCACTCATCGGCACCCGCGACCGGATCTTCCCACCTCAGGCACAACGACTCGCCTGGGAAAACGCCGGCGTCACCATCACGGAACGGGAAGTGCCACACCATTGCCTCGCGTCACTGAACTCCTGGGAGGAGGTCCTCAGCCTTGCCTGACACCACGCCATCCATTGAACGCATCCGACAGCGCTTCGCCCGGAGCCTGGACTCCTACGGGGATGCCGCCACCCTCCAGGCGGAGATGGCGCGCGCCCTCCTGGATGCCCTGAAAGCCCAGGCGGGGACCGACTTTCCGCGGTTGCTGGAGGCCGGTTGCGGCACCGGAATCCTCACCGATCTGCTGGAAAAAGAACTCGCATTCCGCGAATTGCTCCTGGTGGACCTGGTGCCGGAATGCGCGCGCTTCCACCAGCACCGCCCCAATGCATCCTTCCGCGCCGGCGACCTGGAGGCCCTGGAACTCCCCCAGCAACTGGATCTCTGCCTGGCAAATGCCGTCTTCCAATGGCTGAAGGCCCCACAGGCATTCCTGGCGCGGCTCCACGCATCCCTGAAGCCCGGCGCAATCCTGGCATTCACGACCTTCGGTCCACAGAATCTCCGGGAAGTCCGGCAACTCACGGGACGCGGTCTAGAGTACCCCCCGATAAAGCAATGGAAGGAGATGCTGGTGCAGGAGGGCTATGAGCCCCTCTGCCTGAAGGAAGAGCTCCGCGCCCTGCCCTTCCCCTCGCCCCTGGATGTCCTCAAACACCTGAAGGCCACCGGAGTCACCGCCACCGGCGACGGCGCCCCCCCTTGGTCCCGCACAAGACTCCAGAAATTCCAGAGAGAATACCGGGAACAATTCCCCCTTCCCGACGGACAGGTCACCCTCACATACCACCCCGTACTGATCCTCGCACGACGACTCCCATAGGCACCACACCGAACACCCACAGGAGAAACGCTACCATGATCCAAAACGATCCCCAGAATCCCTACGGCTCCACGCCCCCCGTTAACATCAATGTCAATAACTACGGACAGGAACTAAGCCCCACCGTCACCAAGACCGACTGGCTCATCTGGATCATCCTCACCGCAATCCCCGTCGTCAATGTCATCATGCTCATCGTCTACGCATGCGACAGCTCCAAGCCCAGCCGCGCAAATCTGGCGAAGGTCTCCATCATTCTCGTGGCAGTAGCCGTCATCGCCCTCTTCCTCATCGGGGGCTGCGGCGCACTGGCCGCCGCCGCACTGGCTGGCGCCGAATAGGGCCGAATAGGACAATTCCGGACAATTCTTTCATAAAAATGCCACTGGCGGGAGGAAAAACCGACCTCCCGCCATTATAGTATGGTGGCAATGGCCCGAAAGGGAATTTTTCCAGCGTCACCACCTGAAGGCGGGTCGCGGAGCCCGGGTCAGAACATCCACCCCCAGCAAGAGGAATTTCCCCTATGGTGAACGAGCACATTGCCGAATTTATGGAGTCCTTCCCCCATGAGGCGTTGACCTTCAACGACGTCTCCATGGAAGTCTATTATGCGGATTTCCTCCCCGGCGAGGCATCCACCGTCTCCAAGTTCAGCCGCAATATCGGTCTGAATGTGCCCTTCATCTCCGCCGCCATGGACACGGTGACCGAGCACAAGATGGCCATCGCCATGGCGAAGCTGGGCGGCATCGGCGTGATCCACAAGAACCTCACCCCCGCTCGACAGGCCGCCGAGGCCGCAGCCGTCAAACACTACCTCAACGGCATCATCGAAAACCCCGTCACTTTCCACAAGGGCCAGAAGGTCTACGAGATCATCGCCGAGCGCGCCAGCAAAGACTATAAGTTCAACGGCTTCCCCATCCTCGACGAGGAGGGCCGCCTCTGCGGACTGTTCACCCACCGCGACCAGAAGTTCATGACCAACTACGACGTCCCCGTCGAGTCCGTCATGACCACCAACCTGGTCACCGCCCCCAAGGGCACCGACATGACCCAGGCGCTGGAGATCATGCTCAAGAACAAGGTGGGCAAGCTTCCCCTGGTTGACGACGAGGGCCGCCTGGCCGGACTCTACAGCCTCCAGGATGTGCGCACCCTCATCGACAAGATGGAGCCCAATTACAACCGCGACAGCCAGCACCGCCTCCGCGTCGCCGCCGCCGTGGGAATCTACGACGCCGAGCGCATCGACGCCCTGGTGAGCGTGGGCACCGACGCCCTGGTGGTGGACTCCGCACACGGCCACTCCAAGAATGTGATGGAGACGGTCCGCGAGATCAAGCGCCAGTATCCCCAGGTCGATGTCATCGCCGGAAATGTCTGCACCGAAGAAGGCGCCCGCGCCATGCTCGAGTGCGGCGCAGACGCCGTAAAGGTCGGCATCGGCCCCGGCTCCATCTGCACCACCCGCGTGGTCGCCGGCGTCGGAATCCCCCAGCTCACCGCCATCTACAACGCCTACAAGGCAGTGGGAGACGAAATCCCCATCATCGCCGATGGCGGCATCGCACACTCCGGCGACATCGCGAAGGCGCTGGCCGTGGGCGCCAGCAATGTCATGATGGGCTCCGCACTGGCCGGCACCGAGGAGTGCCCCGGCGAACGCATCCTCCACCAGGGACGCACCTACGTGATCTACCGCGGAATGGGCTCCTTGGACGCCATGCGCCACGGAAAAGGCTCCCGCGAACGCTACGGCGTCTCCGCAGAAACCGCCGAGAGCCGCCTGGTGCCCCAGGGCATCGAGGGAATGATCCCCTTCCGCGGCTCCGTGGGTGATGTGGTCAACCAGTACGCCGGCGGTCTCCGCTTCTCCCTGGGTTACCTCGGCGCACGAACCATCCCCGAACTCCAGCAGCACGCACGCTTCTGGAGAGTCAGCGCCGCCGGCCTCCAGGAGGCACACCCCCACAACGTCATCATGCAGAAGGACGCCCCCAACTACTCCGCGTCCTAATACATCACTGATTCAATAGACAGCGCCGCCCAAACAAACCAGGACGACGCTCCCAAGCCAAACGAGGCGCCCCGCATCCCAACGGGGCGCCTCTTCTTTTTTCTCCCAAAACACCCGGACTTTCCCGGACTTTCCCCGCGCCATTTTCGCAGAATTGCGAAAGTGCAAAAACGCCTCTTTGCTAGCAAAAACCGCCTTTCCTTCCTGAAAATTCCCCTCCTGCCCGAAAAAAAAGATCCTCGTGGCTTGAATTGCAGAGAAAAAAAAGTATGTTAGCGCCTAACACTGTTTTCCTCCCCTTTACGTGAAGTTCGAAGCCCCTGCCTGACCCCTCCCTTTCCACGGGGCAGAGACTCCCCACGGACCCCTTAGAGAAATGGCCAAAAACGAAAGATTCCTGACCGTTGACATTGGCGCGGCCGCCATCAAGCTGAGCGAATTCGAGTTCGACCAGACCGGCGGCATGCGGATGATCACCTTCGCCCACCGCGAATATGAGGAAGAGCTCTCTGAGGAGAACCGCATACGCGTGATTGAGGGTGTGCTCCGCCAGATGTTGCTGGAGGCCAACATCCACACTCAGCGGACCATGTTGTCCATCTCCGGTCAGACCGCGCTGATCCGTTTCAGCCAGCTGAACAACCTGAACAACGACCGCAAGCAGCTGCGGCAGCTGGCCCAGTTCGAGGCCACCCGAAACCTTCCCTTCGCCCAGGACGAAGTGAGCATGGACTTCCAGCTCATCGCCGGCGATGACGAGAACCAGGACACCGTGGACATGCTCTCCGTGGTGGTCAAGAAGGACATCGTCGAGCAGATTGTCCAGGCGGTCCGCCGCGTGGGCCTGGCTCCCCAGCTGGTTGATGTGGCGCAGGTGGCCGGCTACAATGCCGCCCGCGCCAATGGTCTGGGCGCCGATGGCTGCGTGATGCTGATCTCCATTGGCGGACGCACCACGAACCTCCTCTTCCTGGAAGGAAACCGCTTCTACGCGCGTACCATCCCCATTGCGGGACACTCCATCACCCAGCAGATCGCCCGGAAGTTCTCCATCGGACAGCCCGAGGCCGAGGAATTCAAGCGCCGCCACGGATATGTGGCTCGCACGGACGAGGGTGACGAGAATGGCGCCGAGGCCAGCTCCGACGTCTCCAAGATCGTCCGAAATGTCATGCGCCGAATCCACGGCGAAATCGCGCGATCCATCGCGATCTACAAGAGCCAGCAGCACGGCAGCGATCCCGTGAAGATCTACCTGACCGGCGGCACCACCATCCTCAGCTATTGCGACCAGTTCTTCGCCGAGAAGTTCGGTCTGCCCGTGGAATATTTCAACCCCCTCGGCTGCATCCAGCTGGATCCCTCTATTGACAAGCAGCGGCTCTCCGAGGTGGCGCATACCTTCAGCGAAGTGGTGGGCCTGGCGCTGCGCTACTCCCAGACCTGCCCCATCGAAATCAACCTGCTGCCCCGCGACGTGGCGCAGCAGCAGTCCCTCTTCTACAAGAAGCCCTACTTCGTGGCCTCCATGTTCACTCTGCTGGTCATGTTCTTCCTCATCGACACCAGCATGCGCCGCGCCGTGGACGAGACCAAGACCCAGCTGGGCGCCTACCAGACCACCCGCGGAAAGTTCGAGCCCGCCTACAACGACCTGAAGGGCGCCCTCGGGAATGTGGACAGCGCACAGTCGCAGGTCACCGAGCTCTCCGCCTTCCTCATGCAGCGCGCGCAGTGGCCCCTCATCCTGGAGGAGATCTTCCGCGCACGCCCCGACAATGTCTGGATTGACAGCATCCGTCCCGTCTTCGGCGATGTGCAGCAGGTCGAGCAGACCAGTGTCGTGGAAGAGGAGAGCGCCGAGAACAGCGGTGGCATGAACGACATGTTCAGCCTCGGCAACATGGGCAGCTCCACTGACATGATGAGCTTGGGCGGCATGGACGACATGATGGGCTCCGGTTCCGGCTCCAACCTGCCCTCCCTCACCGCCATCGGCGGCCTGGAGATCGAGGCACACACCATCACTTCCCACAACGCGACCTTCGGCCGCGACCCCGAGCTGGCTCCCGAACCAAAGTATCCCTTCGAAATCCCCGAAAAGACCGAGGAGGAAGTGGAGGATGAGGAGCCCATGCTGGACGAAGAGGGCAACGAGATCGTCCGCCAGCAGGACGACAACCACTTGGATCAGGCCGGCGAACTGCTCTTCCTGCGCAACCTGAAGAAGTCCCAGCTCTTCAGCAATGAAGAGGGCTACACCACCATCACCGGACGCCAGAAGAACGAAATCCTGGAGAATGGCGTGGACTTCCAGATCCAGGTGAAGTTCAATGCGGAGCTTGAGGCGTATCCCTGGAACGAGGCCAGCAGCAACAGCTCCCTCGGCGGCCGCAGCGGCGGCAGGAGCCTCTAACACAGCGCACGGGACGCCACACAAGGAAAAGACCTTCAAACCCTATCCTCCCTTCCAACGGCAATGAATATCATCAAAAAACATTGGGGAATCCTTCTCTGCGCTCTGGTATTCCTAGTGCTACTGGGCATCCTCCTCGCCGACACGGTGAAGAACCGCAACGAATACCAGAAGACCATCAAGGAGATTGAGGAGCAGGAGGCCTGGTTCGACAAGGTGAACAAGGACGGCTGGAAGCTCAGCAAGAATGGCAACGGCGTCCTGGAGAATGTGCTGCAGGCCGAGCGGAACCAGGAGATCGCGGAGGAGGTGGTCCGCAAGAACCGCCAGGATCTCTATCAGCGCTTCGCCATCCGCCCCGAACTCCCCCCGAATCCCTCCCGCGCACAAGAGATGCTCGACCAGAAGCTGAGCCAGATCACGACTCTCGCCCTGAAGACCTATAAGCTCGACTGCGGAATGACCCTCGGCGGCAAGCTGGCCGAACTCAACCAGGACAACACCACCCTCACCAGCGCCGACTTCCTGCCCGTCTTCCGGCAGGCCGCCATCTACGAGGAACTCATTCGGCACCTAGGAAAGGCCGGCGTGAAGCGCGTCGAGGACCTGGATTTCCCCCGCTCCCTCCAGGTCGAGGAAGCCGATGGATACACCATCACCCCCATCACCCTCTCCTTCTACGCCAGCCCCGCCGTCCTCCAGAAGCTGGTCAATAACCTCCTCCAGGATCGGCACATGCTCTTCTTCCTGCGCGCCGTCGAACTCGAAGACGAGAATATCGGCGATCCCACCGCGGAATACTCCCAGATCGCACTGGTGCGCCGTCAGCAGCTGGATGCCAAGAAGCCCGGCGCCTCCAACAACTCCCTGAACGGCATGGGCGGGATGTCCTCCAGCCGTTCCAGCCGCCGCAGCGAAAAGGCCACCTCCTCCACCCGCGAAAGCCGCCGCAGCTCCAAGAACTCCGGACTCTCCGGCAACTCCTCCCGCTCTTCCAGGACCTCCCGCAGTGCCAGCCGCTCCGCCTCCGGGCTCACCGGCATGGGCAGCGGCCTGGAGGGCATTCAGGGCCTGGCCAACATCAACGAGGCGATGCTCGTCTACGAGGAGCCCAAGCGCCAGGACAATTTCATCTTCCGGCCGCCCCGCTCCATCCGGGCGGATCTCACCCTGGATCTGATCGAATACACCGCGCCCGAGGCAGAATAGACAGGAGCGATCAGCCGCACCATTACCCCAGCAACGCAACACAGGGAAGGATAGACAGTGGACTTCATCATTCGCCATTACGAGAAGCTGATCCTCATGATTTGCCTGCTCCTGCTCCTCATGAGTCTTCATATCGTTTCCAAGACTCAGGACGAGATGAGCCAGCAGACCGCCGATGTCAATAAGCGCACCCAGCCCGAGACCATCGTCCGCTGCGACAAGATGGTCGAGGAACTCGACACGGCTACCTTCCCCTCCATTGACGAGATTCTCGCCAGCCCCCTGACGAAGGTGGAACTCGCCGTCTCCCCCAATGGCGCCGGCCGCACCGGCCTGCTTGAGGGAGGCAACCTGGTTATTTGTAAAAACACCAAGTGTGGCTATATTCTCCCATACTCTGCGAATGTCTGCCCCTGGTGCAACACCACTCAGGAAGCCATCGGCCCCGAAACCACGGAGACCGACGACCTCGACCAGGACGGCATCCCCGATCTGGTGGAAAAGGCAACTACCTTCCTCCACTACAGATACCCGCTTGACGCCATGATGGACGCCGATCAAGACGGCTTCCTCAACATCGAGGAATACCGCGCCGGCACCGCCATGGACGACCCCGAGTCCAAGCCCGCCTTGGCATATCTCCTCCGCGTCGCCTCCGCAGAACAGGAGGAGATCCCCGTCACTCTCCGACGCATCAAGCAGAATGGTTCCGCCAATCCGAAGGACTGGAAGGCCAATGTGGAGGTGACCGGCGAGCCCCGTCCCGTCGACGTGAAGATGGGTGCCGCGATTCCCAAGATGAACGGCTTCAAGCTCACCGCCTTCGACAAGGACAACAACTCCATCACCATCTCCAACGACACCGAGACCTACGTGATCGTGGCAGGCGCCGAGAAGATCCACAAGCCCGTCTACACCATCGTCCTCCAGTATCTGGGCAACCACATCTACGGCGCTCCCGTTCGGCGCATCACCGTGGATGACATGATCAAGGAGGCCGAGGAGGCCGAAAACCTCCGCCGGAATCCCCGGCGCGGCATGTTCAGCATGCAGCAGGGTCAGGGCCAGATGGATGGCACCATGGGCATGCAGGGCACGATGGGCGCACAGGGCGCGCAGGGCCAGATGGGCGGCGTGATGAACAGCCAGGTCCAGGGCGACATGCAGCTCTCCTTCAACATCACTCCCGGCACCGAATTCGTGCTCCGGAAGTCCCCCACTGGAGCCGCCTCCATGCTCTCCGGAGCCGGACGCAACAGCGGTCTTGGCAACAGCTACGGTAGCTCCTACGGTGCCGATGACGAAGCCAAGGAGACCGTGGAATACTACCAGATGCTGGATCTGGGGACCGACGCCAAGGGCGAGCCCGTGGTCCAAGTCCAGAAGCTGACCTTTGCTGGCGGCGCCCCCGAGGGCGAGCCCATCACCATCCGCCCCCTGGACAAGACTCCCTACGCGCAGGTGCTGATGGATCCCGCCAACAAGCCCAACCAGGATTTCATGCCTCCCACCCAAGGCACTGGCAGCAATGCCATGGGCACCATGGGCGGCGGCATGCTCCAGGGAGGAGCCATGGTGCGCTAGCCGCGTCGGCTCCCCCACACGCCCTCCTCTGCTGCGGCAGGGGAGGTTCGACCATTTCTCATTTGAATTCAACTCAACAAGAACCACTCGTCCACCCCAAACGGAGGCGGAGGGGCTGACGCCGGACCGGCGAAAGTCCCGAGGCCGACTTGCAAGTCCATGACTAAGCACAAGAAAATCCACGAAGGCCGGAGTTCCCTGCGCATTTTGCTCGGCGCCATTTTCCTGACGACCCTGGCCACCTTCGCCCTCCAGGCGCAGGACGCCCCCGCTGAAGACCTGGCGTCCCAGGAGGCCGCGCTGGTCCAGGAAGAGAACGACTTCCGCCAGAACGCGTCCCTGGACGAGATTCTGGAACTGGACAAGGCCGATGAGGCCGCCAGCGGCTGGGGCGCCAAGCACGCCCGTCTCAAGGAAATGCCCACCTCCTCTCTGCTGGGAATCTCCCGCAGCTCCCTCAGCGGAATGGAGACCATCCTGGCCGACGCCAATGGCATGCTCGGCAAGAATGACCTGGTTGGCGCCGTCGAGAAGCTCTATCCCAACGAGACCGTCGCCACCGGAAACATCAATGTCCTCTCCCGCGACGTCCAGATGATCCTGACCATCGTCGGCGAGCGCGCCGACCTGACCGAGGGCGACCGCAATGAGATCGCCGATCAGACCGCGCGCATCCAGAAGCTGGGTGCCGACATGGACAAGGCGCGCGCCGAGCTGGGCCTCAAGCGCCAGATCGCCAAGCGCCAAGCCGAGGGCGCCGTCGCCAAGACCCGCCTCGATGCCGCCCAGGACGCCCTGAACCGCGCCAATGAGCACTACGCCTCCGCCGCCGCTGTCTACAGCGAGGGCCATCTGGAGCGTGGAAAGGAGCTGGCGTTCGCTTCCCAGGACGCCCTGCTCGAGGCCACCGATATCCTGGTCTCCATGAACGCCGCCGGCAACCTCCAGGCCGACTCCGAGGTCATGGTGAACCTGCGCAAGGCCGCCGTGCTGCGCCTGCACCTGCAGTCCCGCCTGGCCGAGATCTTCTCCCTGCTGGGCCAGAAGAATGCCGAAGAGGGTGAGAACTACATCAGCATCGCCATTCTGGAGCAGAAGCTGGCCCTCACCAAGAACGAGGCCGAGGCTGCCGAAACCATCGAGACCATGTCCGACTACGTGACCACCATGGATCTCGGCGACCACTTCAGCGTGGAGAAACGCCTGGCCGAGAACTGCGGCAAGTCCGACTACATCATTCAGCCCGCCGACGAGAACCGCCTGAAGAAGGGCATCGACACCCTCCAGAGCATCCTGGAAGAGACCATGGTCCGCGCCAAGACCTCCGTCAGCGAGCTGATCCCCGATCTCTCCGAGCACGACCAGATCGTCCGCGTGGCCCTGAAGTCCGGACAGGTCTACCTGCAGAATGGCCGCTATGCACAGGCCCGCGAGCAGTTCGAGCAGGCGCTGGTCGCCGATCCCTTCAACCTGGCCGCCATCCGCGCGCTTGCCAAGATTGACGAGACCATGGAGTCCGCCGCCAACGAGAAGCTGGATACCCTTCTGAAGGACCGCATGGCGGAAGTCCGCTGGAAGTGGTCCGACCCCGTCACCCCGCTGATGGCCGGCGCTGCCGACTACTCCAGCACCCAGACCATCCGAAAGAACGACGACATCCAGGGCATCAACAAGCGCCTCGATGACATCGTGATCCAGAACCTGGTCATTGACAACGAGACCCTGAAGGACGTCCTCACCGAAATCCTGCCCCGCGAAATCAAGAAGGCGGATCCCGAGGGCATCGGCATCAACATCGTCCCCATGCTGGTTCCCATGGCTGACGCCGGCATGCCCGGATACACTCCCGACGGCTACTACCAGAACTCCGAGAGTGGCATGGGTGGCAGCTCCTCCGCCAGCTCCATGGGCATGAACGCCGGAAGCATGAATTCCGGTTACGGCAATGCCGGCTATGGCATGAACACCGGCATGAGCGCCGGATATGGCATGGGCGCTGGCGCCTACGGCATGAACGCCGGTATGGGCGCGGGTGCCTACGGAATGGGCGCCAACGGCGGTCTGAATCCCTACGGTGGTGACTACGGTGCCTACGGTGCCACTCCCGTCCAGGATTCCGGCATGGCCACTGGCGAGAGCCTGGAGGACAAGCTGGTGAACCTGAACCTCACCAACATCACTCCCCGCGAAGTCCTGGATTACCTCTCCTGGCAGTTCGGTCTGCGCATCCGCAACGCCGAGTCCTCCGTCATCGTGGCTCACAAGATGATCGAGATGGATCCCATGGAGACCCGTTTCTACAACATCGAGGCCGGTGTCTTCGACGCGCCCAGAACTCGTAAGAAGATGGGCACCCTCTCCTCCCCCATCGAGGATGATGATGACGACGACGATGACGACGACGATGACGATGACGATGATGACGATGATGATTCCAGCAGTGACGAGCAAGAGGAATTCGGCTCCTCCTCCAAGAAGGGCGGCAGCAAGTTCTACACTGCGAAGAACATCTTCATGGCCATGGGCGTTCCCATGCCTCTGGGCGCCAACATCTGCTACTACCCCAAGACTGGTCGTCTGATCGTCCACCACACCATCGAGCAGCAGCGCGTGATCAAGCGGATCCTGGAAGAGATCAACCAGATCCCCCGCCAGGTCTCCATCGAGGCCAAGTTCGTTGAAATCGAGCAGACCGACCTGAATACCCTGGGCTTCGAGTGGTCCTTCGAGGGCGGTGGCGTCAGCTATCGTCCCGCTGCCAACGGCGTGGAGCACGGTCTCATCAATGGCCGCGGCGGCGTCCGCACCGGTGACTTCATGTTCGGTCTGGGCAGCCAGACTGCCGGCGGCACCATCAACATGGGCAATGGCGTCCGCTTCGCCAGCGAGGTTTTCAACACCGCCTCCCTGAACGACTCCATCTTCAATGTCTACACGGTGCTCGGCAACTACGCCTTCAACACCGTCATCCACGCCATCGAGCAGTCCAACAACTCCGATGTGCTCTCCGCTCCCAAGGTGACCACCATCAGCGGTCAGACCGCTCAGTTGAAGGTCGTGACCCAGCGCTACTTCGCCTTCAGCTGGACGGATCCCGAAATGGAGACCACCGTCAGCGATGGTACCGCCAGCGTCAGCTACACGCCCTCCATCCCCGATGAATTCACCGCTACCTCCCTGGGTGTGATCCTGGATGTGACTCCCACCGTGGCTCCCGACAGCTACTCCATCTATCTGGATATGCTGCCCTCCGTCAGCGACCTGGTTGGTTATGACTCCACTTACAACACCACCCAGATCGTCAACAACTCCGAGATCCCCCTGATCATGACCATGCCTATCTTCACTCGCCGCGAGATCAAGACCGCGGTGGTGGTCTACGACAACGAGACCGTTGTCATGGGCGGTCTCATCCAGGAGAAGTTGCAGCGCTTTGAGGACAAGGTCCCCGTCTTGGGCCATCTGCCCATCCTCGGACACCTGTTCACCAGCCGTGGCGAGCAGTCTGTGAAGACCAACCTCCTCACGTTTGTCAGCGTCCGACTGGTCAAGCCCGATGGTCAGCCCCTGCGTGCCAACGAGGTCCGCGGTCTGCCGGACTTCCGCCACTAGTCCTCGGATAAATCGAAACAGCCACGGTCATCAAAGACCGTGGCTACACAAAAATCCCCGTTCGATTCAAGATCGGACGGGGATTTTCCATTTCTACACATTCCCCGAAAAGGGGCGAGACGGAGAACCACAACCGCCATCAACGCCCTGCCCCCACATACAAACAAAAAGGCCCCTCGGCAATCATCTTTTGCCGAGAGGCCTTTTGCGTTTCCTTGCTATTCGACGATGCTAGTTTTCGAATTCTCCTGCGATTCTCGTCAAGCAGGATTTCGAGGCATCCTGGAGGGCATTCTGGAAGGCGTCTTTCGCGGTCTTGCCTTCCAGGAGTTGTGCAAAGAAGACTCCGGAGGCGGTATCTCCGGCGCCGAGGGTATTCACGGGATTCTTCACGTGGGGGATCGGGAAGGCCTCCGGGTGCTCCATTCCCGGGGAGAGGAGCCATCCATCGTCAGCGCCATCGGTGACTCCAAGAGTCAGTCCCGGATACTTCCGGCAGAGTTCCTCCATCGCCTGCGGGATCTCCTGGATCCCCGTAATCTTCCGGATTTCCTCCGCATTGATCTTCAGCGTCAGGCGCTTCGGACACTCCTGCGCCATGACGGCAAAATGCCGCCAGTTATCCAAAAAGAGCGGCAATTCCTGCTTTGCGACCAATTGCGCGATCCTCCGGGGGAATTTCTCGGGGGTTTCCGGCGGAAAGTTCCCCGCCAATGCCACGCCATCGGCATCCGGCAGGACTTGCTCCAGCGCAGAAAGGAACTTCTCTTGTTCCTCGGGATAAAGCGCGGGTGCCTCCTCCACCATCTCCGTCATGGAGTGTCCTGCCACGAGGACATTGGTGCAGACACGGGTCTCGCCACGGCAAGGGATCCCATGAAAGAAGAGCCCCTCCTCCCGGCAGGCCTCCTGGAAGCGCTGTCCGCGGGACCCGCCGACAGTCGTAAGGAGGATAGTCTGGATCTCGGAATCTCGGAGGCACTTCACTGCGCGGCAGAGATTGGTGGCCTTTCCGGAGGGATACTCCCAATGTTCGGCGGCGCGATTGACCTCTCCCAGCGAGAAGCGCGGAAAAAAGACTCCCCGCTCCCAAACCGAAGAGAGGCTCAAGACAAGAAGCGTGCGGACTGACATAATTGACCTGCGCCCTCCCCCGCTGCTACCGGCGGAATTTATCGCAGACGCGACGAGCATCCCGGAGGATCTCCTCCTCGCCGGGGACCTGGCGGTGCTTCATGAGGATCTTTCCGTCGCAGAGGACGGTATCCACACAGGAGCTCTCGCCGGCATAGACCAGATTGGAGATCAGATGATAATCGCCCACCAGATAGGGCTGGTCCAGATCCAGGAGCATGGCATCGGCCACCTTTCCTTCAGCGATCTCGCCGGAATCGGGCACGAAGTACTCCATAGACTTTGTAGCCCACTGGAAGACGATTTCTGCTGGGCAGACCGTGGGATCCTTCGCGGCCATCTTTCCCGCCAGCGCCGCCACCTTCATCTCAGAGAAGAGAGAGTGTGCGTTGTTGGAAGCACAGCCATCGGTGCCCAAGGCAATGCGGCAGCCCGCCTTTTGGGCAGCGGCATGCTGGAAGACGCCCGAGCAGAGCTTCAGATTGCTGGTGGGATTATGGATCAGCACCGCACCAGCAGCGGCCGCCTTCTCACGGTCCTCATCGGTCATCCAGACGCAATGTGCGAAGCGCGCGCGGTCGTTCAGAAGCCCGCATTCCTCGATATACTCGAAGGGCGTCAGGCCGCCGTGGTTCTTCTGGCAATCCAGGAACTCCTGTTCGGTCTCGGCGAGATGCGCATGCACCAGCATGCCATCCCGGGCGCTCTCTTCGGCAATCTGCCGGAGGGTCTCCTCGTTGACAGTGTAAATCGCATGGGGAGAATACGCGACGCGCACGCGTCGGGAATAGCGCCCCTCCAGATAATTCTGCCGGATCGCGCGATTTTCGGCATTTCGGCGTTCCCTGGCGGCGGCGTCCCCCACATCCATGCAGGTGAGGCCGATGCAGGCGCGAACGCCCATCTCCTCCACCACGGCAATGGTCTCAGGGAGGAAGAAATAGCTGTCGTTGAAGAAGACCGTTCCGCTCTTGATCATCTCCAGAATTGCCAGACGGACGCCGGCGACCACATCCTCGGCAGTGAGCCGTGCCTCGGCAGGCCAGATATGCTCCTGGAGCCACGGAAAGAGCGGGAGATCATCGGCGTATCCTCGCAACAGCACCATCGCCGCGTGGGTATGGGCGTTGCAAAACGGCGGCAGGATCGTCATGCCGCGGCAATCGAAAACCTCGCGGGACTCCTCGGAGATCGTCGGAGCAATCTTCACAAATCGGCCATCACGGATGGCAAAATCCCGGAGGCCGCCATCCAGCAGGCGCGCGCCCTTCAAAATCAAGTCGTACATCTTCTGCATCCCTGGAAAAAAAGCGGATATCCCTCCCCCCTCGCGCTACAGTGCAGTCCTAATAGCGGTAGTATTCCGCCTTGTAGGGTCCCTCCACAGGCACGCCGAGGTAGTCGGCCTGCTTCTGGGTGAGGGTGCTCAGGTGCGCATTCAGCGCCTCCAGGTGGAAGCGCGCCACCTGTTCGTCCAGCTTCTTGTCCAGCAGATAGACGCCCACGGGGAGCTTTTCGGAAGCCAGCTTCAGATGCGCCATGACCTGGTTGGTGAAAGAGCAGCTCATGACGAAGGAGGGGTGTCCGGTGGCGCATCCCAGATTGACCAGTCGGCCGTCTGCCAGGAGGATGATGCAGTGTCCATCGGGGAAGATCCACTTGTCCACCTGGGGCTTCACGGGCTGATGGCGGATGCCGGGCACCTGCTTCAGTTCGGTCACCTGGATCTCGTCATCGAAGTGTCCGATATTGCAGACGATGGCGGAGTCCTTCATGGCCTCCAGGTGCTCCCGGCGAATGATATCGCAGTTTCCGGTGCAGGTAACGAAGATATCGCCCTGGGAGACGACCTCCTCCAGAGTCACCACGGAGTATCCCTCCATGGCCGCCTGCAGCGCGCAGATGGGATCCACCTCCGTGACCACCACACGGGCACCCAGGCCCCGCATGGCCTGGGCACAGCCCTTGCCCACATCGCCATAGCCGCAAATCACCGCCATCTTGCCGGCCACCATCACATCCGTGGCGCGCTTGATGCCATCCATGAGGGATTCTCGGCAGCCATAGAGGTTATCGAACTTGGATTTGGTGACCGCGTCATTGACATTGATGGCGGGCACCAGGAGCTTTCCCGCCTTGTGGCGCTGATAGAGTCGATGGACACCAGTAGTGGTCTCCTCGGAGCATCCGCGCAATTCGGGGACCACGGAGTGCCAGAAGCCGGGGCGTTCCACGAGGACCTTCTTCAAGAGCTTCTTGAGCTCCACCTCGTCCTCATGAGCCTCAGGCCACCATTCCAGCACCGAGGGATCCTCTTCCGCCTCGTAGCCCAGATGCACCATGAGGGTGGCGTCGCCACCATCATCCACGATGAGCTGGGGACCCTTTCCGCCAGGGAAGGAGAGCGCCAGAAGGGTGTTTTCCCAGTATTCCTTCAGGGTCTCGCCCTTCCAGGCAAAGACGGAGACGCCCCGCTCCGCCACGGCGGCGGCTGCGGAGTCGCGAGTGGAGAAGATGTTGCAGGAGGCCCAGCGGACCTGTGCACCCAATTCCACCAGGGTCTCGATGAGGACGGCGGTCTCGGTGGTCATGTGGAGGCTTCCGCTGAGGCGCAAGCCCGCCAGGGGCTTGGAGGCACCATATTGGCGCCGGCACATCATGAGGCCCGGCATCTCCTTTTCGCTCATGATGATCTCCTGGCGGCCCACTTCGGCCAGAGAGGGATCGGCAATGACACAATGATCGGTACGGTAGAGTTCCATAGGATTTCTAGGGAAAGTCAGGGAGTTTCTAGGATAAAGGGGAAGAATCGGGCGCCGGGGGGATTTTTTTCCTTCCTCCGGCGCCAGTGGGATTTGCGCGTCTACTGAAGATCGCCGCCGTTGTTGTCGGTATCAGGCAGGTCATCCTCGGCGTTTTCGGCGGCCTCCTGTGCCAGACGGAGACGTTCCTCCTCCTGGGCGGAGAGTGCCTCCTCCTGGGCGGAGCGCTGCGCCTGGAAGGACGCGGCCATATCAGCCAGTCCCTCGGCCTCCGCCTGACGGGCGGAATTGGCGGCGCTGTCCTCCTCGGAGAGGTGATCCACCAGAGAGACATTGGCGATGGCGTCGTTGTCCTTGGAGAACTTCATGACGCGGACGCCATAGCAATTTCTGCCGGTGCGGCGCACCTGTTCCACGGGAATCCGGACGGCCTGTCCGACCTCCGTGAGCATAAGGAGGTTTTTCTGGGTCTGGGGCTCCACCTGCAGCGCCGCCACCACGCGGTCGCCGGGACGCAGCCGGATGGAGATGACGCCCTGTCCGCCGCGGCGGGTCTGGCGGTAGTGATCCCGGACGACGCGCTCGGCATCGCCCTCCTGGGCGTCCTCCGAGAGCTCCTCCACGGGCTCCTCAACGGCCTCCTCCTCAACGGACGCGGCGGCATCCGCGCTCTCGTCGGCGCCCTCGGCGCCCTCCTCCGACACGACGGGAGCGGGACCGCCCTCGCCAATGGGAGTGCGCTTGCCCTGTCCCTGCGCGGTGATCACCAGCAGCTCATCCTGGGACTCGGCCACTGCCATGGAGACCACGCAAGAGGGCGTGCCGTCCGGCCAGGGCTTCAGCAGGATGCCGCGGACGCCGGCGGCGGCCACGCCCATCTCGCGGACCTGGCTTTCGTGGAAACGGATGGCGCGTCCCGCGTCGGTGGAGATGAGGATCTGGCTGTCGCCGGAGGTCATCTGGGCATCGATGAGGTCGTCGGACTCGTCCTTGAAGGTAAGGGCGCGCTTGCCTGCCTTGGGGATGTGCCGGAAGATCTCCAGGCTCATGCGCTTCACCACGCCATTGCGGGTGACCATGACCACGGACTTTCCGGCCAGCGCGGCGGGATCCGATTCGTCCACGGAGAGAATCGCGCGGATCTCCTCCCGGCGCTCATTTTCGTTCTCGCTGTGGATGAGTGGCAGCACATTGTGGATGAAGCGTCCGCCATCACCGCGGCCGCTCTCGGGTAGCTCGTAGGCACGGCGCAGGCGATAGACTCGTCCGAAGTTGGTGAAGAAGAGCAGCGCGTTGTGGCTGCGCGTGGAGAGGACCATCTGGACGGTGTCGCCCTCCTTTCGCGCCTTCATGCCGCGCACACCGCTGCCGCCGCGGTTCTGGGCGGCGTATTCCTCTTCGCTGCAGCGCTTGATGTATCCCAGCTTGGAGAGAGTGACCACGAAGACCTCGCGCTTGGTGAGGCCATCCAGATCCGCCTCGCCCTCGTGGGCCTCGATGAAGGTCCGGCGGGGAGAATTGAACTTCTCCTTGGTCTCCAGGAGCTCCTTGCGGACCACTGCCATGATGTTCTTGCGGCAGGAGAGGATCTCCTGGTATTCGGCGATGCGCTTCTGCAAGTCGTTGTGCTCGGCGGTGAGCTCGTCCACGGCGAGGTTGGTCAGCTGCACCAGGCGCATATCGAGGATAGCGGAGGTCTGGACCTCGTCCAGCGCGAAGTTCGCCATGAGGGCGCGCTGGGCGTCCTGGCGGTCCTTCGCGGCGCGGATGATATGGACCACGCGGTCGATATCCGCCTGCGCGATCAGGAGTCCCTGCACGATGTGATCCCGCTCCTGCGCCTTCCGGAGGAGGTAGCGTGTGCGGCGGGTGATGACCTGTTCCCGGTGATCCACGTAGGCCTCCAGGAGCTGCTTGAGGGTCATGGTGCGGGGACGGTTATGGTCCACCACCAGGAACTGTGCGGGATAGGTGATCTCCAGCGGGGTATTGCGGTAGATCTCATTGAGGACCACATTGGGGACCGCATCCTGCTTCAAGGCGATCTCGATCATGACGCCATTGCGGTCGCTGGAGTAGTCGTTGATGCTGGAGACGCCGTGGATGGCGCCGGCCTGCGCCTGCTCGCCGACCTTGGCGACCATGTCGGCCTTGTTGACGCCGTAGGGGATCTCGGTGACGCGGATGATGACCTTTCCGCTGGGGAGAGTGACCACCTCGGTCTTGCCGCGCAGGCGGATGCCGCCCTGTCCTGTGGAGTAGAGCTGCCGGATGCCCTTGGTGCCGTGGATCACGCCGCCGGTGGGGAAGTCGGGTCCGGGCAGGACCCGCATGAGCTCCTCCAGGGTGATGTCGGGATTGTCAATGATGGCGACGGCGGCATCGATGGCCTCGCCCAGGTTATGGCTGGGGACATTGGTGGCCATACCCACGCCGATGCCCTGGGAGCCATTGACCAGCAGATTCGGGAATGCGGCGGGCAGGACGATGGGCTCCATCTCCTTGCCGTCGAAGGTCTCCCGCATATCCACGGTCTCTTTGTCCAAATCCGCCAGGAGCGCCTCGCCGGCCTTCTCCATCTTGCATTCGGTATAACGATAGGCGGCCGCGCCATCGCCGTCCATGGAGCCGAAGTTTCCGTGCCCGAGAATGAGGGGGACTCTCATGGAGAAGTCCTGCGCCATGCGGACGATGGTGTCGTAGACGGCGGTATCGCCGTGGGGGTGGTAGTTACCGATGACGAGACCCACCACCTTGGCGCATTTGTTGAGTCCGCCGGAGAAGGTGAATCCGCCGCGGAGCATGGCGTAGAGGATTCTGCGGGCGCCGGGCTTGAGGCCGTCGCGCACATCGGGGATGGCGCGGCCCACGTTGGCGGAGACGGAATACTGGAGGTATGCTCCCCGCATGATGGAATTCACCTCCGTGGCGATGTCGTTGCGCTGGATGGCGCTCCATACCTCGGGAGGGATGGTCTGGGTTTTCTTTGCGTCTGCCATAATGCTGATTCAGAAAGGGTTAAAGGGTGTGTTCCGGGATGCCTCTGGATTCGGTCCGCCTCCGCGCTAGATATCGGGATTCAGGACCTCGTCCGCGTGCTCCTCGATGAAGCGGCGGCGGGGCGCCACGGCATTGCCCATGAGCAGTTCGAAGGTGCGGTCGGCGTTCTGGGCGTCCTCCACGGTCACCTGGATCATGGTGCGGCTCTTGGGATCCATGGTGGTCTCCCAGAGCTCGGAGGGATCCATCTCACCAAGACCCTTGTAGCGCTGAATCACGATGCCCTTGCGACCCTGCGCCGTCACGGCGTCGCAGAGCGCCTCCAGGGACTTCACTTCGCGGGTGGTCTCGTTCTGGGCATTCACCAATTCGGCCACGGGGGTCTCGCTCTCGAAGAGGGTCTGGAGATCCAGGCCATTCTCCTGCAGCTTGGCGGAGAGGGCCTCCAGCGCCGCCGCCTCGGGCAAACGCACCACCTGCACGCCCTCGTGGGCCGCGGCACTCTCCTCGGCGCCGGTGTCGATGGGATTGCCATCCTCGTCCAGCATGACCTCCGCCTGCTTCTCGGGCTCGTCCGCGGGCTCCTCGGGCTCCGACACAGGAGCGGCGATGCCCTCCTCGGCCAGGCGCTGGGCGCGGCGCGCCTCCTGCTCCTTCAGGGCCTCGTCCTGCAGCTGCTGGCACTCCTGGGCGCTCCAGGCATAGCGGGTGCTCTGGGCGCCGCTCTCCTCGCGAATCTCCAGCATATAGGTGGGGAAGGATCCGTGCTCCTTGCGCAGCTGGAGGAATTCCCGGGGCTGGATGCCGTAGCGGGGGAGATTCATAGTGCACAGCCGCAGGCAATCGCGGATCTGCTGAATGACCATGGCGGGCGCATTGCTGGGCAGTTCCCGTCCGCCAGGCAGACGGATTCCCAGCTTGTTGAGGCCCAGACCGGTGAGGGTGTTGTTCATGTCGTCCTCGGTCTCCACGTAGCGCTCGTGTTTGCCCTGCTTGACCTTGAACAGTGGCGGGCGGGCGATATAGACATATCCGGCCTCCACGAGGGGCTTCAGGTGCCGATAGAGGAAGGTGAGCACCAGGGTGCGGATGTGGGAGCCGTCCACATCAGCATCGGTCATGATGACAATGCGGTGATACCGGGCCTTTTCGGGATCCACATCCGCGCCTGCGCCGGCGCCGATGGCGGTGAAGAGGGAGCGGATTTCCTGGTTTCGAAGGAGCTTGTCGGGCGTCGCCTTCAGGGCATTGATGAGCTTTCCGCGGATAGGCAGGATGGCCTGGAAGGAGCTCTCGCGGCACTTCTTGGCAGAACCGCCGGCGGAATCGCCCTCCACGATGTACAGCTCGCAGAGCCGCGGGTCCTTGCTGGAGCAATCCGAGAGCTTTCCCACAAGGCCCACCAGCGCCTTCTGGGGATTCATGACCTCCTCCACCGCCTTGCGCGCCTTCTCACGCGCCAGGGCGGACTTCTGGGCCTGCGCCACCACACGCGCAGCGATCTCCGGATGCTCCTCGAAGAAGTTCTTCAGCTGCTCGTAGCAGGCGCTCTGCACCAGTCCACGGATCTCCGGGTTGTTCAGCTTGGTCTTGGTCTGGCTCTCGAACAGCGGATTCTCCACTTTCACGGAGACCACCACCGCCAGGCCCTTGCGCACATCCTCGCTGGAGACGGTCAGTTCCTTCTCGGAACCGCTCTTCTTAGCGCCCTTCTGCGCAGGGACCGTCTTCTTGCCCGCCTTCCGCGCGGCTTCCTCGGTGACCTGCTTCTGGTAGTTGTTGATGACGGTGGTCAGCGCCGTCAGGAAGCCCACCAGGTGGGTGCCGCCGTCCTTGGTGTTGATGCCATTCACGAAGGAGTGGATGGACTCCTCGTAGCCATCGCTATACTGCATGGCGATGTCGTAGAAGAAGTCGCCGGTGCCGTCGCTGCGGAAGTTCTTGACTTCACCCTGGAAGGTGATGGGCTTCTCGCTGAGGACATTCTTGTCCTGGTTCAGATAGGAGACGAATTCGGTGACGCCGCCCTCGTAGTGGAAGGTCTCGCTGCGGGGATCGGAGCCGCGGACATCGGTGAGGGTGATGCGGATGCCGGCATTCAGGTAGGCCAGTTCCCGGAGGCGTTTGGAGAGGATCTCCCACTTGTATTCCAGGGTGCTGAAGATCTCGGGATCGGGGCTGAAGTGGACCGTGGTCCCGCGCTGGTCGCTCTCGCCAAGCACCTGAAGGGGCTCCACGGTCTTGCCGCGGGAGAACTTCATCCGATACTTGTGGCCATCGCGGCAGATGGTGAGGAAGAGCCACTGGGAGAGCGCGTTGACGCAGGAGACACCCACGCCATGGAGACCGCCGGAGAACTTGTAGACCTCCTTGTCGAACTTGCCGCCGGCATGCAGCATGGTCAATGCCACTTCGCAGGCGGGCTTGTTCTCGGTGGGATGCATGCCCACCGGGATGCCACGGCCATCATCGGTCACCATGATGGAGTTGTCCATCTGGATGGTGACCTCGATATTCTTGCAGTAGCCCGCCAGGGCCTCGTCGATGGAATTGTCCACCACCTCGTAAACCAGCTGGTGCAATCCATTCACATCCGTGTCGCCGATATACATGCCCGGGCGCTGCCGGACGGGCTCCAGGCCCTTCAGGACCTTGATCTGTCCGCCATCCTTGCCGGCTTCGACTGGCTGCTGGGCGGGAAGTTCTTCGTTTGCCATTCTGTAATGTCCTCCTGTGGGGGATTGTGAATTGAATAAAAAAGAAAAGGGATTCCTCCGCTGGAGAAAGACAAGGTCTCTCCAGGGAAGAAAAAAGGGAAGCCGTGCCGCCGCCCCCTCAAAACAACCTGCGATCGTACGCGATGGAATCAGGAATCATGGCCCGATCCCCGTCGGCCGACGCCCCCTCGCGGCACGCGTACGCGAGCACGCCTGCGCGCACACACGCATGCACACGCGCACACACGCACACGCGTGCGAAGAATATACCCCGCAAACCAGGAATTTCCACCGTAAAACGCCCCCAAAACGACTTCTTTTGCCCGGGAATTCCCAAGCATCAAAAAGGGCAGCTACGCCCCCGTTTATCGCCCCCTACACTCCCCCATCAAGCATCAATATCCCGGCGCCCCTTTTCACGCCTCTAACCAGCGCCGAATCCCCCCTCTTTTGGATTTACGAGCCTCTCTAGAGTCCTGTGGGAGCGGAAAGCCAGAGGCATTCCAGTTGCGGGAAGTGTTCCTGGATTTGTCGCATGACGGCCTTGGGGCCGTGGGTCTCGGTGCCGTAGTGTCCGCCGGTGACCACGGGCATTCCCAGCTCCAGGGCACGGATTCCGCGCACGTGGTCCAGTTCGCCAGTAATAAAGGCATCCGCGCCGCAGTGGGCGGCGTCCTCCAGGAAACCGGCGCCGGAGCCGGAGACCACGGCGATATGGTTTACGGGGCGGTCTGCGGGCGCGCCGAAGAAGTCCGTGGGCGTCTGCTGGAGCGACTGGAGTCGATCCGCCAAGTCTCCCAGAGTCGTCGTCTTAGGGAGGTCTCCCTGGACGCCGGCGGGGATGCCGCGGGTGACTGCGAAGGGCGACTGTTTTTCCAGGGGGATTCCCAGTGCCAGCGCCAGCTGGGCGTTATTACCCAAAGTAGCGTGTGCATCCAGCGGGAGATGCATGGCGTAGAGGGAGAGGTCGTTCTTCATGAGAATGCGGACTCGTTCGCCGTCATTGCCAGTCAGGCGGGAGAGTCCGGTGCCCCAGAGGATTCCGTGATGGCAGAAGAGCAGATCAGCGCCGGCCTCCACCGCCATGCGAAAGGTCTCTAGGCGCGCGTCCACCGCGAATGCCACCCGCGACACATCGTCCTTTCCCTGGACCTGCAGTCCGTTATGGGAGGGATCCTCGGGGCACACATACTCCCGGAAGAGGGAATCCAGATAATCGGTCAATTCCTGTCGGCGCACACTTGGCATAATGTCCTTCCTCCTACGGTTGAATGGGTTGCGATGATAGAAACGGGCTACTTCGCCGGGGTTTCCGGGTCTGCCAGAGTGCCCATGACCTCACGGTCTCCGCCGGGCACCACGGCGCCGATGCGGCAAGGGAGGATCCGGTTGATGTCTGCGGAGGCGGTCAATCCGGGGAGCAAGACCTTCAGATAGTTGTCGGACCAGCCGTGTAGCGTGGCGCCGCCCTCTTCTGGCAGCACAGGAAGGACCTTTCCGACTTGAGCAGCGGCGAAGGACGCGGCCTTTTCCTGGGCAAGCGCCAGGAGTTCCGCCTCCCGAATATGGGAGACGCCGGCGACGGGCCGATTTGGCCAAGTGGCGGCGGGGGTCCCGGGGCGCGGCGAGTAGCAGAAGACATGCATCAGGGAGAGCGGGAGATTCCGGAGGTATTCCCGGCACTTCTGGAATGCCTGGTCGTCCTCGCCGGGGAATCCTACCATCACATCCGTGCCTAGACAGATCCCGGGCACCTTATTCCAGGCGGATTCCACCGTGTGGGCGTATTCCTCCAGGGTGTATCGGCGCGCCATGCGCCGCAAAATGCCCTCCTCGCCATATTGCAGAGGGAGATGGAGGAATCGGCACAGCCGGGAATCCGCCGCCATGAGATCGATGACCCGCTCCATGCGGGGACCGGGCTCCACGGAGCCCAGGCGCACCCGGAACTCCCCGGGAATCTTCAGGATTTCCTCCAAGAGATCCGCCAGATCGCCCTCCGGCTGGGAGTAAGTGGCGATATTCACGCCGGTGAGCACCAGCTCCCGGAAGCCCTGTTCCACCAAGGCACGCGCCTCCCGCAGGACATCCGCCCACTGACGGGAACAGGCGGGTCCCCGCACTTGCGGCACAATGCAGTAGGTGCAACGGAAGCTGCAGCCATCCTGGACCTTCAGATTCGCGCGATTCCGCTCGCCATGTACGCCCACGCCAGGCAGCGTAAATCCCTGGCACTGGGGTTCAGAGGCCATGGGCTTCAGGGGACCATGCTCCTCGTGGCGGGGTTCCGCCGGCAGCAGCGCCGCCAGGCTCCGCGGCTTGGGATTGGGCACCAGCAGATCCGCCATGCACGCGCCGCGGCCCGCCAGCAGTTGCGGATCCGACGCCGCGCAGCCGCAGACCACCAAGAAAGCCTCCGGGTGGCGCTTCCGGGCAAATGCGACCGCCTGACGGCTCTTCCGGGAGGCCACGCCTGTCACCGCACAGCTGTTGATCACCAGGACCTCCGCCGGCTCCCCCCAGGGGACCACGGTGTATCCGTGAGAGACCAGATCGCCGGCCATTTGCGCCGAATCCGCTTGGTTCAGACGGCATCCGAGTGTATGGAAACTGACTCGCTTCATGAGCAAAGAGAGGAGAAATGCCCTCAAGAGCGGAGGAAACTTATGCCTACGCTCTTCTGGCGAAAACAAAAAAGCGCGCCGGCGACCGTAGTGGTTGCCGACACGCTTTCTCCGATTTCTCGCTGGAACGGCGAATATGGTGTTTCGCCGGTGGTTTGCCGGGGATTTTTACTCGGCGGCGGCTTCCAGGGGGATGATGTTGATCTTGCGGGAGTGCTTGATGAACTCCACGGTGCCGTCGATCAGGGCGAAGATGGTGTAGTCGCGGCCCATACCGGCGTTCTTGCCCGCGAAGTACTTGGTGCCGCACTGGCGAATGATGATGCTGCCGGCGGTGACCTGCTGGCCGCCGTAGGCCTTCACGCCACGATACTGAGGATTGCTGTCACGGCCGTTACGGCTGGAGGATTGGCCTTTCTTGTGTGCCATAGCTAGGAACTCCTTAACCTAAAGTGGTTACTATCTGTATTGAATTGAGGAAATTGTCCGGAAATTGCAAGGTCGCTTAATATATCCTTCGTTCCCGAATCTTCAAGAGCCCCACACCCCAGCGGGGAACTCCCAAAGCCCGCGGCTACTGGTTGAGAAGCCGGAAGTATTCCTGGGTCTGCGGGCGGTATTTTCGGGGTGGCGGAGCGGAGCGCACTGCCGGCGCTTGGAGGGCGTCTTCCCGGAGGGTCTCCAGCTCCCTTGACAGATCTTTCTGGATCTCCTGGAGGCGTTCCAGCGCCTCGGGGAGGGAATCCTGGCCGATCGCCTCGGCATCCCGGACGAGTCGGGGGATGCCGAGACCGCGCCCCATCCGTCCGAGGCCCTCGGAGACCTTCTGACGCACCTCCTCGGCCTCGCCATCACTCCCCTCGCCCGCGCGAGCGAGGGCATTCCGCATGCGGGAGAGCTCCTCCAGGGCGGCGAAGAGCTCCTGTGCACCGTGCCGCGGGAGGCCCTCCATGGCCTGAGACAGATTCTGGGACCACTCGCCCAGCGCCTGGGAGGCGTCCTCCTGACTCCGGGCGGCGGTCTCGTAGCGACCGTAGAGCAGTGCCTTCTTTGCACGATCCTGCGCGCGGCGGATCCCTTCTTCGGCGGCATCGCCCGCGCGGCTCATGGCCTCGGAGACCTGCGGGAGACCCCGCGCCAGACTGCCGGCGCTCTTGCGCGCCTCCTGCCGGAAGCGTTCCACCTCGCGTTCCAGGGACTCCTGGGCCTTTCGGGCGCCCTGCCGTTCTTCCGAAGAAGCGCCGTTTTGGGCGCGGCGACGATTTTCCTCGGCGAGGGACTGCTGTTTCTCGGAGAGCTCCTGTGCCTGGCGAGCCAGTTGTTCCATCTGCAGGAATGCCTCCTGTCGTTGCGCCTGACGAAGGGCCTCCTGGGCGGAAATCAGCGCGGAGAGCGCCCGTTCTGTGCGCTGGCGGCCTTCGGAGACTGCGTTGTTAGCGAGTGCCTGTGAGGCCCCGGAGAGCTCCTCTGCCGCATCGGACATAGATTGTCGGGCGCTTCGCGCGCTCTCCAGCGCGGCGGCGCGTGGCAGGAGTTCCTGGAGTCGCCGTTGCTGTTCCCGGAGCGTGGATTCCGCGTCCCGCGAGAATTCCGGCAGGAGCCCCTGGAGTTCTCCCCGCATCTCCTCCACGGCATCCAGGAGCTTCTTCAGCTCCTCCAGGGGCATCTGCCGATCGCCCCGCTGGCTATCGGAGAGTTCCTGGGACTCCTCGCCGGAGGTGCCCTGCCCCGCAGAAGAGCCCTGCTGACTCTGCTCCCCCTCGCCACTGGAGCCCATGGAGCGCGTATTCTGCGCCAGCATCCACGCCAGACGATTCAGGGCGGTGAGGGCGCGCTGCTGTGTCAGCCGGGAATCGGGGAGGTGTCGTTCCAGCGCCTGGTCGGCGGCCTGGTCCAGGCAACGGGAGGCCGTCTGGAAACACTCCGCCATCGGCAGAGGCAGCGCGACCACTCCGGCGGCCGCGGCAATCTGCGTCTGACGTCCACGGACGCCCACGGAAAGCGTGCGCAGATCGCGCTCCAGCTCGCCCTGCCGGCGCTGCGCTTCGGCGAGCGGGAGATTCTCCCACTGTCCCGACAGCATAAGGGTATCCCGCAGGAGTCGTTTTGACTCCGCCAGGAGATCCGCCACATCCACCCGCTGATTCTTCTTCTCGGAGTCATTGTCGGAGGAATTGGTCGCCGTGAAATCATCCTGGAGCGGCTCTTCCACGGAGAGGAAGAAGGGCTCGTCGCGAACGACATTCGCCTCCGGCTGGCGGTTGTCGCGGACCTCCAGCCAGCCCACCACCATCTGTCCGGCGGAGAGCTCGCCCAAATCCACCGTGGAGCGCCCCTCCCATTCCCGGGGACACTCGCCCTCCGAAGGCGTCCAGAGGACCCGCCGCGTTTCAGGGAGGTCATCCACTGCCAGGCACACCTGGACCTCCGCAAGGCCGTAGTCATCCGTGCCCAAGTAGTGCACGAAGAGCTCCTCGCCGGGAGCGATTTTCCCGTCCCGCGGGGGCTCTCGGCGCTCCACCACGGGGGGATAATCGGGGATCACGCGGACCTCGAAGGGCGTCCCCTGGCGGACAATCTCGCCGCGCCGATACTCCGCACGATAGCGCGTCTGGTCGCTGGGAAGGAACTCCTCCGGCGACGCCACGGGCGTCCAAACGCCCTCCTGATTTTCCTGAAGGAGCCCCCACTCCTCGCCAGCGGGCATTCCGCACTGCACTTGCAAGCGCTCGCCCTCCACCACCGTCAAATCCTGGAAATCCGAGAAAATCCGGGATTCCCGGCGAGTATATTCCGGGGGCGTGGCGACAATGCGGACTTCCAGGGGGGCGGGAGGCACATAGACCTCCAGAGTCTGCCACCAGGAGACCGAACGGCCGTCATCCGCACGCACGCGGAGGCCTTCCCGGAGATCATAGAACGTCAGACTCCAGCGGCCCGACTCCGCGGGATTCATGGCCTCCCGGCGAGAAACGCCGTCGGGGCCACGAAACTCCAACTGGACGATGCCGTGAGGGACGGCGCCCTCGCGCAGGGTAGCCACCACCGTCACGTCCTGATGGACGGGCACCTGTTGTCCTGGAGAAAATTCCAGCGTCAGGGAGGGCCGTCCTCCCAGAAATGCGCAGGCACTCTGCCAGGACGCACGCCCCATCCAGAAGAGTGCAAAAGAGATCAATAGGAGTGGCAGGAGGAGCCACTGCCGGGTGCGGCGTCGGCGCAGTTGGATATGCTGATGAAGGAGTCCCGTTTTGAGGGCCAAATACCGTTCTCGGAGCTCGTCCAGGTATTCCCGCTGGAAGGCTGTCACGGGCTCCTCTCGGCGGAGCCGCCGTTCCAATTCCAAGGCAGCATCCAGGCCATCGTGATCCTGGGGGAATTCCCGCCGGAACTCCCGGCAGAAGTGCTCCAGGGTCCACCAGCGGAATTGCGCTCCCCACAGCCACGCCAGAAACAACGCGGTGGCGCCTGTGACGACGCATAAGACCACGGTCAGCGCGTCCTCCCGGACTCGTTCCGCCAGCAGGCATCCCAGGAGAGAGAGTCCCAGGAGTGCCCATACAAGTCCCCGGAACATGGACCAGAGGGCCTGGAAACGCAAAACGCGCACCAAGCTCCGTGTAACGGGGGAGGACTTCCCCCGCCGGGAGGCATCTGGTGCGCGTTGTTCCGACATAGCGGAGAGAGAGCCGGACTACATCCGCTCCCGCAGGCGCTGGATCAGCTGGTTGGTGGAGGGATCGTGATCCAGGGGCGCGTTCTTTCCGGCAGCGAAATCCTTCAGGATGCGCTTTGCCAGGACCTTTCCCAGCTGGACTCCCCACTGGTCGAAGGAATAGATATTCCAGAGGACACCCTGGGTGAAGATCTTCTGCTCATAGAGTGCCATGAGTCGTCCCAGGGTGCGGGGATTCAGCTGATCGGCCAGAATGGTATTGGTGGGTCGGTTGCCCTGGAAGGTCTTCTGGGCTGCCAATTCGGGGGAGAGTCCGGGCTCCTCGGAAAGGACCTGCTCGGTGGACTTTCCGAAGGCCAGCGCCTCTGTCTGAGCCACAAAATTCGCCATCAGCTTCTGGTGGTGGTCACCCACGGGAGTCTGGGAGCGGCAGAAGCCGATGAAATCCGCGGGAATGAGCTTGGTGCCCTGGTGGAGCAGCTGGAAGAAGGAGTGCTGGCTGTTGGTGCCGGGCTCGCCCCAGATCACGGGACCCGTCTGCCAGGTAACGGGATGGCCCTCCTTGTCCACGGACTTTCCGTTGGATTCCATGGAGACCTGCTGCAGATGCGCGGCAAAACGGTGCATTGCCTGGTCGTAGGGAAGGATGGCGTGGGACTGTGCGCCGTAGAAGTTGTTATACCAGACGCCCAGGAGTGCCAGGATGACGGGCAGATTCTTTTCCAGGGGCGCGGTGCGGAAGTGGTTGTCCATCTCGTGATGGCCCTCCAGCATTTCCACGAAGGCCTCGGGACCGATCTGGAGCATGATGGGCAGACCGATGGCGGAGCACAGGGAGTACCGTCCGCCCACCCAGTTCCAGAAGGCGAACATATTGGCCACATCAATGCCAAAGCGGGAGACCTCCTCGGCATTGGTGGAGACGGCCACGAAATGCCGTGCGATTGCCTGAGTGGAGGCGAAGCTAGAGAGGATCCAATTGCGGGCGGTGCCGGCGTTGGTCATGGTCTCCTGGGTGGTGAAGGTCTTGGAGGCCACGATGAAGAGCGTCTCGGCGGGATCCAGTCCGCGCAGGGTATCGCAGATATGAAAACCGTCCACATTGGAGACGAAGAAGATCTTCAGGTTGGGAGTCCCGAAGGCCTTCAGCGCCTCGCAGGCCATCTTGGGACCCAGGTCGCTGCCACCAATGCCGATGTTCACCACATTGCGGATGGGCTTTCCCGTGAAGCCCAGCCACTCGCCGGAGCGCACGCGGCGGCAGAAATCGGACATCTGCGCCAGCACCCGATTGACCTCGGGCATCACATCCACGCCGTCCACATAGATGGGGGTGTTGGAGCGATTCCGCAGTGCCACATGGAGCACGGCGCGGTTTTCGGTGACATTGATCTTCTTGCCGGTGAACATGGCCTCCGCATTCTCCTGGAGATGCGCCTCGCGCGCCAGGTCGAAGAGGAGCTCCATGCCCTTCTGGTCAATGCGGTTCTTGGAGTAGTCCAGCAGGATATCCTGGAATTCCGCCTGGAAGGTCTCCGCGCGGTGGGGATCCTGCGCGAAGAGCTGAGCGATGGTGGTGTCCTTGGTTTCCTCGTAGTGTTTCTGGAGGGCGTTCCAAGCGGGAGTGGAGGGATTCTTCATCATTTTAGGAAAGGTCTCTTGTTCTGGGAATTTATCTCCCCGAAACATCAGGGAGGAAAAGAGAGTCGAGGGTCTCAACACTCGATATTGAAGGCCCTCTGAGAATTTACAGCCAGTGCGCCGGCGAGTTCCCACGGGTCCTCGCCGCGGAGGCGCGCCAGGAAGTCAATCACCTGTGAGAGTTCATCGGGGGAGTGTTTCCGGAAGGGCCAGTCGCTTTCCACCAGCAACCGATCCTGCGGAATTTTCTCCAGCGCCTCACGGAAATTCTTTCCGCAATTCAGGGCATCGAAGCCAATGGAAAGCTGTAGATTCGGGAATTGCAGGAGCCGGTGCGCCACCTGCCAGCTGCCATGGAAGCCATGAATCACCACAGGGACTGCAGAGAAGTCCTCCAGAATGTCAATCGCCGTTTGCCAGCAACGCACCAAGTGCACCACCGCCACACGCTGGAAACGACCCGCCAGCTCCAGCTGTTCCACAAACCAGGGGATCTGTGCTTCCAGCGGCGGGCGACCGGGAGTGCCATCCAGACCGATTTCTCCCACCATGCTCTTGGGAAACTGCTCCAAGTATTCAGCGAGGATAGAGACTTCCCTCTTCCGCTGCATGTCCGGAGAGATATACCAGGGATGGATTCCCAGCGCGTAGCGCAGCGTGCCGCCGGAGCGGTAGCATCTATCCAAAACCGGTTGCCACTCTGAATACTTGGTAGCGCAGATGACGCCGCCTGCGAAGCCCGCGCCATTCCAGTGCAGGTCGTCCTCAACAGGCAAGTGCAGATGAGAATCCCAGAAGAACATAGGAAGAGTGTCGCTGCAATTACAAGAAGTATTCCACGCCACTGAGGAAGATTCCCTGGTCTTTCACGCCGGGCACATTCTTGCCCAGCTGATCGTCCAGAGAACGTTCGGAGTGTCCCATCTTACCCAAGACGCGTCCGTCAGGAGAGGTGATTCCCTCGATGGCATTTACGGAGCCATTGGGATTCCAGGGCATCTCGTTGGCGGGACGGCCCTCCAGATCCGCATACTGGAAGGCGACCTGACCATTGGCGACCAGCTGCGACACCTGCTCGGGACTGGCGTAGAAACGACCCTCGCCGTGGGAGATGGCGACTTCGTGGACATCGCCCACCTGCGCATGGCGCAGCCAGGGGGACTTAACGGAGGCGACCACGGTGCGCGCCATGGTGGCCACGTGTCGGCCCAGGGTATTGAAGGTCAGGGTAGGCGCGTCGTGGTCCAGTGCGGGTAGAATTTCGCCGTAGGGGACCAATCCCAGCTTGATGAGTGCCTGGAAGCCGTTGCAGATTCCCAGCACCAGTCCGTCGCGCTTCTGGAGGAGTTCCTCCATGGCCTCGCGGACGCGGGGATTCCGGAAGGTAGTGGCGATGAACTTTCCGGAGCCATCGGGCTCGTCACCGCCAGAGAAGCCTCCGGGGAAGGCAACGATCTGCGCATTCCGGATGCCCTTCACCAGGGCCTCCACGGACTCCTCGATGCAGACAGCCGAGAGATTCCGCACCAGAATGCGTTCGGGGATTGCGCCAGCCAGCGCGAAGGCATTGGCGGTATCGACCTCGCAGTTGGTGCCGGGGAAGACGGGGATCAGGACCCTAGGGCGCGCGCACTTGGTGGCGGGGGTGAGGGTGCTGCGGGTGCGGCAGGGCTCCCAGGTCGCCACGGGGACCTCGGGGTGCCGGGTAGGGAAGATCTTCTCCAGGGGGCGCTCCCAGGTGGGAATGGCCTCATGGAGAGGGTAGCGCATCTTGTTGCCGATGGTAATGGCCGCGTCGTCGGTGGTCTTACCGATGACGGGATATCCGGGTAGCTCCTCGGTGCTCTCCACCAGGATGGCGCCGTATTCCGGAACAAAGAGAGATCCCAGCTCGGCGGGCGCCTCGCCACGGAAGCCAATCAGATTGCCGAAGCACATCTTGGTGAGGGCGACGGCGATGCCGCCGCGGCCCACGGTCTGCGCCGCCAGGATCTTCCCCTCGCGGATGAAGTCCCGCAGGGCGGTGAAGTTCTTGCGGAGTCCCGCGAAATCAGGAGTGCCATCCGCCATGCGGTTGACGGGCAGCAGCGAAACCAGGTGTCCCGCGCCCTTGAATTCGGGGCTCACCACATTCCGGGCATCGCCGGCGACCACGGCAAAGCAGACCAGGGATGGCGGAACGGTGAGGTGCTCGAAGGTGCCGGACATGGAGTCCTTTCCGCCAATGGCGGCGGTGCCGAATTCCAGCTGTGCGCGGAGTCCGCCCAGGACGGCTGCCAGGGGCTGTCCCCACTTTTCGGGGGCGGTGCCCAGGTGTTCGAAGTATTCCTGGAAGGAGAGGCGCGCCTTCAGGGCATCGCCGCCGGCGGCGGCCAGCTTTGCCAGGGATTCGGTCACGGAGTAGATCGCGCCGTGGAAGGGGCTCCAGGAGCACAGGTAGGGATCGTATCCATGGCTCATGAGGGTGCAGCACTCGGTCTTGCCCTCGGTGGGCAGCTTCGCCGCCATCGCCTCGTTGGGAGTCAGGCGGGTCTTGCCGCCGTAGGGCTCCAGGATCGTGGCCGCGCCGATGGTGCCATCGAAGCGCTCCACCAATCCCTTCTGGGAGCAGACATTCAGGTCCTGAATGGCGTCCATCCAGCGGGGCAACAGGTCATCGACTTTCGGCGCCACGAAGGGATTTTCCTCGGCCTTGGGGGCCTGGACCTTCACTTCGATATGCTGGGTCACGCCATTGGTATCCAGGAAAGCGCGGGAGAGATCCACAATGCGCTTGCCGCGCCAGCTCATCTCCAGACGGGGCGCCTCGGTGACCACGGCCACGGGAGTGGCCTCCAGGTTCTCCTGGAAAGAGAGCTCCAGCGCCTTTCCCACATTCTCGGGGGCCACCACCACCGCCATGCGCTCCTGGGATTCGGAGATCGCCAGCTCGGTGCCATCCAGACCCTCGTACTTCTTGGGCACGGCATCCAAATCGATCTTCAGGCCGGGCGCCAGCTCGCCGATAGCCACGGAGACGCCGCCGGCACCGAAGTCGTTGCAGCGCTTCACCAGGCGGGAGAACTCTCCGCGGCGGAAGAGCCGCTGGATATTTCGTTCGGTGAGGGGATTACCCTTCTGCACCTCGGCACCGCAAGTCTGCAGGGACTCCTCGGTGTGCGCCTTGGAGGAACCAGTGGCGCCGCCACAGCCATCGCGACCGGTCTTGCCGCCAATCAGCAGAATCACATCGCCGGCCTCCGGAACCATGCGGACCACATTGGCCTTCGGAGCGGCGGCAATGACGGCGCCCAGCTCCAGGCGCTTCGCCACGAATCCGGGGTGGTAGTACTCCTGGACCTTTCCGGCTGCCAGACCAATCTGGTTGCCGTAGGAGGAGTATCCCCCCGCTGCGGTGCGAGTGATCTTCCGCTGGGGAAGTTTTCCGGGGAGCGTCTGCTCCACGGGAGTGCGGGGATCGCCTGCGCCAGTGATGCGCATTGCCTGGTAGACGTAGGAGCGTCCGGAGAGGGGATCGCGGATGGCACCACCCAGACAGGTCGCCGCGCCACCGAAGGGCTCGATCTCGGTGGGGTGATTGTGAGTCTCGTTCTTGAACATCACCAGCCAGGGCTCCTTCTTGCCGTCAATCTCCGCCTCCACCTCGATGGAACAGGCGTTGATCTCCTCGGAGGCATCCAGGTCCTCCAGCTTGCCCTGTCGCTTCAGCTCACGGCCGCCAATGGTTCCGGCGTCCATGAGGCACAGCGTCTTGTTCTCGCGGCCCAGCTCCTTGCGGATCTCCAGATACTTCTGGAAGGCCTCCTGGATGGGTCGCGCCAGCACCTCGAAGTCCGCCGGGAAGTCCACCTTGTCCAGGCTAGTATGGAAGGTGGTGTGGCGGCAGTGGTCGGACCAGTAGGTATCGATGACCTTGATCTCGGTGAAAGTGGGCTCGCGCTTCTCCTGGTCCCGGAAATACTCCTGGACAAACGCCAGATCCTGGGCGCTCATGGCCAATCCCAGAGAACGCACCAGATCCTCAATCTCCTTCTGGGAGAGCGTCAGGAAACCGGACATCGTCCGCACATCCTCCGGCATGGCCACCGTCATCTCCAGGGTATCGGGCTTCACTCCCATGACCGCCTCGCGGCTCTCCACGGGATTGATGATGTACTTCTTCACCCGACGGATCTCGTCCTCGGTCAAATCGCCGAAGAGGGCATAGAGGGTCGCGGTGCGCACCAGGGGTCGCTCCTTCTGGGTCAGTAGCTGGATGCACTGCGCCGCGGAGTCCGCACGGACATCATACTGTCCCGGCAAGTACTCCACCGCGAACCAGATGGCACCGGGGAACTCGGGGTGCACATCCACGAAGACATCATCACAGTTGGGCTCAGAAAGCACCGACTCGCGGGCCGCCAGGAACTCCTCCTCCGTCAAACCAGAAAGATCGTAGCGCTTGAAAAGCCGAAGACCCAACAAATTCTTCAGTCCCAGGGTCTCCCGAAGATCGGACAGGAGGTTCTGTGCCTCCACGTCAAAGCCGGGACGCTTTTCCACAAACGCGCGAAATACGGTGCTCATCTTGTTACTCCTTGACAGGAAAGAGGATAAAGAGATATGAACAAAGGGGTCTCTGCGGGCCGCCATCAGGCGAAAACCGGACGAAAGGCAGAATATAATGCCCGGCAACTACCCCGGGGCAGGGAGAAAAAAAGGAGGAAGGAGGAAGGAGGAAGGAGGAAGTTAAGCCAGGGTTTCGGCTTCCGCCCGAAACCCATCGCCGGGTCGAACCCGGCGATTCCGCCAATGCGCGCCCGAATTGGCGCGCTAGTACCGCCTAGCGGCGGAACCATGCATTGCACATTGCAACGCAGCGCGCCGCAGGCGTGGCCTCACTTCCTCCTTCCTCACCGCCTAGCGGCGGAACCATGCATTGCACATTGCAACGCAGCGCGCCGCAGGCGTGGCCTCACTTCCTCCTTCCTCACCGCCTAGCGGCGGAACCATGCATTGCACATTGCAACGCAGCGCGCCGCAGGCGTGGCCTCACTTCCTCCTTCCTCCTTCCTCCTTTTTCTGCATTGAATTATAGTAACGGGATTCCCCTTTTCCCCATCCCCGCGCAACGGGGAGAAACCGAACACTTCTCCCGGCCCCTCATGAGAATTGGAGTACTCAGCGACATCCACGGAAATCTAGAAGCCCTAGATGCGGTATTGAACGATGCCGACAGCCAGGACGTCACCCACTTTGTGTGCCTTGGGGACTTCGTGGGCTACAACGCGGATCCGCAGGGATGCGTCGATCGGATGCGTTCACTGCCGTGTCTAGGGTCGGTGCAGGGCAACCACGACTACGTGGCGGCCAGCCGGATCTCTCCGGAGCGCTTCAATCCCATTGCGCAAAAATCGGCGTTATGGACGCAGAAACACCTGAATGAATCCGCGCGGTCCTTCCTGGCGGGTCTCCCCATGACGCTGCGGATCCAGATTCCGGAGAAGGATGGCGCGGATGCCTTCCTGATTGCCCACGCCTCCATGGCATCCGCCGACTCCTGGCCATACCTGGTCAATATCCCCACGGTCCTGGCGTGCTTCCGGGAAATGCCCCTGGAGCGACTCTGTTTCGTGGGGCACACACACATACCCTTCCTCTTCGCCCTCCAGGACGAAACGCTCCACGGCGGACAACTCTCCGAAGAGCTCCTCATCTCCGAGGACGCCCAATACGTGATCAACGTGGGCAGCGTGGGACAGCCCCGTGACGGCAATCCCCTGGCCTCCTACGGCGTCTACGACACCCGAAGCAAGACCTTCTTCCACCGGAGAGTGCAATACTCCCTCTCCGATACGCAGCGGAAGATCCTGGATGCCGGACTCCCCGAGCGCTGCGCATCCCGCCTGGCATTTGGCGAATAGACGAGCGCAAACCGCCACCGACGCGTCCGCCGGCGGAACCCCTCCCCTTTGTTTTCCGTGAAACTCCTGATCGTCAAGCCCAGCAGCCTGGGAGACATCATCCACGCACTCTTCGCCGTGCAACAGCTGCGCGGACAGCTCCCGCAAGCGGAGATCTGGTGGGTGGCAAACGACTCCCTCTGCGATCTGGTGGGGCTCTGTCCCGACCTGCATGTCATTCCCTTCCCCCGAAAGGCCCTGGGGCGTTGCTCTTGGAAGGCCTTCCGGGGATTCCTGAAAGCGCTGCGCGCCAACAGCTTCGACGCGGTCCTGGACTTCCAGGGTCTCCTGCGCAGCGCGCTGATCACCTACGCCGCAAAATCGCCTCTGCGGTACGGCTTTTCCGATGCGCGGGAGGGCGCGCGGCTCTTCTACAATCGTGTGGTGAAGGTCCCCGCCGGTCCCATCCACGCCGTAGAGAAGAATCTCCTGCTGGTGAAGCGCTTCCTGGAGGACCAGGGACTCGCCCTCCCCGACGGCGCCTACACGGATCTCCCCCTCGCACTCCCCGAAGACTGGCAGTCCGCCGCCGATGAATTACTGGAAAAGAGCGGCCTCTCTGGACGACCGCTGGTGGCCGTGGGATGCGCTTCCCGCTGGGACAGCAAGTCCTGGCCCGAGGACTTCTTCGCCGACGTCCTGAAGGAGGTCCACCGGCTGCGCCCCGATGCGGGCATCTGGCTCTTGGGCTCCCCCGACGAAGCGCCCCGTGCCGAGCAAGTGAAGGCGCTCTGCGGAGAGA